>NZ_JACMOM010000381.1 GCF_014378035.1 Aeromicrobium sp. | reverse complement strand
TTGTGCCCCCTATGGCGGCACATTCGCGGCCTGGACCCAAGAAGAAAGGAGTGAAACCCCTGAAACTACAGGGGTTTCACTCCTTACAACTTGTGTCCGAGGGGGGACTTGAACCAGATCGATTCCACGCTCAGAATGGCCGATTTCGGCGTGCTGAGCGTGAAATCTGGTTCCGTTGGGTCCCGTTACTCACTGTTGCACCGTGCGATGTGCCCCCTGGGGGTGCACCGATCTTGAAGTTGTAGCGGCCATCGTAACCCCGAGATCGGGGCACCAGCGCTGGCGGCATTGGCCGATTGCGGTTCCACCAGACTGAGTAGAGGGTTCAGCAAGCCCGCAATGTCCGCGAGTGCGAGCTGGCGGAAATGTTGAGCATGAAGGCGTGAGGAGTGCTCCGAAACAGCGGGGTCCATCGCCGAGAACTTGACGATGACGGTGTCGCTCTCCGGATCGACCCCAATGATCTGGCCGTGGATTCCCGCCGCGTGGAGCGAGCTCCGCGCGTCGTCTGTGACCCACCTCTGGTTGCGATACGTTCCCGCAGGATGGATGGCCTGAAAAGAGACTGCCAACCGCAGCCTCGGGTCTACCGCCAGTCCTTGTTGCTTCGATCCAGGCCTGCGGAACGATCTGTTTGTCTCCGCGACGGCCGCCGTCGAGCACGAGCCTTCCCGCTCGGGCCAGATCTCGAGCCGTGCAGGCAATCCCGCCGTTGGCGAAAGCGAACCCGCTGGCGTCCACGGTGACCAACGCATCGTGTTCAGAACCCAAACGCGCCCAGAGGTGAGTAGACGCGATCTCTGGGTAGCGCCGACCAGTCCAGATCTCGGCCAACCACGCGAGGACGTCGGTGGCCGCAGAACAGTACTGGAACCTATCGCCGTGCGTTCCCGAGGACCGGAGGTCAGCTAAGAACTTGTAGGTGTCAGCAGGGTCGCCCGGACGCGGACTCCTCCACCCGGCCACACGGTCCTGCTGGTCGACGTCACTATCATGGTGGTGGTGGTGGTGGTGGTGGAACGCGATGGTGCTTCCGATCTGAATGGGAGCAAGGAACTCTCACCGCTTGGTGGAGAGTAACGCGATGACGCTGTCGTCCAGCTCGCCTGTTCGCGCCCACATCAGGCCATGAGCGAAGGGCAGGTCGACCAGCCGGTATGCGAACCGAGTTCCGAACTCCGTCGACCGCGCGAACCCCTCGCTGGTGTGGACCGGAAAATGATCCCCTGTGACATTGGCGACGTGTCCCACGTCAGCTTCGGTCGCGGTCGCTGTCCCGGACGCGCTCGCCCATGACGCAACTGCGCTCGTGGGGTGATCTCGGACGTTGTCAGGCTGGGCGATGCCGCCGAGCGCGCCAGTTCTCGGCTCACCAACGGTAGAAGCCTTGGCCGGCCTTGCGCCCCAGTTGTCCGTCGGCCACTTTCTGACGAAGGATGGCCGGCGGATCGAAACGATCTCCGACTTCGCGAGCCAGGTGTTCTGCGATGGCAAGCCGGACGTCGAGTCCGACGATGTCAGTGGTCTTCAACGGGCCGGTGGGGTGCTTGTATCCCAAGGTCATCGCGGTGTCGATGTCTTCTGCGCTGGCCACTCCTTCTTCCAGCATGCGCATCGCTTCGAGGGCGATGGCCACTCCCAGCCGGGAGGATGCGAACCCTGGCGAGTCGGTCACGGTGATCGCTGTCTTGCCGAGGCCTTCGACCCAGCGGGCGGCCTCGGTGGCCAGCTCCGGGGACGTCTTGGACCCGACGACGATCTCGACCAGGTCGCTGGCCGGCACGGGGTTGAAGAAGTGCAGCCCGATGAACTGGTCCGGGCGGCGCAGGCTCGAAGCAATGACGTCGACCGACAGCGAGCTCGTGTTGGTCGCGAGCACCGCGTTCTGGGCGACTCGTTCGACGCTGGCAAGGATGTCCTGCTTGAGCGTGACCACCTCAGGCACCGCTTCGATGATCAGGGCGCACTCCGACAGCGCCTCGGCTGACGAGGCCACGGTGAGGCGACTTCGGGCAGCGTCGAGTTCGTCGTTGAGCTTCCCGCGCTCGGCCGCCTTCGCAAGGCTCGCAAAGACACGGTCAGCGGCGGCATCTGCTGCGGTCTGATTTGCTTCGACGACGGTCACGTTGGCGCCGGCCACGACGAACGCGTGCGCGATACCCGCACCCATTCGTCCGCCGCCGAATACGCCGATGTTCCTGGGGATGCTCATTGGGACTCCGTTCACAGGTTCGTGTTCTCGAGGACGACGGCGAGACCTTGCCCGACGCCGATGCAGATGGCAGCTACGCCCCATCGCTGCTTCTCGGCGATCAGGCGGTGGGCAAGAGTGCCAAGCACCCGCCCGCCCGACGCGCCGAGAGGGTGGCCGATGGCGATGGCACCGCCCCAAGCGTTGACGATGGTCGGGTCGATCTTCCATTCGTCGATACACGCCAAGGACTGGACGGCGAACGCCTCGTTGAGCTCGACCGCTCCGACGTCCGACCAGCCGATGTCGGCTCTGGCGAGTGCGCGGTTGGCGGCTTCGACCGGGGCAATTCCGAACTGTTGCGGCGCCAGAGCGGCAGCTCCGCGGCCGGCAACTCGGGCGAGGGGCGATCTGCCGATCTGGTCCGCAGCCTCCTCGGTGGCCAGCAAGACAGCCGAAGCACCATCATTGAGCGGCGAGGCGTTACCTGCGGTGATCGTTCCGTTAGGGCGAAATGATGGTTTCAGCGCCGCGAGCTTCTCTGCCGTCGAGCCGGGCCTGATCCCTTCGTCTCGGTTCACGTCCACTCCGGGAAGTGGAATGACCAGGTCGTCGTACCGACCGTTCTCCCATGCCTCGTGAGCACGCTGGTGCGACAGGGCCGCGAACTCGTCCTGCCGCTCTCGTGAGATGCCGTACATGTCGGCAAGCTGCTCGTTGCACTCTCCGAGTGAGGCCGTCCACTCCGCCGGCATCCGCTCGTTGACCAGGCGCCAACCCAGGGTGGTCGAGACAGCCGCCAGGTTGGCGGCGGGGAAAGCCCGAGCTGGCTTGGGAAGCACCCACGGAGCGCGAGTCATCGACTCGACGCCCCCCGCGATCACGACGTCTGCGTCACCGGTCTCGATACTTCTGGAGGCCATCATTGCTGCGTCCAGGGAGGATCCGCAGAGCCTATTCACGGTCGTTCCGGGGATGGTGACCGGAAGACCCGCGAGGAGCGTCGCCATGCGCGCCACGTTCCGGTTCTCCTCGCCTGCACCGTTGGCGTTGCCGAGAATAATCTCGCCGATCGACTCGGTGGCGAAGGACGGGACCTTACCCAGCAAACCTTGAAGGGCTGCCGCCGCGAGGTCGTCCGGCCGTTCGGACGCCAGAGCTCCACCAAACCGTCCGAAGGGGGTGCGGACTGCGGTGTAGATGAATGCGCTGCTGGTGCTGGTCACGACGCTGTTCCAGTCACGACGACGACTTTGCCCTTGACTCTGCCGTCCTTGACGTACTGGAGCGCATCGCCCGCCTTCTCCAGAGGAAAGGTGGTGTCGACAGTAGATGCGAGCTGCCCTGCCTCGACCATGTCGAACACCTCACGCATGGTCGACCGCATCAGGGCAGGGTTCCGGTCACGGTAGTCACTGCTCTGCAGACCAAGCACTGCGATGTTCTTGACCAGCAGGTGACCCGGCTTGATCGGGTTCTGACCGCCAGCAGCGAAACCGACGATGACGATGCGGCCTTCCCAGGCTGTCGCCCGAATGATCTGGGTCAGAAAGTCTCCGCCCAGCATGTCGAGGACGACATCGACGCCGTTGCCGTCGGTGACCTCGAGCAGGTCGTCGCGCAATGTGTCTGCGGTCGATGTGAGCACCACGTCGGCGCCCTGCTGTCGGGCGACCTCTCCCTTCGCCTCGTCCTGCGCCAGAGCGATGACTCGCGCACCGCTGGCTTTGGCGATCTGGACTCCAGCGGACCCGACTCCCCCACCTGCTCCAGTGATCAACACGTTCTCACCGGGCTGCAGCTGTCCGCGGCGCAAGAGGCCGAAGTGTGCGGTGGACGCGACCAGGCCGAGCGCGGCTGCGTCGACGTAGCCGATGCTGTCAGGCAAGTCGATGACGAGATCCTCGGGAACGACGATCTGCTCGGCGTACGCGCCGAACTCGACAAGCACCAGGACTCGTTGTCCGACGGTCACACGCTCGACCCCGGTGCCGACGGCCAAGACTCGACCTGCCGCCTCCTTGCCTGGACTGAACGGTCGCTCGGGCATGTTCTGATAGGTCCCCTCAACGACGAGGATGTCCGGGTAGTTGATGCTGACGGCAGCGACCTCAATGACAACTTCGCCCGCGTCGGCCAACAGGTCGTCAACCTCCTGGATGACCAGGCTGGACGGTGGGCCGAAATTTTTGACAAGTGCAGCGCGCATCGTGACTCCTTGATGGTGGTGGGTTCAGACCCAGGGGTTTGGCGGAAGGTCAGCCAAGGACGGATAGGGGGCGACTTCGTCCGGCCGACGAAGTCCCGATGACAGGGGGCTGGGGAGCGTGGCGAAGGAACGTTGGTCGCCTCGCGGTTCGGTCACGTGGGCCGGACCATCGGTCACGACCAGTCCAGCTGCGACGGCTTCGTCCCAGCTCGAGACCACCACCGCGCAGACGTCCTCACCATCGAGAACATCACGCCAGTGGCCGGACGGATGCTCGACGATCACCTCTCGCAGAGCGGCGATGACAGCTGTCTCCTGGCCTTCGTCCGAGTGATACTTCGGGTCGAGTCCGACGATCTCGACCAGTCGGGTCCAGAACTTCTGCTCCAGTGCGGCACACGCAATGTGGCGGCCATCGGACGTCGCGTAGATCTGGTACCGCGGGCTACCACCGGTCAGCAGCTCCGCGCCTGCCTTCGGCCACCCACCACCTGCCTGATGCGTCGCGAAGTAGCCGTACGACAGGACTTGGAGGTTGTGCGCCATGGAGACCTGGATGTGCTCTCCCTGTCCCGTTCGTTCCGCCTTGCGCAGACCCAGCAGAATGTTGACGACGGCGGGGTAGGTGCCGGCCGCGATGTCAGCGATGACTGAGACCGGCAGGCTCGGCGATTCGCTGGAGTCGAGAAC
>NZ_JACMOM010000380.1 GCF_014378035.1 Aeromicrobium sp. | reverse complement strand
TCCAGCGCGATGGCCGTGGTGCCACCGGTGGACAGGTCATTCAGACGGGCGAGGGGCTTGGCAACGGTCGTCTTGGAACCCGAGGCTGACGTCGCAGCCGAATCCGACGAAGAGCTGCAGGCAGCGAGGGGGAACGCTGCGGCGGCAGCAAGCGCGATACCGGCGAAGATCTTACGGTTCTTGATGGTGCTCATGTCAATGCACTTCCTTGTGTCTGTCTTGGGGTCAACCGAGGATTGGCTGGGTACATCAGTGCTTCGACACCCCCACCACACCGGATTGGTGTGGCTGTGCGACAGGTCGCGCTCGAATGACGCTATCTACTGCAACGGCAGTGATAATGAGACCCAAATTTGTTCTTTGGTGGGGTCGGGGCGGGGCCCGAACCCCTGGGACGAGCCCCTGGAACGGGTAGGTGGCATGCTCTGGGCATGAGTGAGAGCATGCGCCCCGACGTCGCCGTGATCGGCGGTTCCGGCTTCTACACGTTCCTCGACGATCCCCGGACGGTCGAGGTTCAAACTCCGTACGGACCGCCGTCCGCCCCCATCTCGATCGGCACCGTCGCCGGCCGGCCGGTGGCCTTCCTGCCGAGGCACGGCCCGCACCACGAGTTCCCGGCACACAAGGTGCCCTATCGCGCCAACATGTGGGCGCTGCGCAGCCTCGGAGTGCGTCAGGTCATCGCGCCGTGCGCGGTGGGCGGCCTGCAGCTCGACCTCGGCCCCGGTACGTTCGTCGTCCCCGACCAGCTCGTCGACCGCACGACCGGCCGCAACCAGACCTACTTCGACTCCGGCGCCTGCCATGTGTCGTTCGCGGACCCGTACTGCCCGCGTCTGCGCGCCGACCTGCTCGACGGGCTCTCCGGTCACGATCCGGTCGACGGCGGGGTGATGGTGGTCATCGACGGTCCGCGGTTCTCGACGAGGGCCGAGTCGAGGTGGTATGCCGACCAGGGCTGGGCTGTCGTCAACATGACCGGTCACCCCGAAGCTGTTCTCGCCCGTGAGCTGGCACTTTGCTACTCGACCGTCGCGCTGGTCACCGATCACGACGCCGGCGTCGACGAGGCGAGTGCGGTGAGCGTCGACGCTGTGTTCAAGGTCTTCGCGGCGCACACCGACGCCCTCAAGTCGGTCCTCGCCACCGTCGTTTCGGGGCTGGGGACCGACCGCGCCTGCCCGTGCTCGCGCTCGGTCGACGGCATGGAACTGCCGATCAACCTTCCTGACTCGGGGCACGAGTGAGGATCCTGCTCACCGGCGCGGCCGGCTTCATCGGCACCCACATCGCTGCCCAGGCCCGCGAGCGCGGCCACGACGTGGTCGCGCTGGACGCCTTCCTGCCGCAGGCGCACGGTCCCGGACCGTACCCAGACGGTTTCGAGCGGCTCGACATCAGGCACGACTCCCTCGATGCCGTGCTGCGTGACATCGACGTCGTGTGCCACCAGGCCGCCATGGTCGGCAACGGCGTCGACGCGCAGGATCTCCCCGACTATGCCGAGCACAACGATGCGGGCACCGCGCACCTCTTGGCGGCGATGGCCAGGGCCGGCATCGCCGATCTCGTGCTCGCGTCGTCGATGGTGGTCTACGGCGACGGCCGATACACGTGCCCCCGCGACGGCGACGTCCCGCCCGCGGTACGCCACGAGGACGACCTCGAGGTGGGCCGATTCGACCCGCGTTGCCCGGTGTGCGGCGGGGACATCACGTGGCGCGAGATCGCGGAGGACACGCCGTTCCTCCCTCGCACCAGCTACGCCGCGTCGAAGGTCGCGCAGGAGCACTACGCCAGCGCATGGTGCACGCTCGAGGGCGCGCGCACCGTCGCACTCCGCTACCACAACGTCTACGGTCCCGGCATGCCTGCCGACACCCCCTACGCCGGTGTGGCGGCGATCTTCCGGTCGGCGATCGCCCGGGGCGAGGCACCCAAGGTCTTCGAGGACGGTCAGCAGATGCGCGACTTCGTGCACGTGAGCGATGTCGCCCGCGCCAACGTCGCGGCCATCGAGCGGGTGGGCAAGCACCCCACCGGGCTGACGCCCTACAACATCGCCTCGGGCCACCCGTTCACGATCGGTCAGATGGCGGCGACACTGGCTGAGGCGGCCGGCGGTGGCGCGCCCGTGCTGACAGGGGACTACCGACGGTTTGACGTACGCCACGTCGTGGCCTCCCCTCGGGCTGCGGCCGAGGGGCTCGGCTTCACGGCGAGCGTCCGCCCCGAGGAGGGGCTTTCGGCCTTGGCGACCGACCCGCTGCGCACCCGCTGACGTCGGCCGGGACGACCCGACAGGTCGTCAGGCGGCGGGCAGCCTGATCTCGAACCGGCAGCCCTGCTCGTGGTTGTGCACGGCGATCGAGCCGGACTGGGCATCGAGCAGGCCGCGGGCGATCGCCAGCCCCATGCCGGCCCCCTGCGCGTCGAGGCCCCGCTCGGACTCACGAGAGTCCGTCCCTCGGTAGCCCATGTCGAAGACGTTGGTGATGTCGTGATCGGGGATGCCTCCGCAGGCGTCCTCGACCCGGAGCCACACGCCAAGGGAGTCTGCGCCGACGGACACGGCGACGACGCCCGATTCCGGGGTGTGACGGATGGCGTTGCCCAGCAAGTTGTGAAGCACCCGCATGAGCTCGGGTGCTGCGCCGACGGCGAGGGTGCCGTGGGGGTGGCCGTCGACAACGACACTGACGCCGCGCCGGTCTGCCGCCGGTCGCATGGCTTCGACCGCGGCGCGCACGACGTCGTCGACCGCGATGGGTCCGACATCGAGCCGCAGCGTGCCCGCGTTGATCTGCGACATCTCGAACAGGTCGTCGATCATCGACGCGAGTCGTAGTGTCTCCGAGCGGATCAGCTGGGCGTACTGCTTCACGTCCTCGGGGTCGGAGACCACACCGTCCTCCAGCGCCTCGGTCATGGCCTGAACGCCTGCGATGGGGGTGCGCAGGTCGTGGCTCAGCCAGGCCAGCAGCTCGCGGCGCGAGCGCTCGGCACTGCGTTCGCGCTCGAGGGCCTCGCTCTCCCAGACGCTCTGCCGGGCGATCGAGCGGCCCAGCAGCACGGCGCTCGGCACGCTGACCGCCGTGACCGCGAACCACACGAGAGCGGTGCGTCGCAGCTCGGCGGTGAACATGAACTGGCTCGTGACGACCACGCCGGCGATGATCGCGAGCAACGGCACGAGCGTCAGCAGCACGATGGACAACGCCAGGGTGCGGGCCCGCAGCTGGTGCAGGACCACGGCGCCGACGGAGACGACGGCCATCGAGCTGAGCAGCCCGATGACGACGGAGTGGAGCGCGTCAGTGGTCATGATGCCTCGGAGCGTTCGGGGTCCCAACGGTAGCCGCGGCCGTAGACAGTGACGAGTCTGGCGGGCTCGGCCGGGCGTTCCTCGACCTTGTGGCGCAGGCGTTTGACGTGGACCGTCACGGTCGACTGGTCGCCGAAGTCCCAGCCCCAGACCTGCTGCAACAGGTCCTCGCGGCTGAACACCTGCCGTGGGCGGCGAAGGAAGAAGTGGAGCAGATCGAACTCTCGCGTCGTGAGCGGCAGTGACCTTCCGCGTTGCAGGGCCTCTCGCGACACCGGGTTGAGGGTGAGATCGCCGTCGATGAGAAGGCCGGCGACGGCTCGTGGACCGCCGGTGACGAGGCTGCGGCGCAGCACCGACCCGACCCGGAGAGTCAGTTCCTTGACGCTGAAGGGCTTGGTCACGTAGTCGTCGGCGCCGCTGCTGAGGCCGGCGATGCGGTCATCGGTCTCACCGAGTGCGGTGAGCATGATGATGGGTACCGATGAGCTGTCGTCGTCGCGGAGGCGGCGGCAGATGTCGAAGCCGTTCATGTGCGGCAGCATCACGTCGAGGACGATCAGGTCAGGGTTGAGGTCACGCGCGGCAGCGAGTCCGGCCCTGCCGTCGGCGGCGACGGTCACGTCGTAGTCATCCTGCTCCAGATAGCGCCGCAGCACGTCGCGCACGGCGAGGTCGTCCTCGATCACGAGGACGTGCGGACGGTCACCGAGCGACATGGTCACCACCTTGTCAGCAGAAGTGTCTGCACGCCGATCGCAAGCACGACCTGCGACAAGAGGAGCGGACTGCGCCACCGGGTTGGGAGCAGGAGGGGGAGGGCCACGACCCAGATCGTGAACGGCAGGAAGATGCGCTCCGTCTCGGCCTTGCTCATGCCGGAGACCGCGGCGAGGCCGATGGTCAGCACGGCGGCAGCGGCGAGCTGGGCCATGACCTTGTGGTCGCGGCGCATGGCGTTCTCCCGTTCGGCATCTCTCTCCTCAGCTCCCCCCTCTCCAACGCCATCGCCCATGTCGTCCGATCGGCTGCGCAGGGCACGAACGGCGTGGGGGAACGCGGCCCAGACGGCCAGGCCGACCGTGAACGTCCACGCCGCGATGTCGGCCCACACCCAGTAGGAGTAGGGACGTGCTGAGGCGATGCCGGCGTAATAGCGCTCGCGCAGGACCGGATAGGCCTCCCACCACGAGAACCCGCCGGCCGTGAACATGGCCACCACGACCATGGCGCCACCGATCGCCCACGGCAGCGGACGCCAGGACTTGGCGATGATGAGCACCGTGATCGCCAGGACCCCGAGCAAAGGCAGGCCGTAGGAGAGGTAGACGCACAGCCCGAGCAGCAGGCCGCTGCCGATGGCCGGGACGAGGTGCCGGGTCACCGCGGCGATGGCGAGCAGTGCCAGGCCCCACGCAGCCACCGCCGTGAACAGCGCGTCGCCGTTCACGCCCATCCACACGGCGCTCGGCGCCAGCACGAGCCACGGCATCGCCTCACGGGCCAGCGTGATGGACCCCAGGGTCCGCAGCGTGATGAGCACCGCCACGACCGCCGTGCTGGCGAGGGTCACGACGACGAGCCCGATGCTGAAGAAGCCGGTGACCCCGATGCGGTCGAGCAGCACGAAGAACAGCAGCGCGCCGGGAGGGTGGCCGGCGACGTGCACGTACCAGTTGTGGGGGGAGTCGAGCGGGATGCGCTCGATGAACGTGTGCATCATCGTGTGGATCGAGCCGACCCGCTGGGCGTCGTAGACGTATTCCTGTCGACGCGCGAAGACCGACGCCAGGCCGTCCTTGCCGTCCGTCATGGCCAGCGCCATCGTCCAGGTCCAGGTCGTCACGTAGGCGACCAGGAGCAGGGTTCGCCACGACACGGCGCGGGCCACGAGGGGCAGCGTGAGCCAGAGCAGGAGGCCCACCGCGACCGCCGGGATTGTCAGGGTCACGAACCGTGGATCCCAGTAGGCGTGCAGCGGCGGGTATTGGAGGTCAATGTCTTTGTACGTCAGCGGGGGGAGAAAGTGCGCCACCAGCACCAGCGTCAACCCGGCGGCGGCCGACAGCGCGGCGGCGCGGGAGTGGCTGGGGGGTACGGACACGCCCGTCAGCCTAGGTCTTACGGGGCGTCTGCAACGCACACAACGGCGTCATGTCACCGGTCCGACAGTGATCTTGCGTCGCGGCCAAGCCCTCGGGGCACTAGCGTCGAATCGTGAGTATGGCTGTATGCGACGTGGTGATCCCGTGCCGGGATGAGGCAGCTGCCCTCCCGGCTGTGCTTGCCGACGTGCCGGAAGGATGGCGTGTCATCGTCGTTGACAACGGCTCCACCGATGGCACGGCCGATGTTGCCCGCTCTCTCGGCGCCCACGTCGTCACCGAGAACCGTCCCGGATACGGGGCCGCGGTACACGCCGGGATGCTTGCGTCCGACGCCGACTTCGTCGCGGTGATGGACGGCGATGCCTCCATGCGGCTGGCCGACCTCGTGCCGATGTACGACCTCGTCAGCAGCGGTGGCACCACGATGGCGGTGGGCCGACGCCGCCCCGTCAGTCGTGGCGTGTGGCCGTGGCATGCCCGCGCCGGCACCAAGGTGCTCGCGTCGTGGATCCGTCGTCGCAGCGCCTTCCCCATCCACGACCTCGCCCCGATGCGCGTGTGTCGCCGCGACGACCTCCTGTACCTCGACGTGCAGGATCGCCGGTTCGGATACCCGCTCGAGCTCATGCTGCGCGCGGCCCGGGCGGGTTGGTCGGTCCGAGAGATAGACGTCGCGTACGACCGCCGTGCGGCCGGCACGAAATCGAAAGTTTCGGGCTCCGTGCGCGGCACGGCCCGTGTCATCCATGACTTCGCGAAGGTGCTCACATGAACGCCCCCACACTCCTCGTCGTGGCCAAGGCGCCCGTTCCCGGGCTCACCAAGACCCGCATCGCGAGCACCGTTGGTGACGTCGCCGCCGCTGAGGTTGCCGCAGCAGCGCTGCTGGACACGCTCATCACGGCGACTTCGGTGGGGTGGCCCGTCGTCGTGTCGATGACGGGTGACCTCGCGCAGGCTGTCCGGTCCGACGAGATCGTTGCGGCGCTGGAGCAGACCCGCGTCGTCCAGCAGCAGGGCGAGGGTCTGGGCGAGCGCCTCGCGCACGCCCACGTCGACGCGGACGCGGCACGAGGCGTGGTCCAGGTCGGCATGGACACCCCACAGATCACCGTCGCCGACTACCTCGCGGCGGGCAACATCGTCCTCAACGGATCGCGCGTCATCGGTCGCGCCGACGACGGTGGATGGTGGCTGCTTGGTCTGCCCGACCCGCACGAGGCGCACGGCCTCGTGAGCGTCGGGATGTCGCAGGACGACACCGCGGAGGAGACGGAGATCGCCCTCGGTGGCGACTTCGAGCACGTGCGCACCGTTCGCGACATGGACACGTGGGAGGACGCCGTCGACATCGCAGCCAGCCTCCCGATCTCCCACCTCGCCTTCGCTGTCCAAAGGGTCCAGAAGATGATGGCCGCCGAGTCGGAACCGGCTACCGACGCTCCGATCCCCGACGCTCCGGTCCAGGACGCCCCCACCGAGGAGGCACGGGTATGAGCATCGCCTTTGACGCAGTGAGCGCCTACGACGCGGCCTTCGCCGGGAAGCTGACGCATGTCGTCGACCACATCGGGCGCGCCCAACCGTTCGAGGTCGGCCAGTGGTCGTCCGCCCCGGACTGGGTCGACCGTGCGCTCTTCATCGACCCGTGTGACGCCGCCACGATCGACGTCGGCTGCGGGCCGGGCAGGCTCGTTGGCGAGATCGCGGCTCGCAAGGTGCCGGCGATGGGCATTGACGTCTCCACCGAGGCCGTCCGGCAGACCCGAGTCCGCGGCGCCCTCGCGCTGCGGCGCGACGTCTTCGGTCTGATCCCGGGTGAGGGGCGGTGGCAGTACGCCCTGTTGGCCGACGGCAACCTTGGCATCGGGGGAGACCCCGTGCGGCTGCTGACCAGGATGCGCGACGTGCTGACGCCGGGCGGCCACGTCATCGCCGAGGTTGCCGACGACGGTGCCGGATTCGTCCGGGAGCGTCGTCGACTTCGCGTAGAAGGTCGACTCTCGGCGCACTTCGAGTGGGCCGTGGTCGGCCTCGACGCCATCGATGCCGTCGCGGGACAGGCCGGAATGCGTGTGGTGACCACACGGACCGTCGGCGGACGCCACACCGCCACCATGGAGCGGATGGCGGCATGAGACTTCCCAGGGTCGAGGACATCGAGAGTCGGATCCCGAGACCCGAGGACTTCGAGAGCAGGGCACGCGGGACTGCGCTGACAGCGCGCGTCGGCATGGCGCTCGGCATCGCCTTCAGCATCTGCTTTCTCACCGGCATCTGGAGCCACTGGCAGTACCAGACGCCGGGGTGGTTGCCGCTTGGCCCCAACCCGACGCAGCTCTACCGGTTCACCCAGGGCACGCACATCCTCTCGGGCATCGCCGCGATCCCGCTGCTGCTGGTCAAGCTCTGGTCGGTCTTCCCGCGACTGTTCATCAGGCCCCCCACGAAGCCGGGTCGCGAGCTTGTCATCGAAATACTTGAGCGCGCATCGATCGGCGTCCTTGTGGCCGCTGCGTTCTTCCAGCTCTCCAGCGGGCTGCTCAACATCGCCCAGTGGTACCCGTGGAACTTCAGCTTCCGCTCCACGCACTATGCCGTCGCGTGGATCTCGATCGGCGCGATCCTGGTGCACATCGCCGTCAAGCTCCCGGCCATCCGGAAGGGTCTCGGTGTCCCGGTCAACGCCCCGGTCGACAAGGACGACGTCGAGAACGATGACGATGACCCCGATGCACCGACCCGTCGCATGGTCCTGCAGGGAGCATTCGTCGCCTCCGGCCTCGCCGTGCTGCTCACCGCCGGACAGACCGTGCCGTTCCTGCGCAAGGTGTCGGTGTTCGCGGTGCGCGACGGCAATGGCCCCCAGGACCTGCCGATCAACCGGACAGCCAGCGGAGCGGGTTCGGCCAAGGCCGCGATGGATCCGAACTTCGTCCTCGAGATCGTCGCGAAGGGTCAGACGATCTCGCTCAGTCGCGACCAGCTCCTGGCGATGCCGCAACGCACGCACCGCCTGCCGATCACGTGCGTCGAGGGGTGGAGTCGCAACGCCGTGTGGACCGGGCCCTCGCTGCGTGACGTCATCGCGATGGTGGGCGCGCCCGCCGACTCGGACGTCACGATCAGGTCGATGCAGACCAAGGGTGCCTTCGGCGTCTCGGTGCTGCCCGCCAACTACGTCAAGGACCATCGTGCGCTGCTGGCGCTCGAGCTCAACGGAGAGACACTGAGCCTCGACCACGGCTATCCGTGCCGCATCATCGCGCCCAACCGACCCGGGGTCTTCCAGACCAAGTGGGTCCGTCGGCTGGAGGTCAAGGCATGAGGGTCATCCGCGGTCTGCTCGTTCTTGCGGGCGTCGGGTTCGGCCTCTGGGGTCTGTGGCTGATGCGCGGCTTCACCGGTGCGCAGCTCACGTCCACGGGAGTCTGGCTCGCAGGGGGCGTCGTGCTCCACGACTTCATCGTCGCGCCGATCATCGTGCTCGTCGGGGTCGCGGCCGCGCGGCTCCTGCCCGGACACTTCCGGTCGGCGACGGCCTTGGCCTTCTTGCTCTGGGCCACGCTCACTGTCGTGTTCATCCCCGTGCTGAGCGGTCAGGGTGGCAAGCCCGACAACATGACCATCCTGGGACGGCCCTACTTCCTGAGCTGGGTCGTCCTCACGCTCGTGCTGGCCGGGTTCGCCGTGGCCGCGTCACTGCGCCGTCGGCGTCACCGGGCGGAATCCGTCACCGCTTCCGTCGACTGACAGAGGTCGTCGAGACGGTCCGACCGATCGACTCGATTCGCGTCGTCGGGTTTGGGGGCGCTTCGCGCCAGAGCCGATGACGAGATCCCTCGTGGGGAGGCGGCTGGTGGCGGCTTCGCCGCGGGGGGCCGTCTCGGAGGGGGGCCGACTCGATTCGCGTCATCGGGTGGGGCGCTTCGCGCCGGAGCCGATGACGAGAATCGAACTCGCATATCTTGCTTGGGAAGCAAGCGCTCTACCACTGAGCTACATCGGCGTGGTCGCGTGAGCGACCGACCCCCAGACTAGCGATGCGCTCGGCTACTCGCGCCGGGACGGGTCGTGCTCGAGGACGGCACCCGGGTTGAAGATGCCTGAGGGGTCGAGCGCGTTCTTGATCTTGTGGTTGAGATCGAGGACATCTGGGCCCAGATAGTCGGGCAGCCAACCCTTCTTGAGCCGGCCGACGCCGTGCTCACCAGTGATGGTCCCGCCGAGCGCGATCGCGAGATCCATGACCTCGCCGTACGCCAGCTGGGCACGGGCGGCCTCGTCGGCGTCCATCGGGTCGAACACGATGAGCGGGTGGGTGTTGCCGTCGCCGGCGTGTGCGATGACCGCAATGGTCACGTCGTGGGCCGACGAGATGGCTTCCATGCCGCGGCACAGGGCACCAAGCTGCGGCAACGGCACGCCGACGTCTTCCAGGAGCAGCGAACCCTTCCGCTCGATAGCGGGGATGGCCATCCGCCGCGCGACGACGAATGCCTCGCCAGTCTCAGGATCGTCGGTGGAGAACACCTCGGTCGCGCCGTTGGCCTCGCACATCTCGGCGATCTCGGCGATCTCGGTGGCGGCGTAGACCTCCGGCTCGTCGGACTGGATAATCAGCATGCCCTCGGCCGACCGGTCCAGCCCCATCTTCGTCAGGTCCTCGACCGCGTTGATCGACGCCTTGTCCATGAACTCGAGCATGGAGGGGCGCATGCGCCGGGTGATGTCGAGGACGGCCTGGATCGCGGAGTCGAGCGAGCCGAACGACGCCACCAGGGTCGACGGCGCACGCTGGGCCGGGATGAGGCGCAGCACGATGCGGGTGATGATGCCGAGTGTCCCCTCGCTGCCGACGAAGAGCTTGGTCAGCGAGAGGCCCGCGACGTCCTTGAGGCGAGCCCCACCCAGCTTGACGGCCTTGCCGTCGGCCAGGACGACCGTCAGGCCGAGGACATAGTCGGTCGTGACGCCGTACTTGACGCAGCACAGGCCCCCGGCGTTGGTGGCGACGTTGCCGCCGATCGAGCAGAACTCGAACGACGACGGATCGGGTGGATACCAGAGGCCGTGCTCGGCCGCGGCCGCCTTGACCTCGGCGTTGAAGGCGCCCGGCTCGACGACCGCGGTGCGAGTGACGGGGTCGATCTCGATGGCCCGCATGCGCTCCATCGAGATGACGAGGCACCCGTCGATCGCCGACGAGCCGCCCGACAACCCGGATCCGGCCCCCCGGGGCACGATCGAGAGGCCGTGCTCCACCGCGAAACGGACGGCGACCTGGACGTCCTCGGTCGTGGTGGCCCGCACGACGGCCAGCGGCGTGCCGGCGCCGGGGTCGCGGGCGCGGTCGTGGCGGTAGGCGTCCATGCGGCTCGGGTCGACGATGACGCACCCGTCGGGCAGGCCAGCCACCAGTGCTGTGACGTCGACGGACGACGGAAGGGAACTGGTCAGACTCATCGGCGATCTTCCATTGCGCAAAAACTCCACTCATCCACACGATAGATCGGTCGGCGCGCCAGTGCCTCATCAAGGCCTGTCACTGGGTGGCCCCGGCCAGCTCGTCGGCGATCCTGGCGGCGGCCGACTGCAGGAGCGGCACCGCACGCTCCACGACGTCGTCGGTCATGCGGGTCAGTGGCCCGGACACCGACACCGCCATCCACGACGCCGGCCCGGCCGGGATCGGCACCGCGACACAGCGCACGCCTGTCTCCTGCTCCTGCTCGTCGAGCGCGTATCCCTGCTGCCGGATGACGGCCAGAGCCGCGTCCAGCTGGGGCTCGGTGGTCAGCGTGTGTGGGGTGTAAGCGGGCATTCCGACCCGGTCGACGATGGTGTGGACCTGGTGCTCGTCGAGCTGTGCGAGGAGCGCCTTGCCGACACCGGTGCAGTGCATCTCGACGCGGCGGCCGACCTCGGTGAACATACGCATCGCGTGATGCGACGGGACCTGGGCGACGTACTCGGCGTGGTCGCCCGACAGAATCGCGAGGTTGGCCGTCTCGCCGAGCTGCTGAACGAGCTCGCTGAGCATGGCCTGTGCCGTCGCGCCGACCACGGCGTGGGCGGCGATGCCGAGCGGGACGAGGCGGAAGCCCAGTGCATAGCGTCGGTTGGGCAGCTGACGCATGTAGCCGCGCTCCACCAGGGTGTGCAGTAGCCGGTGGATCGTGGGCAGCGGGATCGAGGAGGCCGCGGCGATCTCGCCGACCGCCATCTGGCCACCACCGGACGCCACAATTTCAAGGAGGTCGAGCACGCGCTGCACCGACTGCACGCCGCCGCTCCCAGAACCGCTGGCCGTCACTGCGGCCCGAGTCGTGTCCTGGGTCATGGCCCTCCCCGTCGTTGTCTGGCGCACGGTTGACAATACGCGTCGATGGCTCATATCTTCCATTATCAAGAGAGAAATTTCCACCATGCGAAAAAAAGTTCGGGAGATGTTCGATGGATCATCGCGTGCAGGTTGGCGGGCTGAGCGTTGACGCGGCGCTCCACCACTTCGTCGAGTCCGAGGCGCTGCCCGGGTCGGGCGTCGATCCGGCGGCGTTCTGGTCGGGTGTGGACGCAGTCATCCACGACCTCGCGCCGCGCAACCGTGAGCTGCTCGCCCGCCGCGACGAGCTCCAGTCGCAGATCGATGACTTCCACCGAACCGCACCGGGCATCCCGGACCCGGCCGCGTACACCTCGTTCCTGGAAGGCATCGGTTACCTCCTGGCGGAGCCCGACGACTTCGAGATCACGACCACGGGCGTCGATGTCGAAATTTCCGACCAGGCCGGCCCGCAGCTCGTCGTGCCCCTGCTCAATGCCCGCTTCGCGATCAACGCCGCAAACGCACGATGGGGCTCCCTCTACGACGCGCTCTACGGCAGCGACGTCATCGCGGAGGACGGCGACCTCGCGCGGGGTGACTCGTACAACACCGTGCGTGGAGCCGAGGTCATCGCCCGCGGACGCGCACTGCTTGACGCGCACGTGCCGCTGGCGGGCGGCTCGCACGCCGACGTGAGCTCGTATGCGGTAGACGGCGACGGGCTTGCCGTGACGGTGGGAGACGAGGTGCTGCGCCTCGCGGACCCGGACCAGCTCGTCGGTCACCGCGGTGCAGCCGAGTCACCCGAGGCTGTCGTGCTCGTCCACCACGGGCTGCACCTGGAGATCCTGATCGACCCGAGCGACTCCGTCGGGTCGACGGACGCTGCCGGCGTCAAGGACATCGTCCTGGAGTCTGCGGTGTCGACGATCATGGACCTGGAGGATTCTGTGGCCGCCGTCGACGCCGCCGACAAGATCGTCGGCTACCGCAACTGGCTCCGGCTGATGCAGGGGACGCTCGTGGAGGACGTCACCAAGGCCGGCCGTACCTTCACCCGATCGATGAACCCCGACCGGACGTGCACCTCGCCGTCCGGCGAGACCGTGCGGCTGCACGGGCGGTCGCTGCTGTTCATCCGTCAGGTCGGGCATCTCATGACGACCGACGCCGTGCTCGATCGCGACGGCAACGAGGTGCCCGAAGGCATCCTCGATGCGCTGGTGACGACGCTCGGCAGCGTGCACGACCTGCGCGGCGACACGTCGCTCGCCAACTCACGCACGGGTTCGATGTACGTCGTGAAGCCCAAGATGCACGGGCCCGACGAGGTCGCGTTCACGGCCGACCTCTTCGCCCGTGTCGAGGACGTGCTGGGCCTGCCGCCCCTCACCCTCAAGGTGGGCATCATGGACGAGGAGCGTCGCACGACGCTCAACCTCAAGGCGTGCATCCGCGCCGCGAGCGACAGGGTGGCCTTCATCAACACCGGTTTCCTCGACCGCACGGGCGACGAGATCCACACGTCGATGCAGGCGGGACCCGTGGTCCGCAAGAACGACATGCGCGGCGAGGTGTGGATCACGGCCTACGAGGCGTCGAACGTCGACATCGGTCTGGCCTGCGGATTGCAGGGTCGTGCCCAGATCGGCAAGGGCATGTGGGCCGCTCCCGACAACCTCGCGGAGATGCTGGAGAAGAAGATCGAGCACCCCCGCGCCGGCGCAACGTGCGCGTGGGTGCCGTCGCCGACCGCCGCGACGCTTCACGCGATCCACTATCACCAGGTCGACGTTCACGAGCGCCAGCGCGAGCTCACCGGCGGCAGTCGCGCCACGAGGGCCGAGCTCCTGACGATTCCGCTGGGCGATCCGGCTGAGTGGTCGGCAGAAGATCTGCAGTCCGAGATCGACAACAACATCCAGAGTGCCCTGGGCTACGTGGTCCGTTGGATCGACGCCGGCGTCGGCTGCTCCAAGGTCCCCGACATCCACGGCGTCGCCCTGATGGAGGACCGCGCAACCTGCCGCATCTCCTCGCAGCACGTCGCCAACTGGCTCCTGCACGGTGTCGTCACGATCGACCAGGTCGAGGAGACCCTGCGGCGTATGGCGGCGGTCGTGGACGAGCAGAATGCGGGCGATCCGACGTACGTACCGATGGCGCCGGCGTTCGATGGCGAGGCATTCCTTGCGGCTCGCGATCTCGTGCTCGACGGTGTGAGCCAGCCCAGTGGGTACACCGAGCCGATACTGCACCGCCATCGCCTCAGCCAGAAGACCCTGACCGGAAGACCCTGACCCAAAGGACCACGACATGACGCTCAGCCTGGACACTGCCCGCGCGATCATCTCCTCGGCACTCGCGCACGCGGCGCAGACCGACTGCAAGCCGATGACGGTCGTCGTGCTCGATGCCGGTGGACACGTCGTCGCTGTCGAGCGCCAGGACGGTTCGTCGAACAAGCGTTTCGAGATCGCGTTCGGCAAAGCCCACGGCGCCGTGTCGCTGGGCATGGGCTCGCGGGCGCTGATGGCCCGGGCGGAGCAGCAGCCCTACTTCATCGCTGCGGCCACGTCGGCGATCGGCGGGTCGCTCGTCCCCGTTCCCGGCGGGGTGCTTGTCCACGACGACGCGGGGCGGCTGCTCGGCGTGGTGGGGGTCTCGGGTGACACGTCGGACAAGGACGAGGCGATCGCCATCGTCGGCATCGAGGCGGCGGCGCTCACAGCGGTGACGGGCTGACGCTGGCAGAGCGCACGTCGTCCATGGGCATGCGTTAGTTTCGACTCGTGCTTCTCTCCGACCGCGACATCCTTGCCGAGATCGATGCCGGCCGCGTCGGCCTCGACCCCTTCGACCGCGAGATGATCCAGCCGTCAAGCATCGACGTGCGTCTCGACAAGTTCTTCCGGGTCTTCGACAACCACAAGTACCCGCACATCGATCCGGCGGTCGACCAGTCTGACCTCACGAGAGAGGTCGAGGTGGCGGGCGACGAGACCTTCATCCTGCATCCCGGCGAGTTCGTCCTGGGGTCGACGTATGAGCGGGTGAGCCTGCCCGACGACATCGCCGCCCGGCTCGAGGGCAAGTCGTCGCTCGGCCGGCTCGGGCTGCTGACCCATTCCACGGCGGGCTTCATCGACCCCGGCTTCTCCGGCCACGTCACCCTCGAGCTGGCCAACGTCGCCACGCTGCCCATCAAGCTCTACCCGGGCATGAAGATCGGCCAGGTCTGCTACTTCCGGCTGAGCTCGCCCACCGACAACCCCTACGGCTCGGCGAAGTACGGCTCGCGCTACCAGGGGCAGCGCGGCCCCACGGCGTCCCGGAGCCACGCCAACTTCCACCGCACCGACATCTGACCCCCCATTGCGCACCGGGCTGCGCCACTCGATCCCTATCCTGAGTCGGTGGCCCTCCCCCTGAGCATCTCGCCCGCCGTCGCCTCCGCGCTCGACGAGGGCAGGCCGGTCGTGGCACTGGAGTCGACGATCATCTCGCACGGGCTGCCGCGGCCCGACAACCTCGATGCCGCGCGCCGTTTCGAGTCGATCCTCACCGAGATGGGGGTCGTCCCGGCGACGATCGCCGTGCTCGACGGGCAGCTCAAGGCTGGCCTCACCGACGACGAGCTGATCCGCGTGGCCGGCGAGGACATGCCCAAGCTGAGCGTCCGCGATCTGCCGATCGTGCTCGCCCGGGGCAGCAGCGGCGCGACCACGGTGGCGGCGACCTCGTACATCGCCAACCGTGCCGGCATCCGGGTCTTCGCGACGGGCGGGCTCGGCGGGGTGCACCGCGGCGCGTCCGAGACGTTCGACGAGTCGGCCGACCTCAAGGTGCTCTCCGAGGTGCCCATCACGGTGGTGTCCGCCGGGGTGAAGTCGATCCTCGACATCGCGGCGACGCTCGAGCGCCTCGAGTCGCTCGGTGTGATCGTGCTGGGGTACGGCACCGACATGTTTCCGAGCTTCTGGCTCACCGACTCGGGTCACCGGCTCGACTGGTCGGTGCCCGACGCCGCGGCGGTCGCCGACGTCATGGCCTCGCGTGACGAGCTGGGGCAGCTGGCCGCGATTCTTGTTGCCAACCCGCTCCCGGTCACCGAGCAGCTCGACCCTGAGGTGCACGACAGGGCGCTGGCCGATGCTCTGCGCATGGCTGACGAGAGGGGCCTGACCGGCAAGGAGGTCACGCCGTTCCTGCTGCTCACGATCGTGGGACTGACCGGCGGCAGGAGCCTCGCAGTCAACCTGCGGATCGCGGAGAACAACATCCGCGTCGCTGGAGAGATCGCCCTCTCCTGGGCCGCTCGGTGACGGGATGGTGATCCTGGTCGTCGGCGACGTGGTCGACGACATCGGCGTGCGCCCGCTGGGTGCGGTCAACCCGGCGAGCGACACCATCTCGGAGATTCGGATGACGCCCGGTGGTTCTGCTGCCAACGTCGCGGCATGGCTCGGGCACCTCGGCGCGCAGGTGCGATTCGTGGGCCGGTGCGGGGCCGACGCCGTCGACCGTCACACCGCAGCACTGGTGCAGCACGGCGTCGACGCGCGCATCTCCGGAGACCCGTTGCTGCCGACCGCGACCATCGTCCTGACGCTTGATGCCGTCGCCGACCGCACGATGTACGTCGACCGCGCCGCCAACACGAGTCTCACGGAGGCCGACGTCCCGGGCGACGTGTGGGACGACGTGACATGGCTGCACGTCACGGGCTACTCCTTCTTCGACGACGGGGTGCGTCCATTGGTGCTCGATCTCGTTGCCGAGGCTCACCGGAGGAATGTCTTCACGAGCATCGACCCGAGCTCGCTGGGCTTTCTCGAAGCCGTGGGCCGTGACGCGTTCCGCTCGTGGATCGACGGCATCGACGTGATCTTTCCCAACCTCGACGAGGGTGCCTACCTCGCCGGCGCCGAGCGTCCCGACGACATCGCCGACGAGCTGTCACTCGAGGTCGTGCACGTCGTGCTCACCTGCGGCGCCGATGGCGTGTTCTATCGCGGACCCACCGGACACATGGCCGCCCCCGCCGCTGTTGTTGACGTCGTCGACACCACCGGCGCGGGCGACGCGTTCTGCGCGGGGTTCCTCAACGGCCTGGCTCGGACCCACACCGTGGAGGCGTCTCTCACCGGCGGGCTCGTCGCCGCCGCGCGGTGCGTCGCGCTCCGCGGAGCCCGCCCCGTCGCCTGACCTCCGCCACCGCCACCGCCACCGGGTCAGTGGAGGTCGGCGCTGCGGGGCGGGTCGGCGCCGGGACGGGAGCAGGTGATGGCGGCGGCCATCGCAGCGTAGGCGGCGAGGTCGGTGAGCTCGGTCAGGTCGAGCTCGGCGGCGGAGGGCCAGGAATAGACCGCGCACCACGCCAGCATCGCGGCCATGAACGAGTCGCCGGCGCCGATCGTGTCGACGACCTCGATGGCCGGGGCCTTGATGGACGCCGCCGCCCCGGTGGCGCTGAGCACGGCCCCCTCACCACCGACCGTGACCGCCACGAGGCCCCGCTCGGAGGACAGCCGCCGGGCGAGATCGTGCGGCTTCTCACC
The DNA here is from genome assembly GCF_014378035.1 of Aeromicrobium sp. Taxonomy (GTDB): domain Bacteria; phylum Actinomycetota; class Actinomycetes; order Propionibacteriales; family Nocardioidaceae; genus Aeromicrobium. Next base: position 8,463 of record NZ_JACMOM010000380.1, on the reverse strand, counting down.
GGGGAACAGCACGGCGGCATCCTCATCGCTCAGCTTCACGATGCTGGCGTAGGGGACGATCGTCTCGAAGACCCGCCGCCACACCGCCGCATCGGGCTCGACTGCGAGCCTCACGTTGGGGTCGTACGACACCGGGATGCCGAGCGCGTCGGCACTCACCACGAGGTCGGCCACGAGGCGTGCGCCCGGCTCGAGCGACGTGCCGAGCGAGCCGACGTGCACTGCCTCGAACTGGCCGGGGTCGGGCAGCTGTTCCGGGTTCCACGTCAGGTCGAAGACGTACGACGCGCTGCCGTCGGCGGCCAGGGTCGCGCTCGCGCTGGACGTGTGATCAGGTACCGGCTCGAGGCTCGAGAGCATGACGCCCGACTCGTCGAGACGCTCCCGCAACAGGGCGCCATAGGCATCGGGTGCCAGCTGAGTGGCGAGCTGGGTCGGGACGTCGAGGCGGGCCAGCCCGACGGCGACGTTGAACGGGGAGCCACCCGCGTGCGGTTCGGGGTCGACGCCGTCCCGCTGGACGACATCGACAAGGGCCTCGCCGATCACCAAGACCGTCATCGGTCGAGATCGCCGATCGTGAGGGCCGCCGTCGGCGCGAGGGGGAGGCTGGGAAACGCCAGGGCGTTGAACGCGTGGTAGGCATCGGGCTGGCCGTGCCACGTGCGTGACGACCACTCCATCGTCGGCGACAGCTCGTGGTGCCACGACCCCGATGCTGGGTCGACGAAGTACTCATCGATCTCGGCCCACCAGCGTGTGGCCAGGCCGGCGTACTTCGCTGAGCCGGTGTACACGTGCAGGGCTTCCGCCGCGAGCACTGCCTCGGCCATGACCCAGTGGAATCGTTCGCTGACGACGGGCTCACCGTGCCAGTCGGTCGTGTAGGGGAGGCCCGGCGCTTCGTCGCTGACGGCATCGTCGACGGCACGCGCGAAGAGATCCTCGGCGGCTTCCTTGAGCCACGGTCGTGGGTCGTCGAGGCTTGATGCGAGATGGATCAGCAGCCTGGCCCACTCGAAGGCATGCCCCGGGGTCACCCCGAAGGGTCTGAATGGATCGGCCGGCAGCGCCTCGTTGTAGTCCGGCACCGGAGTCCAGTCGTGGTCGTAGTGCTCAGGTATGCGCCAGTGGTGGGCGCGGGCGTGGATCCCGATGATGCGCTCACAGATCGACAGGGCCCGGTCGCGCCAGACGTCGTTGCCCGTGACATCTGCGGCGAACAGGTAGGCCTCGACGGTGTGCATGTTGCTGTTCGCACCCCGGTAGGGGTCCACGAGCGACCAGTCAGCGGCGATCTCCTCGACACACCGCCCGGAGTCGTTGTCCCAGAACCTCTCACCATGGACGCGGCTCGCCTCAGCGAGCAGCGCCTCGGCACCCCTGGCGCCGGCCTTGCACGCGACGGAAGCGGCAAGCAGCACGTGGGCGTGGCCGTAGCACCGCTTGGTCGTGTCGACAGGGTGGCCGTCGAGGCCGATCGCGTCGTACCAGCCGCCGTGCTCGTCGTCGTGGAAGATTGTCGACAAGGCGCTGACCCCGTGGTCGACGAGCGGCAGCATGTCGGCCTCGCCCGCCAGGTGCGCCAATGCGAACACATAGGTCATCCGCGCATTGATCCACAGCTCGAGGTTCCGGTAGGCCTCTGGCTCGCCGGCGTCGTCGAGCCACGCGAAACCACCCTCCGGGCGGCGCGATCGACGGGCGAACGCGAGCAACCTGCCGCGCGAGGTGGCGCGCCACGTGACGCTGCCGGGTCCGTCGTCCATGAGGCCTCCAGTCGGTGAGTCCCCACGCTATCCCTGACCGGCCTGCCAGCCGAGGGAGCCTGTTGACGCGGCGTGCGTCAGGGTGCGGTCAGGGGTCGTGGAGGGTCGTTCCCCGATGCGACGGTGCGTGCGACGCAGGCACGGTAGGAACATGTTCCCCTCACGCAGCACCTCGATAGACACCGGGCGGCGATCGGCATGATTCGCGCCCAGGGACTCACCAAGACCTACGGCGACAAGTCCGCTGTCAACGGCATCGACTTCACCGTCGAGCCGGGCCGGGTCACCGGCTTCCTCGGACCCAACGGCGCCGGCAAGTCGACCACGATGCGGATGATCCTCGGCCTCGACGCCCCCACGAGCGGCACGGTGTCCGTCAACGGTCACCGCTACGCTGCCTCACCGGCTCCTCTCCGCGAGATCGGCGCGCTCCTGGAGGCGCACGCTCTCCATCCGGGGCGCTCCGCTCGTGACCATCTCCGCTGGATGGCTGCCAGCAACGGCATCCCGACCACCCGGGTCGGCGAGGTGCTGGAGCAGGTCGGCCTCGACACCGTCGCCGGCCAGCGGGCAGGTCGCTTCTCGCTGGGCATGGGTCAACGCCTCGGCATCGCGTCGGCGCTGCTGGGCGACCCGCCGGTCATCGTCCTCGACGAGCCGGTCAACGGGCTCGATCCCGAGGGCATCCGATGGGTCCGCACGCTTGCACGCGAGCTCGCGAACGAGGGCCGCACGGTCTTCATCTCCAGCCACCTGATGTCGGAGATGGCGCTCATGGCCGACCACCTCATCGTGATCGGCCGGGGCTCGATCCTGGCCGACTGCTCGATGACCCGATTCATGACCGAGCACGCGGCGTCGTTCGTCCGCGTCAAGGCACCGGAATCGACCGGCGTCGAGGCCCTGCTCGTCGGTCGAGGGCTCGACGTCACCCGCGTCGACGACGAGTTGCGGGTGCAGGGCCTCGAGGCGCCGGCCATCGGCGAGCTGATCGGTTCGCACGGACTCCTCCTCCACGAGCTCACCCTCGTGCGCTCCTCGCTCGAGGATGCGTTCATGGCGCTGACGGCCGACAGCGTCGAGTACCACGCGAAGACCGTTGACGAGCACACGGCAGGTTCACGCTCATGAGCGCCGACACCAAGCCCGAGACGCCCACCCCGTCCGAGCTTCGCAACAACGCCATCCCGCGGGCCGGCTTCAGCCACGCTCTGAGGGCCGAGTGGATCAAGCTCTGGACCGTCAGGTCGACCTGGTGGACCATGGTCGGCCTCGTCGTCCTCGGCGCCGGCCTGACGACCCTGATCTGCTGGGGCAACGCCGAATGGCTCGCCAGTGACGGAGCCGACGAGTCGGCGGGCTCGTTCATCACCTGGGGCATGATGATCGCCCAGGTGTGCGCCGTGATCCTGGGGGTGCTGGCCGTGACGTCAGAGTACGGCACCGGCATGATCCGCACCTCGTTCGCCGCTGTCCCGGAGCGCGGGCGCGTCTTCGCTGCGAAGGCGGTCGTGGTCACCGGCACGCTCTTCGTGATCGGGACGATGACGGCCCTGCTGGGCTACGTCGGCGGCAACGTCTTCCTTGACCGTGAGGGCATCGGCCTCTCGCTCGACGGTGACGTGGCTCGCGCGATGTACGGCAGCGGCCTTTTCCTCGCCGGGCTCGGACTGCTCTCGATGGCGGTCGGGTTCCTGGTCCGTCACACCGCAGCGGCCATCTCGCTCGTGCTCGCGCTGGTGTTCGTGGTGGGCACCATGGTGATGCTGATCCCCGGCGACCTGGGAGAGTGGATCACCAAGCTGATGCCCGGCAACGCCGGCGGTTCGCTGGCGACGCCGGCGTCGTTCAACCCCCTGCTGCTGGACGCATGGACAGGGTTCGGCGTGTTCGGTCTCGAGGTGGCCGCACTCGTCCTTGCCGCCTGGTTCCTGCTCCGCCGCCGAGACGCCTGACTACGGGACGACCGGCAGCGTGAGCACCTGGCCCGCTCCGCTCGCGATCGTGACCGGGTTCGGTGTCAGCCCGCCGCGGTAGTTGGTCGAACCTCCGGCCACGATGAGCCTGATCGTGTGGCCTGCGGCGAACCGATGGGCGATGCCCGGCAGCGTGACGCGGAACGGCTTGGTCGCGTCCGGGACGCGCACCGGGGCGACGAGATTGCGGACGATGGTGGCCTTGCCGGCCGCGTCGACGTCCGCGATCTTCACGAACAGCACGAGCTTGCCGGGGTCGAGCGACTGGGAGAGCGTGGCGGCGGGAGCGTCGACCTTGAGGTCGAGGGTCGGCGAGCCGGTGACCTCCAGCGGTGCGGTCAGCGCGGGGGTCGACCACGAGGCGAAGGTGCCGGGAAGGTCGGTCTCGGGCAGCGGCAACGAGCTGCCGACGACGTCGAGAACATCGGTCGAGGTCGGCACACCGGCGATCGGCGTGACGAACGACTGAGACGACGGGGCGATGCCGCTCGCGGACGAGCTGAGCTGGCTGCTGCCCGACAGGTAGAGCTTCCGGGCCGTGCCGACGGGGTAGGTCGGCGACGTGGCGTAGGCCGGTGTGGCGATGCCGGAGTAGGTGATCCAGTCGCGGAAGTAGGCGAACGTCGGGCCCGTGCTGGCCGAGGTGTCCTTGAGATAGTGCTCGAACCAGTCGGCGATGCGCTTCGTCTCGTACTGGGTCGAGGGATTCGGGTCGGCGAGGTCGATCTCACCGGGCGCGGGCTTGCTGTCCGAATGTCCCCACTTCTGCCAGATCATCTTGACTGGGGTGCCCTGATTCTTGAGGGCTTGGTAGGTGGCGACGCCCTCGTTGAGGTTGAAGAGCGTGTCGTTCTGACCCTGGATCAGGAGGGTCGGGATCGTGATCCTGTTGACGTAGCTCGAGACCGAGGCATGACGCAGCGACGCCGTGGTCGACGCGTCGAGGGTGCCGGTGGCAGCCGCGTTGACGAGCGCGGGGCACACGAACGTGGCGAAGTTCGGGCAGCCGAGGAGGCGACCCGGATCGGACGGGCCGTTCTCGATGCCGTTGGCGACGCCAAGACCCGAGAAGCCCAGGGCCCACAACAGCTTGGCTGCGCCCGGGGTCGAGGTCTGGACGCCGGTGGTCTGTGACGTGTTGTTGGGCGAGAGCGAGTACGACAGGTCGCTCCACGTGATGATCGGGACGATGGTGTCGATGCGCGGGTCGACCGAGGCCGCGGCAAACTGCACCTGCCCGCCGTACGACCCACCGACCATGCCGACACGGGGGTCGTTGGCCGACGCCCTGCCAGCGTGGTCGCGGGTGTCCCGCCTGACGACGCCGAGGGTCGGTGCGGCGTCCGTGTGTGCGGCGTCGGTGAAGGCGATGCCAGCCTTGCCGCCGAGATAGCTGATCAGCTGGCTCGCAGCCACTCCGTCGTAGTCAGGATCGTCGAGCGTGATCTTGCAGCCCGAGCCACCGAATCCGAGACCCGAGTAGGACAACACTGCGTAGCCGCGCGCGGCGAAGGCCTTGCCGATGCCCGCCTGGTCATCCTTCGACCCGCCGAAGCCGTTGGTCGTGAGGATGGCCGGGACCTTCGTGGCGGCGGTGGTGCCTGCCGAGGCGGGGAGGTAGAGGTCGCCGACGATGTCGCACGTCTGCGTGGAACCGGCCGGGCCGATGTCGACCTTGAAGTGCAGCGGCGTGACTGTGTAGGTGGCCGCAGCCCCGGCCGTCTGGGGCCCGGCGACGAGCGCGGCGAACGCGAGCGCGGCGGCGCCCAGTGCGAGGACAGAACGGCTCGTACGCATGAAGCTCCTTGGTCAGGGAGGGAGACCTGGGGGGTCCGGCAAGCACAACGACGAAGGTGTGTCGGGGGTCACGTACAAGTCAGCCGCTCGCGCGATCGACTGCAACCCCGGAGGCTTCTCCACCTCGCCTACCGCCCCGGTGTTCCCCTCGTCTCCCAGACCTCCCCACACCTCGACGACGTGACGGGTCGTCGATCAGTGATTCGTCGTGGGTGAACAGAAATCCTTCAGATCGTGGGGCGTGCGGGGTGGACGTCGACGTCGGACGCTCGCACGTAGACCACGCGGTGAGCCAGCGCCACCTGGTAGTAGACGTCGACGCCTCTGACGTCAGTGCGGTCGCCGGGGGTCGTGCCGTCGTACGTCTTGGCGTTGAAGTAGTCGGTCACGACAGTGCGGTCGGTCAGGGCGTACGACTGCCCGGGCTTCAGGGTGTACTCGACCGGCGACACCGCCTGGTAGGGGATGGTCGTCGGGTAGGCCGACTGCTCGGGGTAGGCGCGTCCGTAGGCAGGTGCGCTGGTCGTCCCGGTCTTGACGGTCACGGTGGCACCGGGTGTCCTGACGAGCACACGTCGTGACGAGGGATTGTGCAGCCACACCAGCTCGCCGGCCCACGACACCTGGACCCAGTCTCCCTGCACCGCCTTGACCACGAGCCGGTTGCCGGCCTGCGCACGCCCCGCCACGTCGCTGACGACTGTCGAACCGGCTGCGCCCGAAGGATGCACCGCGACGTCCTTCGCGAGCGGAGCCGCCTCGCTCGGTGCCTGGTGCAGCGGTACGAAGTTGGTCGGTGCGTCGGCCTGGCACGGCCCTGACCCGGGGGACTGCTCCTCGCACTGCGTCAACGTCTGCGGGTTGCCCGCCTGACCGGGCCGCACCGTCACGACGTCACCAGGCGACACCGCGTTGGCTGCCTGACCGCCGCCGATCGGTGCACCGAGCAGGTCGAAGTAGTGCTCCCAGTCCCAGTAGGGCCCCGGGTCCCAGTGCATGCGTGCGGTGTTGCCGGCGACGGTGCCGGGCACCTGGTCGTGGCCGATGACGTGCTGCGGGTCGAGCGCGATGCTGTATCTCTTCGCGAGGTGCTTCACGAGCTCCGCCGAGCTCTGGTACATCGCCTCGGTATACCAGCCGCCGTTGCCGCCCTTGCCCTCGTGCTCGATGCCGATCGAGTGCATGTTGACGTACCAGTTGCCGGCATGCCAGCCGACGTCCTTGGCGTCGAGGTGCTGCGCAACGTGGCCGTCGGCGGATCGGATGGTGTAGTTCCACGCGAGGTAGGTGGGGTCCTGGACGAGTGCCACCGACCCGTTGTACGAGCCCTCGGTGTCGTGGATGACGATGTACTTCAGCTGGGGTCCGGCCTTGCCGGTGCGATCGGCGAGGTCGTGGTTGCCGTAGTTGCCCGTCGTGTCGGGATCGGTCGGATCGAGCTTCTCGTAGGGCGCTGGCAGCCACTCGCAACCGAGGGTCGGCGGGCAGTCGGTTCGCTTCGACGACGCAGGCGCAGCCGGGATGGTGGCCTGCGGCTGGGGGGTGAGGGTGACGCTGTGGCCCTGCGCGGTGACGCGGCTCTCGCCGCTCCTCAGGTGCGTGTAGACCTGCCGCACGAAACCCTTGCTGCCCGATCCGTAGCGCGCCACGGCAGCCTGCCACGTGTTGACGTCCGCACGCGTGGAGGTGGACTCGGCCGCGGCATCGTTCGCTACCGACCTCTGACTCCGGTACGACGCGAGCACCGCGGCCCCCGCGCAGATGTTGGCGTCGGCTTCACCCTTGATTGTTGCGAGGTCGAGACCCGTGAGCGTCGCGCCCTGTCGCGCTGTTCTGGCAGATGCCGCGTCGAGCCTGGCGCCATCACCCTTGCCGGAGTCGTTGTCGGGCGGCAGGTCGGTGAGGTTCATGGGACCGTATCCGCCGTCGGCGCTGGGTCGCGCCCCATGATCGTCCCAACGCGACTCGAGGTAGGAGACGGCTTTGAGAACCTCCGCGGGCACGTCCGAGGCATCTGCCGCTCGCGAGAACGCATCCTGCAGGGGAACGGTGCTCCGGGTCCATGAGCAATCGACCTCGGGCGGCGTCGACGCAGGGTTGGATGCCGTGGCCATCGCGGTGGGAACGAGCGCGGCGACGAGCCCCGTTCCGGCGATGATGGCACCAACGCGTGACATGGCGATCGACATGGTCGTACTCCCCCGAGTAGGTCGTGCCCCCAGAAGGTGTCACACCACGTGATGTTTCCGCTACCCCTCATCCCTGACATGTGGCGGGGGGATCAGGAGCGCGGAGATTGTTGCGTTACTTTCCCGGCTGCGCCTCGTTGATCCTTTCGAACCGGGCACACTCCCTCCCGCCTGGTTGCGACGCTGCTTCTCGGAGCAGCAAAAGTCCGATCCGTGGCTCCCTCCCGGTCGGACTTTTCGCATGTCTGGGGCACGTGTCACAGGGCGCCCCTCGGGTCAGGGCAGGGTCTCGTCGTCCTTGGCCTTCTGCATGCCGCCCTCTTCGACCCATTCCTCGACGGCATCGCCGTCTGTGGACTGGCCGTGAGTGTCGGAGTCATGTGCTGACGCGGTGGCTGCCTCGCTCAGCGCCTCACCGCTCGGGTTGGCCTCGGTCAGCGGAGCCGCCTCCGGCGAGACCAGGTCGGCGGTGGACTCGGCCTCCTGGACGGCGACGATCTCACCGGGGGCCGCATCGGGCTCTGTGTGCCCGGCCTCCGGCTCGGTCGAAGCCTCCTCGGCCTCCTCCGCCCGTGCGTCCTTCTCGACCGGCTCGGTCTCGTCCGGGACGTGAGTCACTTCTTCGGCGGGCATCTCGTCGGCACCGGCGTCGGTGGCGCCCGTGTCAGCACTGACGGGGCCGACGTTGGACCACGCTGCGGCTTCCTTGTCGGAGGCGGGGACGTCGGAGGC
>NZ_JACMOM010000379.1 GCF_014378035.1 Aeromicrobium sp. | reverse complement strand
CGGGCACGACCGGCACGGTCGGGACAACTACGACGGGCACGACCGGCACGGTCGGGACAACTACGACGGGCACGACCGGCACGGTCGGGACAACTACGACGGGCACGACCGGCACGCTCGGGACAACTACGACGGGGCCAACCACAACCACGGGAGCGGGCACTGTCGGCACTGTTGGCGGTGCCGGTGGGGTCGTTGTGGGGCAGTCGACTTTGAAGACCTTGTGCTTCCCGGCGCCGTGCTCGCCCGGGAAGGTGACGGTCAGCTTGTACATGCCGTTGGGCAGCGAGAGCGCTGCAGTATGGCCGTCCCCGAGCGCGTCCGTGGAGATAGTTCCGGACAAGACGCTGGCGGCTTTGAAATTCGGGCCAGGAACGATCTCGTAGGTCAAGGGCTGGCCGGCGTCGAAGCTGAAGGCGTCAAGGTAGAAGCCGCAGACCTTGGGCTCGTTACGCCGGTCCTCAACCGGGGTGCCGGTCTGATGGATCTTTACTGTGCCATTGTCACCAGGAATGCGTTCCCCGCTCTGAACCTTGCCCTCGTCCTCGATCCGATCGTCTCTTTGCCCAGTCTGGCTTCGGTCGTTCCCCTCACCGCCGCCTTCGACATCGACGTTCGGCTCCCCGACAGGTGACGGGGCGACCAGATTCGGCGCTTCGTTGCTTTCCGGGCCTTGAGCGGCGCTCGGGTTGGTGTCGGCGTGGGCGGTACCAATAAAGGCGCCAGTGAGGGGGACGCTCAGCACCAGCGCGGTCAACGTAGCGATGGTCGCGGATCGCCGCGAGGAGGGAGGTCGGTGGCTCTGCGACATGGTGGGCTCCGGAGGTCAGGGGGCCCGTGCAATCGTGCGGTGCTGCCGGTCTCGCCACTGCACCTGCGCCGTCTAGGCGACCGTATTTCTCCGTGTGCGGCCGTCTCCGGGCGCATCGGTGGGGACGACGCAGGTCTGCTCATCACCACGCCGTAGCGCGGGTTGTCGTATGCAGCCCTCAAGTGGGATGCGCCCGGGAGATATGTCCCCGATGAACAGAGTCAACCCTGATGAGGGCAAATTCACGAGCCGGTGGCCTTCGAGGGCTTGTCGACCGCGTCAGGCTGATGTGAAGCACCCCTGCGATGTGGGATCCACCGACACCCGTTCGCCGATCGCGCGCATCGCGTCGGCCAGGTGTCCGGCCAGGACCCGACCCGGTCAACACGAGACACGTCCTAGCCTTGGCGCCGCTCGTTGGTGGCGGTACGCCGTTCGCCGTCGGCGAGTCGGCGACTGTCTGCGGCGGCGTCGCGGGTTTTCCTCGCACCGGCCCGGTCGCCCTCGGACTCGAGGCGGTGCCCCGCGGTGCTCTCGCGGTGGGCGGCCGCGTCATCTCGTCGGCGGACGATTTGCCGCAGGGCGGCGATGAGATCCGCGCGGTCCCCGGCGGCCGCGTCTCGGTCCTTGCCGGCCCGCAACCTGTCTGCGAATGCTTGTGCCGTCGCGGCGTAGGCCGGTGACCCAAAGGGCAACGGCGCTGAGAGCGAATCAAGGTGTGCAGCGGCCGCGTCGCGCGCTTCGGCCTCCCGGTCGCGCCGTTCGGCCTGCTTGTCTCGGCTGATGGCGTCACTGAGCAGCCGCCCGATGTCGAGATCACGGGCGCTGCTGTCGGTGTCTCGGTCGTCGGCATGGGCGTCACGAACGTCAGCCAGACGGTCCCGGACGTCAGCCACGTCATCGCGGGTGTCGGCCGCTTCATCGCGGGTGTCAGCAAGCCTTGGTCGTCGCGACATCGCTTACCCAGCTCCTCAGGGACCGACAAACGGGTGGAACATGGGCAACAGACCGCGAACGCTAGTCGCCCATCTCTGACGCTGCGTACCGAACTTCTCACTGTCACTCGCTGTAGTTGGCACTGTGGGGGGACCCCGAGAACTGATCCGGCTCGTGTGAGAGTCGGTGTTCATTGGTGGGTGCAGGCTGCAGCGTGTACGGCTGGTGACTGGTAGCCGAGGGAGCTGGGTCGTCGGCGGTGGTTGCAGTCGTCGTTCCAGTCGGTGATCACGGCCCGGGCTTGGGCCAGTGACCAGAAGATGGTGATGGTGAGGCATTCGTCGCGGACGCGGCCGTTGAAGGACTCGACGTAGCCGTTGCGCCAGTGGGCAGCGTCATAGCGTCGTGGCAACACCCCTGGCCGGCGGGGGCCGATGGTAGGAGGCCCTGGTGGGGCAGCGGAGTGAGTTGACGTTCGCGGACAGAGTGGAGATCTCGACCCGCCGCAAGGCCGGAT
>NZ_JACMOM010000378.1 GCF_014378035.1 Aeromicrobium sp. | reverse complement strand
GGGACGTGAGAGGCCCCGGCCCCCCGCGAACGGGGTGCCGGGGGGTCAGATCACGAAACGACAGCGAGGGCGTCGCGAGCGGACAGGATGAGGTACTCCTGGCCGTCGTACTTGACCTCGGTGCCGCCGTACTTGCTGAAGATGACCTTGTCGCCGACGGCGACATCGAGAGGAACGCGGTTGCCGTTGTCGTCGACCCGACCGGGGCCCACTGCAATGACGTTGCCTTCCTGCGGCTTCTCCTTGGCGGTGTCTGGAATGACCAGACCCGATGCGGTGGTCTGCTCTGCTTCGACAGCCTGGATGACCAGACGGTCTTCGAGCGGCTTGATGGTGACCGACACGTGTCGACCTCCCCTTTCAACGGTGGAACATTGGATGCGGGTGGGCACGCCGTCGCGGGGGTCGTGCTCACCGATGCTGGCAATCTCAAGGAGAGAATGCTCACGTGAAACGTAGCACGCCGCTGGCACTCGCCCCATGGGAGTGCTAACGGGACGCACGCGTCGGTCAGGCACTCGGCTCTCGCTACTGTCTCCTGCATGGATCCGGAGACCTTTGCGCAGCTCCTGTCTCCCACCGGACAGCTCCTGCTCCGCGAGGTGTCCGAGCGGGCGGGAGTCGAGAGCGATCTGGGTCTCGGCACGCGACTGCGCAAGACCCATGCGCCCGGGCTCGTCGCCGGAGCCGTCACCCAGAACCACCTTCGGGGCAAGGCCCAGGCGAAGTTCGGCGGCGATGCTGCCCGGATGTACTTCACGCACGAGGCACTCGAGCAATCGACGCGGTCGACGGTCGCGACGCACCGGGCCGAGCGGCTGGCTGCGAGCGGTGCGGATGCCGTTGTCGATCTGGGCTGCGGCATCGGCGGTGATCTTGTCGCGTTCGCCCGAGCCGGTCTGGCCGTGCGCGGGGTCGAGCTCGACCCCGTGCGCGCAGCCATCGCAGCGGCCAACCTTGACGCGCTGGGGCTCGCGGGGGAGATCATCTGCGCCGATGCTCGCAGCGTCGACGTGCGTCCCGACGAGGTCGCCTTCATCGATCCGGCCCGCCGCGACGGCCGCGGCCGCACGTTCTCGACCGGAGACCTTCAGCCGCCGTGGGACTGGGTGAAGCAACGGCTGGAGGGCCGCGCCGTCGCCAAGCTGATGCCGGGGCTCGCACACGATGCCGTGCCGCACGGTGTGGAGGCCGAGTGGGTAAGCGACCGTGGCGACCTCGTCGAGGCGTGCCTGTGGGGCGCTCCGTTCGCCACAGCATCGCGCCGCGCGACGGTGCTGCCGTCCGGGGCCGGGCTCGTGGCCACGGGCGAACCGGCCGCGGTGGCCGAGGCGGGTGCCTACCTCTACGAGCCCGACGATGCCGTCATCCGATCCGGCCTCGTCGGCGAGCTGGCGTCGACGATCGGCGGCTGGCTCACCGACGCCCACATCGCCTACATCAGCTCTGACCGCGCTGATCCGACACCGCTCGCACGCGGGTTCCGCATCATCGATGAGCTCCCGTTCCGCGAGAAGCCATTGCGGGCCGCGTTGCAGGTGCGCCGTGTGGGGACGCTGACCATCAAGAAACGTGGCGTCGACATCGTCCCCGAGGAGCTGGTGCGCCGCATGAAGCTGAAAGGCCCCCACAAGGCCCTGGTGATCATGACGCGGGTCCAGGGCGAAGGGCGGGCCTTCCTGGTGGAACGCCTCTGACCCCACGACACGATGTCCACGAATTCGCGCCTCGAGCACCTTTCGTCGACCAATTCGATGGAGATTCGGTGCCTCACCTGCCACTTCTCGGGGAGCGGGTGGGTCGTTACGCTCCCAGCATGCGGATCGACCTCAACGCCGACCTCGGCGAGTCGTGGCCTCGATGGACGTCGGGGGAGGATCTGGCGCTGCTCGACGTGGTCACCAGTGCCAACATCTGCTGCGGCGCCTACGCCGGTGACGAGGACCTCATGCGCGCGACGTGCGAAGCCGCCGTTGCCCGCGGCGTCGCCATCGGCGCGCAGGTCGGCTACCCCGATCGCGACAACTTCGGCCGCCTCTTCCTGGACATGCCATCGGCCGACCTGACGGCAGAGATCATGAGCCAGATCTCGCTCCTCGACGACGTCGCCGGCTCCGTCGGTGGCACCGTCACCTACGTCAAGCCGCACGGTGCGCTCTACAACGCGATCGTCGACCACGACAGGCAGGCGCATGCGGTCGTCGAAGCCCTGCACGGGCTCGCGGTCACGCGTTCTCTGCTCGGCCTGCCTGGTTCGGTGTCACTCGGCATCGCCGACGCGCGCGGCATCCCGACCGCCCTCGAGGGCTTCGCCGACCGTGCCTACACGCCAGACGGACGCCTCGTCCCACGACGGGAGCCGGGAGCCCTGCTCACCGACGTCGACTCGGTCGCCACCCAGGCAGTACAGCTGCTCGGAAACGTGGCGTCGGTCTGCGTGCACAGCGACAGCCCCGGCGCTGTCGGCCTGGCTCGTGCTGTGCGCGCCGCGCTGCTGGCAGCGGGCGCCGACGTGAGGAGCATGGACGCGTGAGGACACTCCCCTACGGCGACGCCGCCATGCTCCTCGATTGCGAGTCGCTGGATGAGGCCCAGCGCTGGTTCGCCGCCCTGCATCCGCAGGTCGACTCGGTGCTCGGCGCCCGCAGCGTGCTCCTGCGCGGCGATCCGCGCAGCCTGCGTGCGCTCGTCGCAGCGACGACCCCAGGCTCCTCTGCTGCGATCGACCAGGTCGCCGAGCTCGAGGTGCCGGTCGTGTACGACGGCCCCGACCTGGCGGACGTCGGCCGACTCACCGGGCTCGGCGAGGACGGGGTCGTCGCCGCGCACACCGGCTCTCGGTGGACGGTGGCATTCGGCGGCTTCGCTCCCGGTTTCTCGTACCTCGTCGGAGGCGACCCACGCCTGGAGGTGCCCCGGCGGCCGTCGCCGAGAGCATGCGTCCCGGCCGGCTCGGTCGGCCTCGCCGGTGAGTTCAGCGGCGTCTACCCACGAGAGTCGCCGGGCGGGTGGCAGCTGCTCGGTCGGACCACGCTGACGTTGTGGGACAGCGAGCGCGCCGATCCGGCTCTGCTGGCCGCCGGGATGACTGTCCGTTTCGTCGCGCAACGATGAGCTTCGTGGTCGAGCTGCCCGGACTGCTCAGCCTCGTCGAGGACGGGGGACGAACCGGCCTCGGACATCTCGGCGTCAGCACGTCTGGAGCGTTCGACCGCCCAGCGCTTCGGCAGGCCAACATCCTGCTCGGCAACGACCCCTGCGCCGCTGTGATCGAGGTGCTTGGCGGAGGTCTGCTGCTGCGAGCCGAGTCGGCCCACATGATCGCCATGACCGGGGGAGTCGGCCCGCTCGACATCGATGGCGAGCCGGCAGCGCATGGTCGGGCCATCCCGATCCGCGCCGGGCAGAGGCTTCGCCTCGGCACGATCGCCGCCGGCGTGCGGACGTACGTCGGCGTGGCTGGGGGTCTTGCCGCTGCGCGGGAGCTCGGCTCGGCGTCGGCCGACACCCTTGCCGGCCTCGGCCCAGCGCCGCTCGCGGTGGGCGACACCCTCGCGGTGGGCGTCGCGCGCCCCTCCCCCGACCTCGAAGACATCCCCTCGCTCCTGCGCGGCGGGGACCTCAGCGTCGACGTGGTTCTCGGACCACGAGACGGCTGGTTCACTCCCGAATCCGTGCGCCTGCTGCTCGAGTCGGCATGGCAGATCGGGTCGGACTCGAACCGGGTCGGCATCCGCCTGACCGGCCCCGTGCTCGAACGCGCGCGCGCCGAGGAGCTGCCCAGCGAAGCGTGCGCGCGAGGCAGCATCCAGGTCGCCTCCGATGGCGGCCCCATCGTCTTCGGGCCCGATCATCCGGTCACCGGGGGCTATCCGGTCATCGCGGTGGTGGTCGACGCACACACCGATCGGTTGGCCCAGGCACGGCCCGGGCAGACGCTGCGCTTTCGAGTCGAACCCACCAGACGTCCGCGCTGGGAGTGACGCACTTGTGGTTTCCGCCGGCGTGTCGCCTCAAGACCGTCACTCCCAGCGGGGGCGGGAGGGATGCGGCTAGGCGGCGACGATCTGGGTGACCGGCAGGCTCGAGTCGGCGGGCAGGTCCAGCGATGACGGTGGCAGACCGCGCCGTACGACCTCGGCCCCCAACGCGGCGACCATGGCTCCGTTGTCGGTGCACAGACCCATGCGCGGCACCCGGATCTCGATGCCAGCCTTTGCCGCGCGTTCCTCGGCGAAGTGGCGCAGGCGTGCGTTGGCCGCCACCCCTCCGCCGATGATGAGGGTGTCGACGTCATGAGCGAGACAAGCGGCGATGGCCTTCCGGGTGAGCACGTCGCACACCGCGTCCTGGAAGGACGCCGCGACGTCGGCAACGACAAAACCCCGACCCATCCGCTGCTCGTGCTGGACATGGCGCGCCACAGCGCTCTTGAGACCGGAGAACGAGAAGTCGTAGCGGTGCTTGTCAAGGTCGCGGCCACCTGTGAGACCGCGCGGGAAGCGCACGGCGGTCGGGTCACCCCCGCGAGCGACGCGGTCGACGTGCGGGCCACCGGGGTAGGGCAGGCCCAGCAGCCGGGCGACCTTGTCGAACGCCTCACCCGCGGCATCGTCGATGCTCTGCCCGAGCAGGGTGATGTCGGTGGCGATGTCGTCCACCAGCAAGATCTCGGTGTGCCCGCCGCTCACCAGCAGCGCGCCCACCCGACGGTCGAATCGTCCGTGCTCGAGCTGGTCGACCGCAACGTGGGCGGCGAGATGGTTGACGCCGTAGAGCGGCTTGTCGTGCGCGAGCGCGAGAGCCTTCGCGGCGGCCACGCCCACCAGCAGCGCGCCAGTGAGGCCCGGCCCGCAGGTCACCGCGATCGCGTCGACGTCCTGCACCCTGATGCCCGACTCGCGGTAGGCCTCTTCGAGGGTCGGGACCATCGCCTCGAGGTGGGCGCGGCTGGCGACCTCGGGCACCACCCCGCCGAACCTCACGTGCTGCTCCATGCTGGACGACAGCGCGTGGGCGAGCAGCTCGGTGCCCCGGACGATGCCCACACCGGTCTCGTCGCACGACGACTCGATGCCCATCACCAGCGGTTCGCTCACTCACCCAGTGTCTCAGGCCCACGCTGTTTCAGGCCCGCGGAGTGCCAGGGTCGAGGTGTGGCACGGCCGGGCACCCTCCGGCTGAGCGCGATGGCTGACGGCTCAACCGGGGACAGAGGAACCGACCTGACAGGGTGGGGTCATGGCCCGTACCGATACTCCCCCAGCCGGCGACGAACGCGCAGTGATGATGCAGATGCTGGAGTACGTCCAACAGACAGCACTGTTCAAGGTCCGCGGGCTCAGCCAGGAGCAGGCCCGCCATGCGCCCGTCACGACGTCGCCGCTGACCAACCCGGCGTCGGTGCTCAACCATCTGCGGTGGAACGAGCACTACTGGGTCGAGGTCGTCCTGCTCGGTGGCGAGGACCGCGCCCCGTGGAGCGACGAGCGGCCCAACGGCGAGATGGACGACGGCCTGACGCTACCGCTCGACGACATCATCGCCGGCTACAGCGAGCAGGTGCAGCTGACTAGACGGATTCTCGCGGATCTCGATCTCGACACCGAGTCGGCCGATGCGCTCAGCGACTTCCATCCCAACGTCCGATGGGTCATCGCCCATCTCATCGAGGAGACGTCGCGGCACAACGGCCACCTCGACCTGCTGCGCGAGATGGCCGACGGCTCGACGGGCTCCTAGGGTCTACTCGGAGACGGTGACGCGGCGGTCGAATGCGACGTAGTTGCTGAAGTCCTGACCGACCCGGTCGAACGAGGACGGGATCGGCTCGGGGTACGACCAGCCACCATCGGCGAGGACGTCGTCGCCGATGCCGACGTTGAAGTACTGGGTGTCGCCCTTCCACGGGCAGTGGTAGGCCTTGGGGCTCTTCTCGAACGCTCCTTCGGTGAGGCTCGCGGGCGGGAAGTACCAGTTGCCCTCGATCTTGACGAGATCTTCTTCCGGGGCCTCGGCGACGACGGTGTTCCCGATGACTGCCTTCATGACTGCTCCTTCTTCGCGGCACGCGCGGCCGCCCTGGCGACAAGTTCTTCCTCGTCAAGTCTGGCAGCATCCTGCAATGTTGGCGCGGTACCACCATGGCGGGCCGGCGCCCACCATTGCCCCTTCGGGCTGATGGGGTAGGCGGCGATGGCCTCGTCGAGCAGGACGCTCATGGCCACACGCAGCTGCGCGGTCTCGGCGACAGGGTCTGCACCGGTGACCTCGAGCGGCGCACCGACGTGAAGGGCGATGGTCTTGCCGCGCCCCTTCACGTCTGGCTCGTGATCCTTCGTCTTGAGCAGCTGGGTGCCCCACGTGACCATCGGGATGAGGGGCACACCCGCCTCGGCCGCCATGCGCACGGCACCGGTCTTGAGCCCCTTGATCTCGAAGGACCGACTGATCGTCGCCTCGGGGAAGATGCCGACGATCTCGCCGTTGCGGGCATACTCCACGGCGGCATCGTAGGAGGCCTGGCCATTGTCGCGGTCGACCGAGATGTGGTGGAACGATCGCATGACAGGTCCGGAGACCGGGTGGTCGAACGCGTCCTTCTTCGCCATGAAGCGCACCAGTCGTCCGCTGGGCTGGGCCGCAAGCCCATCGAAGATGAAGTCGACGTAGCCAATGTGGTTGGCCGCAAGGATCGCGCCGCCGGAGCGCGGAATGTTCTCGGTGCCGGACAACTGGAACTTCATGCCGAGGAGCTTGAACAGCATCTTCGCCGTCACGATCGTGGCGGGGTAGGTGTAGTCGCGCATCAAATCAGCCTAGTGGACGCGCGCACCGGTCGGCGAGGATCTGAGGTCAGTCCTCGACAATGTGGACGGCGGCTTCTTCGGCGCTGGCCGCGGCCCCATCGATGCCGACGTCGTCTCCGATGAGATCGCTCTCCGTGTCGGGACCAGAGCCCTCGTCGGGGTCGACGAGGCGTCCGGCCCGTGCAGCGCCGACCTCGCCGTCGTCGAGGATCTCTTTGTCGCCCTCGTCGTACGGGTCGACGTCGGGCACCTCTTGGGCGATGCGCTGGTCGAGGCTCTCTCCCTCGAGCGCCTCGTCGGCGGTCGTGCCGAAGCCCTCACCAGGCGACCACTTCTCGGCTGGCGAGTAGCCCTCGTCGAGAACGTCGTCGACACCGCGGTCGACGAGGGTGTCCTCGGACTGGAGCTGATCGAGGTTGTCGGACTCGTCGGGCAGGTCGTCTGGCGTCTGCGTCATGACCCTAGCCTCGCATGCCTGACCGGATGGGCAAGATAGGCGTCGATCTTGACCTCCATCGGGTGGCTGGAACGCGGCGGACACCTGAGCGAGCTGTCGTTCCCCTTCATCACGCGCCCCCGTCGGCCTCTGTCCGGTCAGGTTCCATCGCCGCCTCCATGACGAGCGAGTCTGCCCCGTCCGGGTAGTAGCGGCGGCGCCGGCTGATGATGACGAACCCCAGGGACGTGTAGAGGGTCATCGCCGCCTGGTTGTCGTCGGCGACCTCGAGCAACATCCGGGACGCGCCCTCGTGCCGCGCGCTTCGTGTCAGCTCGGCCAGCAGGGCGCGCGCCACACCCTGACGACGGGCACCGGCAAGCACGGCGATGCGGTGCAGGTCTGCGACGTCGTCGATCACTGAGATCGACCCGTAAGCCACGATCGAGTCGGCCTGCTCGTCGACGAGGACGGTGCGTCGATGCCCCTCGATCTCGGCACGCACGAGGCCAGGGCTCCACGCCGCACCTGCGAAGCACTCACGTTCGACGTGGGCGACGGCATCCACGTCACCGGTGCCGGCGAGACGGATCATGCGCGCTTGAGGATGCCTTGGGGAACGGCGTCGGGACGTCGAAGGTAGAGCGGTTCGAGGGAAAGCTCGTGCGCCCTGCCACCCACGACGAGTGCAGCGAGGGCCGACGCCCGGGGGTCGTTGGCGTCACCCGCCGCATGCAACACGCCGTCGTAGAGGTGCGCGCCCCGCCCGTAGACCGGTAGATCGGGATGCTGGGCAGCGAGATCGGCCGGGGTTGAGACGTGGGGACCGTCGAGCCGGGAGTGGTCAGCGCCGTAGCGGGCCCAGTAGACCTCCTTGCGGCGCGCATCCGTGGCCACGAGCAGCTCCCCCTCGACCTGGATGTCGGCGGCGACGATGTCGAGGGTGCAGACGCCGTGAGTCGTGAGGCCGAGCGTGGAGCCCAGTGTCAGAGCCGTGACGACACCCACTCGCAGCCCGGTGAACGGCCCGGGGCCCACGCCGACGGCGACATCGGTGAGGTCGGCCATGGTGGCACCGGCCTGCGCCACGGCGTCGCGGATGGCTGGTGCGAGCAGCTCGCCATGTGCCATGGCACCCACCCCGGATGCCTCGCCGACGACCCGCAGACCGTCGTGCACGGCGACTGTGATGACAGGTGTGGCGGTGTCGAAGGCAAGCAGGAGCACGCCCGCAGCCTAACCGCCGCCTGGGGCGACGGGTCAGCCCAGGAGGGTCGAGCGGAGTGGCACCCCGACCCAGCGAGGGCCGTTGGGCTTGACCGTGACGACCCGAGGTTCGGAATCGGCGACGTCGGCACCGTCGTGAGGCGTGCCGACGGGGTCGATCGGCCGCACGCCACGCACCTCGATGCGGATGTGGAGCCAGCTGTCGGAGAGCTGCTCGGCCATGCCGTCGCCCCACTCGACGACGGTGACGGCTTCATCCGTCGTGGCATCCAGGTCGATGTCGTCGATCTCCACGGCGTCGCCGAGCCGGTAGGCATCGACATGGACGAGCGGCGGTCCGCCCACGAGAGACGGGTGGGTGCGCGCGATGACGAATGTCGGCGAGGTGATCGGTCCGCGAACCCCCAGCGCGTCGCCGAGGCCCTGTGTGAACGTCGTCTTGCCGGCTCCCAGATCACCCGAGAGCACCAACAGGTCCCCTGCGCGCACGAGGGTGGCCAGCCGCGCCGCGAGCCCATGCATCGCCTCCGGCGTGGGCACCTCGCGGGCGAGCCACAGCGTCTTGCCGAACTCGATGAACGGCTCGTCGCGTCCTACCGGGTGGTACCGCCGGCGGGCCCAGAACTGCACGGTCTCGGGTAGCTCTTCGCGCACGTCGAGCCAGATGCCGTCCTTGCCGCGCTCTTCAGCGGTGTCCTCGGCCACCCCGAGCATCGCCGAGGCGACGCCGCGGGTCTGGATGTCGGGGTCGACACACACCCTGCGGAGCCCGAGCTGGCCGGGACGCGACTCGTCGAAGAGCATCGCCCCCATCGGGAGTCCGCGCCGCTCGACGAGCAGCCCGCCTGACGAGGCGAGCACCGCGGCAACCGACTCCACAGTGTCGTCGAGGGCCGTCGACGGCGGGTCGAGCGTCGGCCGTGCCCCGAAGGAGCGGTGGATGATGTCGACGATCGCACCTGCGTGCTCGGGACCGGCATCGATGACGTCGAGCGCCCTGATCATGAGATGCGCTCCAGGAGGTCGGCAATGGTTTTGGTGACGCGTTGGTGGTCCTCGAAGGGGACCATGTGGCCCGCGCCGTCGACGATGACGAGCTTGGCGCCCGATATCACCTCGGCGAGCCGGCGGCTGTGCTTGATCGGGGTGAGCATGTCGGCGGTGCCACCGATGATGACGGTGTCAGCCCTCCCGAGTGCCTTGAGGCCCGCCGTGAGATCGAGACCGACGAAGTTGGAGTAGAAGTCCATCAGCACGTGGGTCGGCGCGCGCAGGATCATCTCGTTGGTCATGTCGACGTGGCGCTCCTGCGCGTCGGGGCCGAGACCCCAGCGCTGGACAACCGTGTAGCTGTTGAACGAGCGCCCCCAGTCGAGCACCGGCGAGGCGATTCGAAGCAGCGGGATGAGGTGTCGCAGGCCGGGACTGCTCCGCATCAGGCGGCCGGCACTCGTGCCGATCAGGACGACGCCCTTGACCCGCCCGCCGAAGAGTCCGGGGTCGGTGACGGCGAGCTCCATGATCGCCATACCGCCCATCGAGTGACCGACGAGGATGACCGGGCCCCGGGGCACCTCGGCCCTGATGATCGTCCGCAGGTCGTCGGCGAGATGCGGGATCGAGGAGCTGTCGTGGTAAGACCGCCCGGAAAGACCGTGCGACCGAAGGTCGAAGAACACCATCCGCACCTGCCCCCGCAGAGCGAGCCGCTGGTAGTGCCACACGTCGAGCGTCTCGACCCAGCCGTGCACGAAGACGATCGTCGGGGTCTTGCGTTCCCCCTCGTCGACCTCGACGTTGAGAGCCACCCCGTCGGTGGCGCTGACCACGTGCCGACCGCTGTGCACCGAGCCGAACTCGACGTCCTCGCCACGGCGGAGCCGACGCTGCTGCCGCTGCCGTCCGCTGAGGAGGGTCGCCGCAACCCCGGCGATGACGAACGCCCCAGCCGTCGAGGCGACCTTCACTGATCTGCTCATGATTCTCCTCGGTACGACCGCTCGATCCGTCCGCCGAGTCGCGTCACCACTTCGTAAGCGATGGTCCCGGCGGCAGCAGCCCAGTCCTCGGCGGTCGGCTCACCGTCGGTGCCGGGGCCGAACAGCGTGACGAGGTCGCCGCGTCTCGCGTCGGCATCACCGAGGTCGACGACGAGCTGATCCATGCAGATCGCTCCCCTGACGGGTGCCCGGCGTCCGGCGTGTGCCACCTCGGCCCGGTTCGATGCGGTGCGCGCGATGCCTTCCGCATAGCCCATCGGGACGAGTCCGAGGGTCGTGTCGCTCGTGGCGGTCCAGGTATGGCCGTACGAGACGCTGGCTCCGGCGGGTACCCGCTTCACCGCCGCGAGACGTGCCCGCAACGTCAACACCGGCGTGAGGTCGGCCTGGTGGACGAGCCGCGGGTCGGGATTGATCCCGTACGCCGCGATGCCGATGCGAACCAGGTCGAAGTGCGCCGTGGGACGCGTGAGGGTGGCCGCCGAGTTGCTCAGGTGACGCACTGCAGGCTCGACGCCGGCCCGAGCGAGCTCGGCGACGGCGGCGCGGAAGACGCGTTCCTGCTCGTCGTTGGCCGGATGGTCCGGTTCGTCTGCGCACGCGAAGTGTGACCAGACGCCGGTGATCTCGGCGGCGCCGGAGGACTGCGCAGCGGCAGCGCCGTCGACGAGGGATGGCCACTGGTCGCCGTGCGCACCGTTGCGGGAGAGCCCTGTGTCGACCTTCAGCTGGACCTTCGGACGTGCGGAGGCTGGCGCGGCAAGGATCTCGGAGAGCTGCTCGGACGACGATGCGGTGACCTCGATGCCAGCGTCGATGGGACTGGCGAAGTCGGCGCCGGGGCTGGCGAGCCAGCACAGCACCGATCCCGTGTCGCCTCCGGGGCGCAGGGCGAGCGCCTCATCGATCGTCGCAACACCCAGCCACTCGGCGCCGGCGTCGCGGGCCGCCCGGGCCATCGGCAGCATGCCGTGGCCGTAGGCATCGGCCTTGACGACTGCCATGAGCGCGGACGCGGGCGCGCACGCGGCAAGAGCGGCGATGTTGGCGCGAAAGGCATCCAGATCGATGACCGCCTCTGCCTGCGGGCCGGTCACGGCAGACCACGTCCGTGCCCGGGGGCGGAGGTGAGCAGGAACGACGCGACGGTCGACGGCAGCGCTCTGGCGACGTCCGACGCAGTGATGGGGCCGCCGGGGTTGGCATGGATGCTGGCCGTGCCGTGCAGGAAGGCCGCGAGCGAGCCGGCGTCGCGTGCGTCGAGCCCGGCAGCGAGCAGGGAGCCGGCGAACCCAGCCAGGACGTCGCCCGCACCGGCGGTGCCGAGCCAAGGCGAACCGCTGCGATTGACGCGGGTGGGCGATCCGGTGTGCGCGACGACGGTGCGGCGTCCTTTCAGCAGCACGGTCGCGTTCCACCGCTCGGCGGCACGCTGAGCGTGGGCCAGTGGGTCTGCCTCGACGCTCTCCCGATCGGTGCCCAGCATGGCTGCCAGCTCGCCCGCATGGGGCGTCAGCAGTGCCGGGACGTCGAAGGACGCAGGGAGGTGCTGGAGCGCGCTCGCGTCGACCACGACCGGCACCCCGTCCTCGAGTGCCATCTGAAGCCGGACCCCGGCATCGCCGCCACCGCCGGGCCCCACGACCCACACCTGGACGCGCGCCCGACCGGCGACCACCTCGGGCGCCCGCTCGACGATGCGTCGGCTGAGCTCGGCACTGCCGACGAACCGCACCATGCCGGCCAGTCCGGACTGGGCCCCGGCGACGCACAGGTGCGCGGCGCCAGCGTACTGCTCGGAGCCGGCGGCGACGCCGACCACGCCGCGCGTGTACTTGTGCGACGCCGCTCCCGGTACCGCCGGTGCCAGGAGGCTGCCGTCCGAGGCCTCGATCGCCTCGACAGATGGAGCGGGGAGGTGCTCGGCTAGCCCGATGTCGACGAGCGTGACTGACCCGGCTGCACCCGCCGCCGGGTCCAGGAGCAGTGCATTCTTGTACGTGCCGAGGGTGATGGTCGCGTCTGCCCTGACGTACGACCCCGGCAGCGTCGCGCCATCGACGTCGACGCCGGAAGGCACGCCGACGGCCACCGTGTGGGGTCGGTGATCGTCGATCCACTCAGCCCAGGCGGCGGGGGTGCCGCTGAGTCCCCCTGGGCGTGCGCCGATGCCGAAGATGGCGTCGAGGCAGAAGCGTTGCCCGGTGGGCTCGCGCACGACCTGTGCCCCGGCGCCGCGCGCAGCGGCCAGCCCTTCGGCGTGCGACCTCGACTCGTCAAGCAGGCAAAGATCAACCCGGACCCCGCGGTCGAGCAGGTGCACGGCCGCGAACAGTGCGTCGCCGCCGTTGTTGCCCGGCCCGATGAGCATCACCACGAGGTCGCCGGCAGCGAGGACGTCGAGCGCGTCGGCCAGGCCCCGCGCGGCCCGTCGCATCAGCTCGCCCTCGGGGAGTGTCGCGGCGAGGGACTTCTCCGCGGCACGGATGTCTTCGACGCGGTGCGCCGTCAGCACTCCGCCACCACGAAAGCCGTTGCCACGCTGGTGTCGTGCGAGATCGAGAGGTGCGTCGCGGTGATGCGAAGCTCCTTGGCCCGGTCGAGGGCTGCACCGTGGAGACGGAAGCTCGGCGCTCCACCAACAGCGGTGACGACCTCGATGTCCTGCCACGACATGCCTGCGGGTGCCTTCAGCGCCTTGACGAAAGCCTCCTTGGCGGCGAAGCGACCGGCCAGAGACTCCAGCGCCAGACCGGCCTCGCCGTCGGTGAACAGGCGATGGCGCAGCGTCGGAGTGCGCTCGAGCGTCTCGGCGAACCTGGGGATGTCGACGACATCGACCCCGATGCCGAAGATCATTCGACCGTGACCGACTTGGCCAGGTTGCGCGGCTGGTCGACGTCGTGGCCGAGCTGGCTGGCGAACTCGCTGGCGAAGATCTGCAGCGGGACCGTGGCCACCAGCGGTTGCAGCAACGTCGGCACGCGGGGCAGGCGGATGAGGTGGTCGGAGTAGGGCACGACGTCGTCGTCACCGTCCTCCGCCAGGACGATCGTGCGCGCTCCACGAGCCCGGATCTCCTGGATGTTGCTGACGGTCTTCTCCTGCAGCTGGTCGCGTCCCCTGGGCGGCACGATGACGAACACCGGCAGGCCCTCCTCGATCACGGCGATCGGGCCGTGCTTGAGCTCGCCCGCCGCAAACCCCTCCGCGTGTATGTAGGCGAGCTCCTTGAGCTTGAGCGCACCCTCGAGGGCCACGGGGTAGCCGACGTGACGGCCGAGGAACAAGATCGAGCGCGACCCGGAAAGCTCGGCGGCGAGCTTGCGCACCTGGTCGGCCTCGTCGAGCATGCGCTGGATGCCGGTCGGGGTCTTCTCCAGCTCGCCGATGATGCTGGCGATCTCGTCGCCGTACTTGACGCCCTTGATCTGTGCGAAGTAGAGCGCCAGCAGGTAGCAGGCCGTGACCTGGGCGAGGAAGCCCTTGGTCGAGGCGACGGCGACCTCGGGCCCGGCATGCGTGTAGATCACGGCGTCGGACTCCCGCGGGATCGTCGAGCCGTTGGTGTTGCAGATCGAGAGCACCCGCGCACGCTGCTGGCGCGCGTAGCGGATGGCCATCAGGGTGTCCATGGTCTCGCCGGACTGGCTGATGGTGACCACCAGCGTGCTGCGGTCGAGGATCGGGTCGCGGTAGCGGAACTCCGAGGCGAGCTCGACCTCGCAGGGGATGCGGGTCCAGTGCTCGATCGCGTACTTCGCGACCATCGCCGCGTAGAAGGAGGTGCCCGCGGCGACCACGATGACCTTGTCGACCTCGCGCAGCTCGTCGTCGGACAGTCGCATCTCATCGAGCTGGAGCAGCCCGTCGATCGAGTGCCGCCCGAGCAGGGTGTCAGCGACGGCCTGGGGCTGCTCGTCGATCTCCTTGAGCATGAACCAGTCGAAGCCGCCCTTCTCGGCGGCCGACACGTCCCAGTCGACGTGGTACTCCTTGGTCTCGGCCGGCTCGCCGAAGAAGTCGGTCACCACGACGTCGTCGCGGGTGATCGTCACGACCTGGTCCTGACCGAGCTCGATCGCGTCGCGGGTGTACTCGATGAAGGCGGCGACGTCGGAGCCGAGGAAGTTCTCACCCTTGCCGCGTCCGACGACGAGGGGGGAGTTGCGGCGGGCGCCGATCACGATGTCGGGCCGCTGGGCGTCACAGATGACGAGCGTGAAGGCGCCGCGAAGCCGGCGACAGACCGACCGGACGGCCTCGGCGAGGTCGTCGGTCGACTCGAGCTCGTCGTGCAGGAGGTGCGCGACGGTCTCGGTGTCGGTCTCGGAGACCATCTCGTGACCCGCGGCCTCGAGCTCGGCCCGCAGGGCAGCGAAGTTCTCGATGATGCCGTTGTGGACGACGGCGATGCGCCCCGTGGAGTCGAGGTGCGGGTGCGCGTTGCGGTCGTTGGGTGCACCGTGGGTGGCCCATCGGGTGTGACCGATGCCGGTCGTGCCGTCCGCGATGGGGTTGGCCTTCAGCTCGGCATCGAGGTTGAGCAGCTTGCCTGCCTTCTTGGCCGACGAGATCGTCCCCTCGTGAATCAGCGCCACGCCCCCGGAGTCGTAACCGCGGTACTCCAGACGACGCAATCCACCCATGACGACCTCGAGCGCTGAACGCTCTCCGACATACCCGACGATTCCACACATAGGCTTCAGGGTACCGAGTGGAGGACACCGAGGACGCAGGCGGGAGAATGCTCACATGTCGCGCGACCAGTCACCGTACGTCGAGCTCGAGCGGGCCGCGTGGGCCGAGCTCGCCGGCGATGCTCCCCAACCGCTCAAACCGGTCGAGATCGAGCGGGTCAGGGGACTCGGGGACGCCCTCGACCTGGAGGAGGTGCGCCAGGTCTATCTCCCGATGACCGAGCTCATCAGCCTGCGCGTCCGTCACGCCGGCGCCCTCTACGAGTCGACCGAGGCGTTCCTCCACGAGCCGCAGTCTCGCCGCACCCCATTCGTCATCGGTATCGCCGGCTCAGTGGCGGTGGGCAAGTCGACCACAGCGCGCCTGCTCCGCGAGCTGTTGTCGCACTCTCCGGAGCATCCCCACGTCGAGCTGGTCACCACCGACGGGTTCCTGTTCCCCAATGCCGAGCTCGAACGCCGCGGCATCCTCGACCGCAAGGGTTTCCCTGAGTCCTACGACCGCAAGGCGCTCCTACGGTTCGTCATGGAAGTCAAGTCCGGCGTCGAGGTCGTCACCGCGCCGGTCTACTCCCACCTGACTTACGACCGCACCGACGAGGTCGTCACCGTCAAGACGCCCGACATCATCATCGTTGAGGGCCTCAACGTCTTGGCGCCGGCGCGCACGCGCGGTGACGGCAGCCCGGGGTTGGCGATCAGCGACTTCTTCGACTTCTCGATCTATGTCGACGCGTCCAGCAAGGACATCCGCCGGTGGTACGTCGAGCGGTTCCTCAGCCTGCGCAAGACCGCGTTCGCCGACCCCGCGTCATACTTCCACCGCTACAGCGCGTTCACCGACGACGAGGCGGTTGGCAGGGCGGGCGAGCTGTGGGACACGATCAACTGGCCCAACCTGCGCGAGAACATCCAGACCACCCGCGGCCGCGCGTCGCTCGTGCTGCGCAAGGGCCCCGACCACGACGTGAGCTGGGTCCGCCTCCGCAAGCTCTGACGCTCACCTCTCCCACTTCAGGTCCCCTCTCCGCCGAGCGTGCGCCGAAAGGCATACGAGCTCAGAGCTCGCGGATGAACTCCCCGAGCCAGCCGACCTGACGGAACCCCATCGCCTCGTTCACGGCAATCATCGGGCCGTTGCTGCCGGCGTTGTACGTGTGGACGTAGGAGCGCCCCACCAGAAGGTCCTGCGCCACCCGCATGGCCTCGACCTTGATGCTGAGGCCAAGGCCATGACCTCGATGTTCCCGCAGGACGAGAGTGTCCCACTGGAAGGCGTCCGAGCCCTCGTCCACCGAGACCACGAGCTGGGTGTGCCCTGCCAACCGGCCGTCGGGCCCGATCGCGACGACGACCTGCCGGTGCCGGCGCTGTGTCATCAGCAGCTCTTCTTCGGAACGGACTCGGGCAGCGTCGAAGTACTCGTTCTCGAGCGGGTAGTCGCCCGTGGGCGCCTCCTGCACGATCAGCGCGAGCAGGGTGGCGTACTCATCGATCCACTCCACGGGGCACGGACCACGCCACGAGCGGAGTTGGTAGCCGTCACGGACCGGCGCGTCCGGCATCGTCGCAGGGAGGTCGAGCACGCGGTGCGCGTCGGCGAGGTCAAGTCGGAAACCCATCCTCTCGGCGAAAAGGGTGTTCCCTGACCCCTCCATCTCCACGTTCCACCGTGCCTCGGCAAACAGGGTGCGACGCCCCCGGCTGCGGGCCATCTCGACGAACGCTCCGATGACGGCCGTACCGTGCCCGCAACGACGGTGCGCGGGCACGATGTGGGCGCTGACGTAGGCGAGGGTCCCGTTGTCCTTCAGCGGCATCTCGATGATGCCGACACCGCCGACCGTGCCGTCGGCCTCCCTCACCAGCACTCCCCGCAGATCGACGTAGCCCGCATCGTCGAGGAGCTCGGCGCGCTGCTCGTGCGCCTCGTACGGGCGGTCCCACTGCGAGTCGTGCGCGGCCGTGTAGGCGGCATGGAACTCACCGAACTGCGCGTCGTCGGTCGGATCGAGCCACTCGAGGGTCCTCATGCGCATGAGTCTAGGAAGCCACCCCCGCCATCGACGTCACACTCAGCCGGGGACGTCGGTCGAATGGCGAAAAAGGTCAGAGCGCCAGCGTGGAGCGCACGATGCCAGCGAGGTGGTCGGCGATCTCGGCCGCCTCCTCGTGCGTCGAGGCCTCGACCATGACTCGCACGAGCGGCTCGGTGCCAGACCGCCGCAGCAGCACCCGTCCGGAGTCGCCGAGTCGGGCGTTGGCGATCGCGATCTCGCCCTGCAGCACGGGGTCGACGTCGGCGCGGGCCTTGTCGACACCGGAGACGTTGACGAGCACCTGGGGCAGACGCGTCATGACCGACGCGAGGTCGGCGAGCCGCGTGGCGGTGTCGTGGATGCGTGAGGCCAGATGGACCGCCGTCAGCACGCCGTCGCCCGTCGTGGCGTAGTCGCCCATGATGACGTGACCCGACTGCTCACCGCCCATGTTGAACCCGCCAACACGCATCGCCTCAAGGACGTAGCGGTCGCCGACGGCCGTCTGGATGACGGTGATGTCCGCTGCCGTGAGGGCCTGCACGAACCCGAGGTTGCTCATGACCGTCGCGACGACGGTGTCGTTGGTGAGCCGCCCCGCGTCGCGCGCGGCAATCGCGAGGATGGCCAAGATCTGGTCGCCATCGACGATCGCGCCGGTGGCGTCAACCGCAAGGCACCTGTCGGCATCGCCGTCGAAGGCGAAGCCGGCGTCGGCACCGTGCTCCACGACGGCCTTCTGCAAGTCGTCCAGGTGGGTCGAGCCGCAGTTGAGGTTGATGTTGAGACCGTCGGGCTCAGAGTGGATGGCGATGACCGTCGCCCCGAGCTCCTCGAAGACCTGCGGGCCAACCTCGAAAGCCGCACCGTTGGCACAGTCCAGCACCACGGTGAGCCCCTCGAGCGAGCCGGGTGCCGAAGCCACGAGGTGCCGGATGTAGACGCCCACCCCGGCGTGGCTGTCGCCGATGCGGCCCACCCCTGCGCCGGTCGGCCTGTCCCACGGCTCCTCGAGACGATTCTCGATCAGCAGCTCGAGGTCGTCGTCAAGCTTGAGCCCACCCCGAGCGAGAAACTTGATGCCGTTGTCGGGCATCGCGTTGTGACTCGCGGAGATCATGACGCCCATGTCGGCCTCGAGGAACGACGTGAGGTAGGCCGCACCGGGTGTCGGCACGACGCCGAGACGGTGGACGTCGACCCCTGCAGACGCGAGACCCGCGACCACCGCAGCCTCCAGGAACTCTCCTGAGGCGCGGGGATCGCGGGCAACGACTGCAGTGGGGCGCTGGTCGGCGAAGGCTCCGACCTCGCCGAGGATGTGGGCCGCTGCAACCGCGAGGTCGACGGCGAGCTCGGCGGTCAGATCACGATTCGCGAGTCCACGAACGCCATCGGTCCCAAAGATCCGGCCCACGGGGCGACTAGCGCTTGCTGTACTGCGGAGCCTTACGAGCCTTCTTGAGGCCAGCCTTCTTGCGCTCCTTGATGCGCGAGTCGCGCGTCAGGAGTCCGGCCTTCTTGAGCGCCGGGCGGTTGGCCTCTTCGTCGATCTGGTTGAGCGAGCGGGCCACACCGAGGCGAAGCGCTCCGGCCTGGCCGGTCATGCCACCACCGGTGACGCGCGCGACCACGTCGAAACGGTCGACGAGACCAGTCTCGGCGAAGGCCTCCTTGGCGATCTGCTGGTGCAGCTTGTTCGGGAGGTACTCCTCAAGCGGCTTGCCGTTGACGGTCCAGACGCCGGTGCCCGGAACGATCCGGACTCGGGCGATGGCTTCCTTGCGACGACCGG
>NZ_JACMOM010000377.1 GCF_014378035.1 Aeromicrobium sp. | reverse complement strand
GACGTGGTGGTCGTCGCAGGCTTCACGGCGAGTCCCGGGCTGCTGCGCTCCATGGTCGAACGCGCCTTCGACCTCGGGGCGAAGGATGTGGAGGTCATGATCGGTGCGGCGCTTCACCCGATCGACGAGGACGTGAATGCCTGGGAGACCGCCTTCGCAGGCGTCAGTGTGATGGTGCACGAGTCGCTCTCACCGGGAGTACGAGTGACTCGCTCGCCATCTGCCGACGAAGGCAGCGGGGCCGTGCTCCACGGGCTGCTGAAGGCTCTGGGGGCGGGCGTCGATCTCGCAACGAAGAACCCGCGAGTGCCGGACGAGCCGACCGTACCGGTTGCACCCACGACACCCACGGCGTCCAAGGCACCCCAGAAGTCAGGCGGCAACAAGCGGAAGAAGGTGCCGGAGCGGTCTGTTCAGACGGCTGCGCGCTTCTCCCGGCGGCAACGGCGTGCGTTCCTGCTTGGCGGCTTGACAGTCACGGTGCTCGTGTCGAGCGCCGTCAGTGTCGGCCTGGTGGCGCTTTTCGGTAGGTACTTCATCGCGGTGCTGCTCACGCTCACGACGATCATCGGCCTTGCCCTCGCGTTGCGCACCGAGCAGCATCATCGTCGCCTGCACGCCACCCTCGATGCAGCGGAGCGCGCGACCGGTCCACGACAGGCCGAGCTGGCACGGGAGTTGACGTCCGCCATCAGCGCCACCAATGTCGGACGATCGATCGAGAAGCTCCAGAACGACTTGACCGAAGTGAGGCGGACGCTCAGCGTCAGCCGGCTCGTAACGGCCGACGCTCACCGCATGCTGCACAAGATCTCCACGTCGACGCTGCGGCACGAGCACGAGCAGGAGACGGGCGACGACCTGCTCGCGGACTGAGCCCGGAGCGCGATCCCCGACTCCAACCGGGACACGAGTCAGATCAGAGGCGGGAGACCTTGGGGTCGTCGGTCGCGCCCTTGGTGTCGAACAGGCACTTGGCGGTCGAGGCGATCGCCCCGAGGTCGTACTCCTTGTGGTTCTGCAACAGTACCGACACATCTGCTGTGCGCAGCGCCTCGTCGAGATCGTCTGCCGGAGTGATCTCGACCCCGTTGGGCCTCCAGTCCTCGACGTGCGGGTCGTGGAAGACCAGGTGGGCACCCTTGTCGAGCAGCAGCTGGGCCAGCGGCGTCGCCGGCGACTCACGCTGGTCGGCGATATTGGGCTTGTAGGTCACGCCGAGCAGCAGGATCGTCGAGCCGCGGAGGGCCCTGCCCTCATCGTTGAGAAGGTCGGTGACTCGCTCGACCACATACGCCGGCATCTGCAGGTTGATCGACTGAGCGAGCTCGACGAACTGGAATGGGCGCCCAAGGGTCGCGCGCACCTTGTAGGACAGGTAGTTCGGGTCGATCGGGATGCAGTGCCCGCCGACACCAGGGCCGGGGTAGAACGCCTGGAAGCCGAAGGGCTTGGTCGCCGCGTTGCGGATGACCTCCCACAGATCGATATCCATCTCGTGGCAGAACTGCGCCATTTCGTTGACCAGTGCGATGTTGATGTGCCGGTACGTGTTCTCCAGCAGCTTGGTCATCTCGGCCTCGCGTGTGCCTTTGGACGGCACCACGGAGTCGATGAACCGACCGTAGAACGCCGTGGCGACCTCGGTCGAGTGCGCGGTGTGTCCTCCGACCACCTTGGGGGTGTTGGCGATGCCGTACGTCGGGTTGCCCGGATCGACGCGCTCTGGGCTGAACGCGAGGTGAAAGTCGCTGCTCGCGGACAGGCCGGACTTCTCGAGGATGGGACGGACGACCTCGTCGGTCGTACCCGGGTAGGTCGTCGACTCGAGCACCACGAGGTGATCCTTGCGCAGCTGGCGGGAGATCGTCGTCGTCGCGGAGATGACCGCACCGAGGTCGGGCTCGCCGTCGACGGACAACGGAGTGGGCACGCAGATGACGATTGCATCAGCCTCCGCAAGCACGTTCTCATCGGTCGTCGCGGTGAACCCGAGCGAGATCATCTCGGCGATGTCAGCATCGGAGAGGTCATCGATGTGGCTCGTTCCGCTGTTGAGCGACTCGACCATCGCGCTGTTGACGTCGAACCCCACCACGCTGAGCCCTGAGCGGGATGCCTGCTGGGCGAGGGGAAGCCCGACGTAGCCGAGGCCGATGATTGCCATGTCGATGGACAACGATTTTTCCTTCGGTGGTGGGTGCGTGATACCTGACGAGAGATTACCGCAGGCTGTCGCGGAGGACGTAATTCAGCCCTTGCCGCGGCCGAGGGCCCGGTAGGTCCAACCCGCCGCCCTCCAGCGCGAAGGGTCGAGGGCATTGCGGCCGTCGAGGATGCGGCGCTCGGTGACCAGCGGTCCGACGACCTCGGGATCGAGACCGACGAACTCGTCCCACTCGGTCAGGAGCAGGACGAGCTCCGAGCCGGCGACAGCCTCCTCGACGGTGTCGGCGTACTGGAGCTCGGCTTGCTTGGCGCGGGCATTGCCGATGGACACCGGGTCGGTCACAACGACGTGCGCCCCAGCGGCATGGAGCTGTGCGGCGACGTCGAGGGCGGGGAGTCGCGGACGTCGTCGCTGTTGGGCTTGAACGACGCACCGAGCACCGTCAGGCGCCGTCCCTCGAGCGTGCCGCCGAGCTCCTCGGTTGCAAGCGTCACCATGCGCTGACGGCGACGGATGTTGGTCGCGTCGACCTCGCGCACGAAGCTCAGCGCCTGGT
>NZ_JACMOM010000376.1 GCF_014378035.1 Aeromicrobium sp. | reverse complement strand
CGCGAGCGGGCGATTCCGCGCCGCTGGTCATGGGCACGATGATTCCTGCGGGGCCGGCGCATGCTGCGACGTGGGCGCAGACCTTGCTGCACGCGTGCCGCACCTTCGTCAGCGTGTCGCCACCACGTGTCGTTGCCTCTTGATGACGTGCGACGGCCGGCCAACCCCTTGGCGCGGGCCGACCGTCAGTCGCGATCAGCCCTTGCGCTTCTTGACCTCATCGGTGGCCTGCGGGAGGACAGCCTTCAGATCGCCCACCACGCCGAAGTCGACGAGCTCGAAGATCGGGGCTTCGTTGTCCTTGTTGACCGCCACGATCGTCTTGGACGTCTGCATGCCGGCCCGGTGCTGGATGGCACCAGAGATGCCATTGGCGACGTACAGCTGCGGCGAGACGGTCTTGCCGGTCTGCCCGACCTGGAACGAGTGCGGGTACCAGCCCGAGTCGACGGCCGCGCGGCTCGCGCCGACAGCGGCGCCGATGGAGTCGGCGAATGCCTCGACCTCGGTGAAGTCACCGCCGGTGCCACGCCCTCCGGAGACGACGATCGCGGCTTCGGTGAGCTCGGGGCGTCCCGACGCCTCCTTGGTCTTGGAGGAGGTGATCTTCGCAGTCTTGGCGAGGTCGGAGATCTCGATGGCCTTGGCCTCGACGACACCGGCACCCACAACGGCCTCCGGGGCAGCGGAGTTGGGTTTGACCGTGACGATGGGCGTGCCCGTGGTGACGGACGCCACGACCGTGAAGTTGCCGGCGAAGACCGACTGCGTCGTCGCGACACCCCCGTCGGCGGACTGCACGTCGACGGCGTCGGTGATCAGGCCCGACTCGGTCTTGATCGAGACGCGGGCAGCGATCTCCTTGCCCTCGCCGCCGGAGACGATGAGAACCGCCGCGGGCGACGTCTCGCTGACCAGGGCGGCCAACGCCTCTGCCTTGGGCACCACGAGGAACTCGCTGTAAGCGGCGTCGTCGTACACGTAGATCTTCTCTGCGCCGAACTCGGTGAGCTTGTCCTTGGCCGCGTCGACGTTGCCGCCGAAGAACACTGCGGATGGCTCGCCGAGGCGACGGGCGATCGTCAGCAGCTCGAGGGTCGGCTTGGTCACTGCGCCGTCGACATGGTCGACGACAACGAGAACTTCAGTCATGTGATCAGTTCCTTCACAGACGAACTTCTTGGCGGCGAGGAACTCGACGAGCTTGGTGCCGCCGCCTCCCTCGTCGGTGACGATCTCACCGGCGGTGCGCGGCGGGCGGGGCTCGTAGGACGTGACCTTCGTCCATGCAGCATTGGTGCCCACCGATGCGGCGTCGATGCCGAGATCGGACAACGTCCACTGCTGGACGTCCTTCTTCTTGGCGGCCATGATGCCCTTGAACGACGGGTAGCGGGCCTCGCCGGTCTGGTCGGTGACGCTGAGGACGAGCGGGCCGGTTGCCTCGATCGTCTCGGTTGCGGAGTCGCCGTCGCGACGGATCGTGATGGTCGAGCCGTCGGCCGTGATCTCCGAGCCCAGGGTCACCGCGGGGATGCCGAGGCGCTCGGCCACCATCGACGGGATGACACCCATCGAGCCGTCGGTCGAGGCCATGCCGAACACCAGCAGGTCGTAGTCGAGCTTCTTGAAAGCCTCGGCGAGCACGAGCGACGTTGCGGCGGCGTCAGAGCCATGGATGGCTTCGTCGTTGACGTGGACGCCTGCGTCGGCACCCATCTGCAGCGCCTTGCGCACGGCGTCGGCAGCCTCATCGGGTCCGACCGTCAGCACTGTGACCTCGCCGTCGCTGGCCTCAACGATCTTGAGAGCCTGCTCGACCGCGTACTCGTCGAGCTCGGAAAGAAGCCCGTCGACGCCTGCGCGGTCGACGGTGTTGTCGGAGCTGAATGTTCGGTCGGCAGTGGCGTCGGGGACGTACTTCACAGCGACGACAATTTTGGTCACAAGGACACTCCTGTGAATCTGGGGCACGACGACCAGTCGGGCATCGCGGCGGTCTGGGACTGTTTCAGGAGCCACCATCGCACGACTCGAGGTGTCGAAGCGACGAGGTCCTTCTTCCTGAGAATGTTACCCAGTGGTAGCAACCGGAGCGACCCATCCGGGCATGGAATAGATCACACGCGTCTAAGACAGGTGGACGCGACTCAGCGGCCACACCCTGACCGCGTCGTCACGCGTCGGCGCGGGACCTCAGGAACGACTGAGCAGCGAGACCGACCACGAGGTAGCCCAGCGAGCCGAGCCCGTAGGCCACGAGGGTGTTCTTCAGATCACCGTTCGTGCCGGAGAAGGCGAAGACATCTCGCAGCGGTCCGATCAGCGCGTCACACACGTCAAAGAGAATCGCGACGGAGGCGTTGTCATCGCCGATGCCTCGCGCCACCACGAGAGCGCCGGCCGCCAGCAAGACGGAGCAGATGAGTCCCACGGCGCCGACCGCGCCAGCCAGGACCAGGATGGCATTCCGGCGGCGTGCGGAGCTGTCGGTCGCTGACCCTGACGGGCCTGCGGCAACGCTCTTGGGCGCCGACTTCGCCTTGGCACGCCCCGGCTCGTTGATCTTCGCCTGAGCGCGCGCCTCGGACCCGGCAGCGGCCTTGCGGCGCAGCCTCTCCACGGGCGACACCTTGGGCTCGCGTGGGGCCTCCACGATGTGGTCGTCAGCCACCTTGGCTGCAGAAGCTCGGCGACCCGCCTTGCGCGCTGCGTGCTTCGAGTCGGCACGTCGCTGGCGTTCGGCCGACTTCACGTCCCGGTCGGTCTGCTCGTCCTGGTCGGTCTCGGCCTGGTCGGTCTCGGCCTGGTCGGTCTCGGCCTGGTCGGTCTCGTCCTGGTCGGTCTCGTCCTGGTCGGTCTCTTCCTGGTCGGTCTCTTCCGGGTCGGTCTCTTCCTGGTCGGTCTCGGCCTGGACGGTCTCGTCTTGGTCGGTCTCGCGCTCGTGAACGCCTGCCCGCACAGCCTCTCGCTCTTGGCGGGCACGCCTGGCGGCGTCGACGAGCGATGCCTCTGACTCGACGTCGGGCTCCGGACGCGAGGGCTCGGCCGGGACCATCTGCTCGGCCGGAGCCATCTGACTGTCATCAGAGACCTCAGGCGACTGCAGCTCAGCGGTGCGCGTGTCGACCCGGGCGGCCGATCGCGCAGCAGCGGCAGCAACCCGGGCGGCGACGTTCTCGGCCGCGGCGGCCTCCCGGACCTTGCTGCGCTCGCTGCGGGCTTGCTGCTTGGAGTCAGCCTTGGCCTGCGATGCCGAACCCTTGGCGATCCGGGCCTCGTCCTTGACCCGAGCACGCTCGTCACGTGCAGTCGTCCTTGGTCTGTCCCGCTCGCTGCGACTGGCAGCCTTGGCCTCGGCTCTGAGCTGACGCGGGTCTTCGGGTGGGGTCTCGCCCGGCGGAGGTCCCGCAGGCTCAGACCCATCCGGCCGCGCACCCTCCTGCCGCAGTCGGACAGCATCCAGCCGTTCCTGGTCTGCGACCACCTTGTCCGCGGCGGCCTTGTCCTTGGTGGCCTTGTTCGCGGCGGCCGCCTTCTCTGCCGCGACCGACTCCTGGGCGAGCCGGGCGTCCTCTTCGGACCGGGCACGCTCATCACGCGCGGCCGCCTTGGCCTGAGCCCTCGCGACACGTCGACTCGCACGGTCAGGCCTGGGCTCGGCGTCAGGCCGAGCCTCGGACGGCGCGGTGGCAACACGGTTGGTGAACTCAGGAACAACGCCCCCGGAAAGGGGAACCGGCTTGCTCTTCGCGTCAGCCGAACCTTCGAGGCCGGCGACGATCGAGCCTGCGGTCAAGACATTACCTGCGGCGGACGACTCTTTTTTTGATCTTGGGGGCGAGCGCCCCAGACCCGTCATTCACCGCCTCGAGCGTGTGCTCCGCGGATTCCTGCTCGTCCGGCGCGACTCCAGGTGACTCGTCCGGCGCCTCGTCGACGTACTCATCGACCATCCAAGCCTGCGTCGTCAGCGGCGTCATGGCCGACGTGTGGTTGGCCATCAGGATGTGTTCCTGCGCGACACGCTCGGCTTCGGCCTCGGCCGCGGCGACCCACTCGAGCGCCGTGCGCTCGGCCTCCTGCAGCTTCTCTTCGGCCGCGATGCGCGCCGCGGCAACAGCCTGGCTGAGCCGCTCCTGCGCGTCACGCTTGGACTGCACCGTGACACGTTCTGCCTCGGCCTGAGCTTGCGCGATGCGCTGCCTCGCGTCCTGCTCGGACCGCTCGGCAACCCTCCGAGCCTCGGCCTGGGCGGCCGCCACCCGATCGGCGGCATCCTTCTCGGCTTCGGACACCTTGCGCGCCGCGTCGGCCCGTGACGACTCGATCTCGGCGGCGAGCTTGCGCTCGGCAACGTCGCGCGCCTCATCGGCGGCCTTGGCAGACTCCGCAGCATCGGCCGCAACCCGCTCGGCTTCGGCCTCGGCGATCCTGACCTTGTCTGATGCCAGGCGCTCAGCCTCGGCGAGCTTGGCTGCCGCGTCGGCGCGTTCCGACACAGCCTCCCCGGCCAGCTTGGCGGCCTCCTTGTTGGCGCGGTCGACGAGCGCCTTCGCCTCATCGCGCTCGCGAGCGAGCTCGACTGCGGCGTCCTCGTGGCGGCGGGCAGCCTCGGCGGCAAGCCGATCGGCCTGGATCTTGGCGGCGACGAGCTTCTCGTCGGCCGCACGCTCGGCGTCGGCGACCCGCACAGCGATGGCAACCCGTTCGGCGGCCGTCTCCTGTGCGTACTTCTCGGCCTCGGCCTTGGCTGCACCGACGTGGCTCGAAGCGGTGTCTTCGGCCTCCTTGACGATGCGCTCGGACTCGGCCTTCACCTGGACCAGCCGGGCATCAGCCTCCTCACGCTCCCGGGCGAGCTGCGCCTGTGCTGCTTCACGATCTGACGCTGCCTGGGTAGCGACACTCTCAGCCTCAGCCCTCGCGGCGGCAACGTGGCCTCTCGAGGTGTCCTCGGCCTCCTTGACGATGCGCTCGGACTCAGCTTTCACCTGGACCAGCCGGGCATCAGCCTCCTCACGCTCCTTGGCGAGCTGCGCAAGCGCAGCCTCGCGGTCGGCGCCGGCCTGGGCGATGACCTTGTCGGCCTCGGCGCGGGCCTCCTCGATGCGACGCTGAGCATCCTTCTCTGCAGCGTCGAGACGGCGGGTCGCGGCCTCCTGGGCTGCTCGCTCGGACTCAGCCATGCGACGCTCCGCGGTGGCCTTGGCCTCCGCCTCGGCCTCCGCGGCGAGACGCTGAGCCTCGCTCTTGGCCTCCTCGATGCGGAGCTGGGCCTGGCGCTCAGCCTCCAGCTTGGCGCCGGCGACACGATCGTCAGCCTCCTGCTGGAGCTCGGCGATCTTGATGGCAGCGGCCTTGCGCTCACGCTCGATGTCGGCGGGGACACGGTCGGCCTCCTGCTGTGCGGCGCTGACACGCTCAGCGGCAGCCCGTTCAGCGGCCTTGAGCTTGGCGGTCGTGACCTCACGCTGCGCCGCCTCGTCGGCGGAGAGACGTGCGGTGACCTCGGCGCGCTCACGCGCGGCTTCCTCCATGAGCCGTCCCGCCTCGGCGCGGGCCGCAGCAACGCGTTGCTGTGCCGCAGCGCTCGCCGCAGCGAGCTTCTCGGCGAAGGTGACTGGCGGCCCGGCGGCCGGGGTGGACGACAGCTCTGAGGCGACCATCGCGGACGGTGCGACGACTTCACGCTGCGGCTTAGACTCCGCCGCGGCGGGCTTCACGACGTGGAGGTCAGGCTCGGAGCCCTTGGACGTGTTGGCCTCGGGGGCGGGCTCGAGGGGTTTGGGCTGGTCGGCGGTGTCGTCGTCGTCGTCCGGACCCTCGACTGCTGCGGCGGCCGTCTCGTCCACCGGGACCTGGTCGGACTGGTCGGACTCGATCGTCTCGATCACGCGTTCCTCGACGACTTCCGGTCCGGGTGTGCGCTCGGGCTCTGCCTGAGCCTTGAGCGGCACGACAATCGCCTCGTCGATGCCTGCCGAGTACTCCGCTGCAGTAGGCGGGCCACCAGCGGCACGAGAACCGATGACCGAGTCGCGAGTAGACGACACCGGGGTGGACGAGCTCGAGTCAGACGAACCGTGGGTGGACGGTGCAGCGGTCGATGAGTCGTCTGTGGGCGCGTCGCGGGTCGGTATCTCCTGCGGGACCGGCGCAGCGGTCGGCGAGTCGGTGTCGCGGATGGCATCGAGCTTCTGCGTGGCCCCGGGCCCGGACCAGTCCTGGTCGGGCGGAGTGGCGACAGCCTCACGAGCGGCGTCGAGCTTCTCTGCCAGCGTCCGGTCGGCGAGCGTACGGTCGGACAGAACCGGCTCGGACGGCACGGGCTCGGACAGCGCCGGCTCGGATTGCGCCGGCGTGGTTGACGGCGTCGCGGCATCGTCCGGACCGGCATCGTTCGGACCGGCATCGTCCGTACCAAGATCGGTCGTCCCGGGCTTCTCGGGC
Source organism: Aeromicrobium sp. (assembly GCF_014378035.1). Lineage (GTDB taxonomy): Bacteria > Actinomycetota > Actinomycetes > Propionibacteriales > Nocardioidaceae > Aeromicrobium. The sequence continues at coordinate 11,489 of NZ_JACMOM010000376.1, read as the reverse complement.
GAGGCATCATCAGTCTTGTCGTCGCGGCGGTTGGCATAACGCTTCGAGGCGGCGAACGCCCTGGCGGCAGCGCGCTCGTCACGACGTTTGTCGGCGGCGACCTGACGGGCAGCCTTCGCGACGGCGCGGCGGGCACCGCGAGGATTGTCTCCCTCGTCCTGCTGCTCGTCCGTGCCTGCGGTGGCATCGGCCGCACCGGCAGCGTCGATGCCGGCGACTGAACGCGACAGGACGTCCGCGGGGCTGGGGCGGGGGGTGGTTCCCTGCCTGGAAGCGATGGACGAAGCCGGCCTGTTGGCCTGTCCCATCTCCTCCTTTGCCAGCATCTCCGCAGCAACCTGCAGCGGGTCGGCGCGTCGACGCTCGACCGGATGGTTGGACTCTGAGTCGGACATGACTCCCCTTCGTCGACAACTGATCGCATGCGCTGCTGCTGGCAAGACGTCCTCAGTATGCCCCATCAGCACCACCTGTCACACGGGTTTTAACACCCTGTGACCTGCGCCCCCCACGCCCAAACCGAATGCTCGGACGCATGTCCTACAACGATCAACAAGGCCTGGAGTCATGCCCCCACACGGGTCAGGACGCCAAGAATCCTTTCGCCGTCCTGACCGCGCGCCACCGGGCACGCGGCGCTTCCGGCGACCCGGCATGATGGAGCCTCTACCGACCAGTAACCGAGGAGGCCCGGGTGCGCATCGCTCTGCTGTCCTACCGGAGCAAGGAACACTGCGGAGGCCAAGGCGTCTACGTACGGCACCTCAGCCAGGGACTCGTCGATCTCGGTCATGACGTCGAGGTCTTCTCCGGGCAGCCGTACCCGTCCGGCCTCGACCCCAGGGTCGTCTTGACGAAGGTGCCGAGCCTCGACCTGTTCCGCGAGCCAGACCCCTTTCGGACGCCTCGTCCCAGCGAGTTCCACAGCGCCACCGACGTCCTGGAGTACGCGCTGACGCTGACAGGGTGCTTCGCCGAGCCGCTCACCTTCAGCCTGCGTGTTGCCCGCATCATGCGCGGGAGAGTCGATGACTTCGACGTCGTGCATGACAATCAGAGCCTCGGCTACGGGCTGCTGGCGGTCATGCGGCGTGGCATGCCGCTCGTGGCGACCGTCCACCACCCCATCAGCCGCGACCGCGCGGTCGATCTCGCCGCCGCACCGCGGAAACGCAGGCTGTCGGTCCGCCGCTGGTACTCCTTTGTCCCGATGCAGGCCCGCGTCGCGCGTCGAATCCCGATCGTTGTCGCCGTTGCCGGGACATCGGCGGCCGACTCCGTCCAGGACTTCGGCCTCGAACCTTCGCAGATGCGGGTTGTGCCGCTGGGCGTCGACACCGAGCTCTTCGCCCCCTCCACGGGCAGGGTGCCCGGTCGCATCGTGGCGATCGCCAGCGCCGACCGACCCCTCAAGGGCGTGGTGCACCTCCTCGACGCCGCCGCCAAGCTGCGCACCGACCACGACGTCGAGCTGCAGCTGGTGTCGAACCTCGACCCGGGCGGTCTGACCGAGCGCCGCATCACTGAGCTCGGCATCGGCGACGCGGTCACGGTCGTCAACGGAATCTCCGACGAGCAGCTCGCCGCACTCCTCGCCTCAGCAGAGGTCATGTGCGTCCCTTCGCTCTACGAGGGCTTCTCACTCCCGACAGTCGAGGCGATGTCGTGCGGCACCCCCGTCGTCGCGAGCCGTGCCGGCGCTCTGCCCGAGGTGGTCGGTGCCGACCCTCTGACCGGATCGAGCGAGTGCGCCGTGCTCGTCGAGCCCGGCGACGCGGAGGCCTTGGCCGCTGCCATCCGTGGGCTGCTCGACTCGCCCACCGAACGTGCGCGGCTCGGCGCTGCCGGCCGGGCCCGAGCGCTCGAACGTTACAGCTGGGTCTCGGTGGCCCGCGCAACCGTCGAGGCCTACACCGAGGCGATCCTCGCTGCCGACCGCACCACCAGGAGACGACATGCTGACCGCTGACTTCGACAGGCTCCGGGTGGGCCGCGGCACCCGCTTCATCGACGTGGGCGCCGGCGCTGGCCGCCACTCGTACGAGGCGCTGCGTCGCGGAGCCGTCGTGACCGCGTACGACATGGACGAGGTCGAGCTCAAGGGAGTCAACGAGATGTTCGGGGCGCTGGAGGCTGCTGGCGAGGTGCCTGCTGGCGGCAGCGCCGAGACTGTCGTCGGCGACGTGCTCGACATGCCCTACGACGACGGGTCTTTCGACGTCGTACTGGCCTCGGAGATCCTCGAGCACGTGCCACAGGACGACCGAGCGATCGCCGAGCTCGTCCGCATCCTGACACCCGGTGGCATCCTCGCCATCACGGTGCCGCGATGGCTGCCCGAGCGCATCTGCTGGGCGCTGTCGGATGAGTACCACGCCAACGAGGGCGGTCACATCCGCATCTTCCGTGCTAACGAGCTCACGGCCAAGGTCGTGGCCGCGGGCCTGGAGTTCACCGACCAGCACCACGCACACGCACTGCACTCCCCCTTCTGGTGGCTCAAGTGCGCCGTGGGCGTGCAGCGCGACCAGCACCCGCTCGTCCGGACGTACCACCGGCTGCTGGTGTGGGACATGATGAAGGCGCCGGCTGCCACCCGTCTCGCGGAACGCGCGCTCAACCCCGTCCTCGGCAAGAGCGTCGCTCTGTACTTCCGGAAGCCGATCTGATCGTGGTGCTGGCCATGCCGTCCGTCGACGGCGCACTCACCGAGGCCCAGGCCAGACAGACCGCCGACTCCATCGCGCGGACGCAGCTGCGGTCGGGAGCCATCCCATGGTTCGTGGGCGGGCACACCGACCCGTGGGACCACGTGCAGGGGGCGATGGCGCTCAGCGCCGCAGGACGCCTCGACGAGGCCGAGCGTGCGTACATGTGGTCGGCATCCGCGCAGAGGCCCGACGGCTCGTGGGCCATCCGGTACCAGGACGAGGTCGTGCACGACCCGCACACAGACTCCAACTTCTGCGCCTACCTCGCCACTGGCGTCTGGCACCACTGGCTCGTGACGGGCGACCGGTCGTTCGTACGGCAAATGTGGCCGACCGTCGCCCGTGGCATCGAGGTCGCCCTCGGCATGCAGCGGCCCGACGGCGCCATTGCCTGGGCCCGCACCGACGCCGGCGTCGAGCCCGAGGCCCTGGTCACGGGCAACGCCAGCATCCACCTGAGCCTGCGGTGCGCGACGGCCCTCGCCGAGCTGATCGGTGAGGCTCGGCCCGACTGGGAGCTGGCGGCCGGCCGCCTCCGGCACGCCCTCGACGACCATCCCCAGCTGTTCAGCCACAAGGCGACCCACTCGATGGACTGGTACTACCCGCTTCTCGGTGGCGGGCTTGCCCGCGGGCGGGCCGAGTCTCGCATCGACGAGCACTGGGATGTGTTCGTCGTGGCCGGGCTGGGCGCTCGGTGCGTCTCGACCAACCCGTGGGTCACGGGGGCGGAGACCTGCGAGCTCGCTCTCGCCCTCGACACGATCGGCCGCACCGGTGAGGCGCGCGCACAGCTCGGCGCGATGCAGCACCTGCGCCACGACGACGGGTCGTACTGGACCGGTCTGGTCTACGACGACAACACCCGCTGGCCCGTCGAACGGACGACATGGACGGCAGCCACGGTCATCCTCGCCGCCGACGCCCTGTCGCGGACCACGCCGGCCAACGGCCTGTTCCGTGGCGAAAACTTGCCTGCGTGCGACTGGGAGGTGAGCGAGTCATGCCCGTGCCCGACGCTGCGCTGACCGCGTTCCCCGACCACCTGGCGTCGCTCGCCGAGTCCGTCAAGGGGTTCATGCCGCTCGACGAGGGCCTTGCGCTGCATGCCGCCGCACAGCGCCACGTCCGCGGTGGCGTCGCGGTCGAGATCGGTACCTACTGCGGCAAGTCGACGATCTTCCTGGCGCACGCGGCATCGACGACCGGCTCGACGGTCGTGACGATCGATCACCACCGCGGCTCCGAGGAGCACCAGGTGGGTTGGGAGTATCACGACTCGACGCTTGTCGACCCCGAGTCGGGCCTCTTCGACACCCTGCCGACACTGCGTCGCGTTCTATCGTCCTCGGGTCTCGAGGACGTCGTGGTGCCGATGGTCGGACGGTCGGCGGCGATCTCCCGCTGGTGGCAGACCCCAATCGACCTCGTCTTCATCGACGGTGGCCACACCGACGAGGCCGCACAGCTGGACTTCCACGGCTGGGCCCCGTGGGTGCGGACCGGTGGTGCGCTGGTCATCCACGACGTGTTCCCCGACCCGGCCGACGGCGGGCAGGCTCCGTACCGCATCTACTGCGCGGCCCTCGACAGCGGCGAGTTCGTCGAAGAGCTGGTGGTCGGCTCGATGCGCATCCTTCGCCGCACCTCCCCGCCCGTCACTCGACGCCCCTGAGCGGTGGCTCACTGCTCAGGGGTCAGGGGTGAGCCAGAGGACTCCTGACGGAGGAAGCTGCAGGACTGCCGACGCGGGTTGTCCGTGCCAGGGCAGGGACTCAGCCTCGACGGTGCCCATGTTGCCGACGCCAGAGCCGCCGTAGACCTGGCTGTCGGTATTGATGACCTCTCGCCATCGACCGGCAGACGGAAGACCGACGCGGTAGTCGTGGTGCGGGCCACCGGAGAAGTTGGCCACGCACGCAACCCGCGAGCCGTCCGACCCGATGCGCAGGAAGCAGATGACATTGCCGCCCACGTCACTCGCGTCGATCCACTGGAACCCCTCGGGACGGCCGTCGGCCGAGTAGAGGGCCGGCGCCGACCGGTAGAACGTGTTGAGGTCGCTCACCAGGTGCAGCACGCCCGCGTGCAGAGGGTCGTCGAGCTGGCCCCAGTCGAGCGACCCCGACTCGGCCCACTCCCCCTCCTGACCGAACTCACCGCCCATGAACAGCATCTGCTTGCCGGGATGCGCCCACATGAAGGCCAGCAGTGCGCGCACGCCGGCCGCCTTGTTCCAGGCGTCGCCGGGCATGCGCTGCCACAGCGACCCCTTGCCGTGCACCACTTCGTCGTGCGACAGCGGCAGCACGAAGTGCTCGGTCCAGGCGTAGTCGATCGAGAAGGTCATCTCCCCGTGGTGGTGCGACCGGTGCACCGGCTCGTGGCCGAGGTAGTCGAGCGTGTCGTGCATCCAGCCCATGTTCCACTTGAAGCCGAAGCCGAGCCCGCCGCTGCTGGTGGGACTGCTGACACCCGGCCACGCGGTCGATTCCTCGGCAATCATCAGGACGCCGGGGTGGTGCTTGTAGACCGTCGCGTTGAGCTCCTGCAGCAGCTGCACCGCCTCGAGGTTCTCGCGCCCCCCGTGCCGGTTGGGCTCCCACTCGCCGTCCTTGCGCGAGTAGTCGAGGTAGAGCATCGAGGCGACAGCATCGACCCGCAGGCCGTCGAGGTGGAACTCCTCGAACCAGAACAGCGCGTTGGCGACCAGGAAGTTGCGCACCTCGGCCCGCCCGAAGTCGAACACGTACGTGCCCCAGTCGGGCTGCTCGCCCCGGCGCGGGTCGGCGTGCTCGTAGAGAGGGGCACCGTCGAACCGCGCGAGCGCCCACTCGTCGCGCGGGAAGTGTGCCGGCACCCAGTCGACGATGACGCCGAAGCCGCGCTGGTGGAGCTCATCGACGAACCAGCGGAAGTCATCGGGTGAGCCGAACCGTGACGTCGGCGCGTAGTAGGACGTGACCTGGTAGCCCCACGACCCGCCGAACGGGTGCTCGGCCACCGGCATGAGCTCGACATGCGTGAAGCCTGTCTCGGTGAGGTAGTCCGCCAGCTCGTCGGCCAGCTCGCGGTAGTCCAGACCGGGATGCCACGAGCCGAGGTGAACCTCGTAGATGCTCATCGGGGCGTCGAGCCACGTCGTGGAATTGCGCTCGGTGACCCACGCCTCGTCCTTCCAGACGTGCTGAGGCTGGCTGACGACCGAGGCGGTGGCGGGTGGGACCTCGGTGGCGAACGCCATCGGGTCGGCCTTCTCGTGCCAGCCACCATCGCGTCCGTGGATGCGGAACTTGTAGTGCGTCCCGGCGCCGACACCGGGGACGAACAGGTCCCAGACACCGGACGACCCGAGCGACCTCATGGCGTGCTCCCCGCCGTCCCATCCGTTGAAGCCGGCGGCCACCTGCACCGCCTGCGCGTTCGGCGCCCACACGGTGAACGCGGTGCCCTCCACCGGACCGGCGCCGGCATCGTGCGTGCGAACGTGGGCACCGAGGACGTCCCACAGCCGCTCGTGCCGACCCTCACTGATGAGGTGGAGGTCAAGCTCGCCGACGGACGGCGGCCAGGCCCGGGTCTGATGTGCGTCGTTCACGGGGTCACTCACCTTCGGTCATGATGCGGACGATCGATGCCAGCGGCACCGACAGCCAGTCGGGTCGGTTGGCGTGCTCGTACGCCACCTCGTACACGGCCTTGTCGAGCTCGAGCGCGCGCAGGAGGTCGGCCCGGTCGCGAGGATCCTGCTCAGCCACCGCGGCGTAGCCGTCGCAGAAAGCCTCGCGGTTGCGGTGTGCCCACGACATCGCCCAGGCGGTCGACTCCGGATCGGGCGGTCGACCGACGAGAAGCTGCTGAGCCGCATAGTCGAACGAGCGCAGCATGCCCGCCACGTCGCGCAGTGGCGACCGCAGCGCAGCGCGCTCGGCGAGGCTCGAGGCTGGCTCGCCCTCGAAGTCGAGCAGCAACCAGCCGTTGAGCGTGCGCAAGACCTGGCCGAGGTGGAGGTCGCCGTGGACGTACTGCACCGGTAGGGGCAGCGGCGTCTCAGCGACCTTGCCGAGGGCCTCACGCAGTGCCGGGACATGCTCGACCAGCTCGGGCACGGCGGCGGCAGCCCGATCGAGACGTTCGAGCATCGACGCGACACTGGCGTCGAGCTCAGCCGCGTCGGCCTGTTCGACGCCCAACGCGCGGGCAAGGTCGGCGTGAACCGTGGCAACAGCCCGGCCCAGTCTTTCCGCCTCGCCGGCGAAGTCGCCGCCGAGCTCCCCCGGGGGAAGCGATGGCTCTGCCATGAAGTCCCGGACGCTCGTCGTCGCCATGACCCAGCCGTCAGCGGCATCGGGCATGAAGCGTTGCAGCATGCCGATCGTCCACGGCTCCCCGTCGAGCTCGGCAGTGATCGAGCCGAGCGGGTCGGCTATGTGGTGGCACCCCACCTCCCGCAGGGCACGGTGCAGCATGAGGTCCTTGTTGAGGCCGGGCGTGAGCTTGCGAAACAGCTTGAGGATGTACTGCCTGCCGTACACGAGCGAGGTGTTGCTCTGCTCGGACGTGATCGGGTGGGCCCGTAGGCCCGTGGTCAGCTCGGCACCGGGCTCGGTGGCGAAGCTCAGTCCGCCGACCCGCTCCCCCGCCGCGATGAGATCGAGCAGCGGCGCCGTCAGATCGGCATCACCGCTTGCCTCGTAGCACGTCAGCCCGCTGTCGAGCCCGATCGAGGCAGATGAGGCAACGTCAGGCAGCTGTGACTGCCTGCTGCCGATCAGCAGCTGATACGGCTCGGTCCGATCGCCCTGCTCGACCTCGACCACGAGGTGGATCAGCAGCGGGTCGCCGTCGAGGACCGTCGTCCAGGTCAGTGCCCGCACGGCCGTGATGTCGCGGTCCTTGCCGGCGAACCAGCGCTGCGTGGGCAGCCACGCCGGCAGCTCGTTCGACAGGTGCGCCACCAGCTCGTCGTGCGATGCGGGAATGTCCGTCATGCGAGGCTCCTTCTCTCACCCTCGTCGCCCAGCTCGGACAGCTGGAACCAGTAGAAGCCGTGACCCGGCAACGTCAGGAAGTAGGGCAGCTCGCCGATGCGCGGAAACCTGACGCTCCCGGTGAGCTCGACCGGCGTGGCGCCCTGATGCTCGGAGAGGTCGAGCTCGACGGGCTGCGGGAACCTCGAGAGGTTGTTGACGCAGAGCACGACGTCGAGCTCGCCGTCGGGCCGCACCCAGTGGCGCTTGTAGGTCAGCACGCTGGGGTTGGAGCCTCCGAGGTCGACGAACTCCCCTTCCGCGAAAGCGTGGTGCTGCTTGCGGACCTGGATCATCCGGCGGGTCCAGTTCAGGAGTGACGACGCGTTGCCCTGCTGCGACTCGACGTTGATGGCCTCGTACCCGTAGGTCGGGTCCATGATCGGCGGCAGGTATACGCGGCCGGGATCGGACCGCGAGAAGCCGGCGTTGCGGTCAGGCGACCACTGCATCGGCGTCCGCACAGCGTCGCGGTCGCCGAGCCAGATGTTGTCGCCCATGCCGATCTCGTCGCCGTAGTACAGCACCGGTGAGCCTGGCAGGCTCAGCAGCATCGCCGTGAAGAGCTCGAGCTGGTTGCGGTCGTTGTCGAGCAGTGGCGCGAGCCGCCTGCGGATACCGATGTTCGCCTTCATGCGCGGGTCCTTGGCGTACTCCTGATACATGTAGTCACGCTCGTCATCGGTGACCATCTCGAGGGTCAGCTCGTCGTGATTGCGTAGGAAGATGCCCCACTGCGTGCCGGACGGGATCTCGGGGGTCTGGGCCAGAATCTCCGAGATCGGGAACCGCGACTCGCGCCGAACCGCCATGAAGATGCGTGGCATGAGCGGGAAGTGGAACGCCATGTGGCACTCGTCGCCGCCGACGTCGGGGTTGCCGAAGTATTCGACGACGTCGGACGGCCACTGGTTGGCCTCGGCGAGCAGGATGCGACCGGGATACTCCCTGTCGATCGTCGCCCGGCACTTGCGGAGGTACTCGTGCGTCCGCGGGAGGTTCTCGCAGTTGGTGCCCTCCTCCTCGAACAGGTAGGGAACCGCGTCGAGCCGGAACCCATCGATGCCAAGGTCGAGCCAGAAACGCAGGACGTCGAGCATGGCCTCCTGCACCTCCTCGTTCTCGAAGTTGAGATCAGGCTGGTGGCTGAAGAAACGATGCCAGTAGAACTGCCCGCGCACCGGGTCGTACGTCCAGTTGGACGACTCGGTGTCGACGAAGATGACCCGCGCGTCGGAGTAGGCGGAGTCGTCGTCGCTCCACACGTAGTAGTCGCCGTAGGGGCCGTCGGGCTCGTGACGAGACTGCTGGAACCATGGGTGTGCGTCGGACGTGTGGTTCAGCACGAGGTCGGTGATGACCCGGATGTTGCGCTTGTGCGCTTCCTCGAGCAGGAAGACGAAGTCGTCGACCGTGCCGAACTCCGGCAGCACTGCCCGGAAGTCGCTGATGTCGTAGCCACCGTCGCGCAGCGGCGAGGCGTAGAAGGGTGGGAGCCACAGGCAGTCGACGCCGAGCCACTGGAGGTAGTCGAGCTTGCCGGCAAGCCCACGAAGGTCGCCCGTGCCGTCGCCGTTGGAGTCGGCGAACGCCCGCACCAGCACCTCGTAGAACACCGCGTGCTTGAACCACACGGGGTCGCTCGGGGCCTGCTCAGCATGGCCGAAGTCGTCGGCCTGTGGCTCGACGAGCGTGCCGTCCTCTGCCACCGCCTCACCGGTGTGCGGCGTGTTCTCCAGGCCTTCCAGCGCAGCGTCGGGCGCGTGGTCCTGTGGCATCTGGTCTCCTTGGTCCTGCATTGAGAATTGGTCTGTGCCGGGTGCTGGTCAGGCGTCGCGGCGGGTCACGCCGATGATGTGCGCGGTCGCACGGAACGGGTCGAGACGCACGTAGTTGGACTCGCCCCAGTCGTAGGTCTCGCCGGTCACCTCGTCGTGAGCGATCAGTCGGTCGCCGGGCGAGCAGCCCAGGGCCGCCATGTCGAGCCACAACGTGCCCTCGCGGGACTCGTGCGGGTCGAGCGATACCACGGTCAGGACGGTGTCGCCGGTGGCCGGGTCGCGCTTGGAATAGGCCAGCAGTGCCTCGTGGTCGACGGCGTGGAAGTGCAGGGTGCGCATCTGCTGCAGCGCAGGGTGCGCCCTGCGGATCTCGTTGAGCCTCGTCAACCAGGGCTGCAGCGATCGTCCCTCGGCCAGCGCACCGGCATAGTCGCGTGGCCGGAGCTCGTACTTCTCGGAGTCGAGGTACTCCTCGCTGCCGGGCTTGACGGGCTGGTGCTCGTAGAGCTCGAAGCCGGAGTAGACGCCCCACGTGGGAGAGAGGGTCGCGGCCAGGGCCGCACGGATCGCGAACATCCCCGGCCCGCCGACCTGCAGGTGCGCGGGCAAGATGTCGGGCGTGTTGACGAACAGGTTGGGTCGGCCCTCGTCCCAGTGGTCGCGCACCTCGGTGCCGAAGTCGATCAGCTCCTGCTTGGACGTGCGCCACGTGAAGTAGGTGTAGCTCTGGGTGAACCCGGCGCGCGCGAGCCCGTAGAGACGTGCCGGTCGGGTGAACGCCTCCGCGAGGAACAGCACGTCAGGGTGGTCGGCCTTGACCGCGGCGATCAGCCAGGCCCAGAAGTCGGGAGGCTTCGTGTGGGGGTTGTCGACCCGGAAGATGCGCACGCCGCGCTCGACCCACACCAGCGTGACCCTGAGCATCTCCTCATAGATGGCTCGCGGGTCGTTGTCGAAGTTGAGCGGATAGATGTCCTGATACTTCTTCGGCGGGTTCTCGGCGAAGGCGATCGTGCCGTCGGGAAGCGTCGTGAAGAAGTCGGGATGATCGGTGACCCAAGGGTGGTCGGGCGCCACCTGCAGGGCCAGGTCGAGTGCGACCTCCATGCCGAGCTGGCCGGCTCGGGCCACGAGGTCGGCAAACTCCGCGGCGGTGCCGAGCTCGGGGTGGATGGCGTCGTGCCCACCCTCCTTCGCGCCGATGGCCCACGGCGAACCGACATCGTGCCGGCCAGGCGTCAGCGAGTTGTTGGGGCCCTTGCGGTTGACCCGTCCAATGGGGTGGATCGGAGGCAGGTAGACGACGTCGAAGCCCATGTCGGCGACGCGGTCGAGCTCGGCGGTCGCCGTGGCGAACGTGCCGTGGACGGGCTTGCCCTTCGAGTCGAGGCCGCCCGTCGACCGTGGGAAGAACTCGTACCAGGACCCGTACGCGGCGCGCTCGCGGTCGACCCAGACCCTGCGGGTCGGCCCCTTCGTGAGCAGCTCACGGACGGGGTGGGTGCGCATGACCAGCTGGACTGCGTCGGACATGGCCGGGCCCACCCGAGCACCGAGCGGGAGATCAGCCGCGCGCAGTGCCGCAGCCGCACCCTCGAGCTGGGGACGTTCGTGACGACGGTCGCGCCGTGCAGCGACCTCATCGAGCAGGCGAGCACCGAGCTCGAGGTCGTTGGCGAGCTCGGCCGGGGTCTGCTGAGCCTCGACCTTGACCTTGATGGCGTGCGCGACGGTGGTCCACGGATCGCTCCACGCGTCGACCCGGAACGTCCAGAGACCCACGGAGTCCGGGACGATGACAGCACCGAAACGGTCGAGGCCCGTGCCCTGCTCGACCATGTGCGTCAAGCGGTCACGCCTGTCGCCCGGACCACGCCATGCCACGGTGCCCGCAACGGCGTCGTGGCCCTCCCGCCAGATCGTCGCCAGCACGGGAACGTGCTCACCGATGACGGCCTTGGCGGGAT
>NZ_JACMOM010000068.1 GCF_014378035.1 Aeromicrobium sp. | reverse complement strand
CAGCAGGCGAGCCAGGTCGAACACGTGCGTCGTCTGCTCGACCAGCTGACCACCCGACTGACCTCGGCGCACCCACCAGGGCACGGGCGGAGTGCTGTCCAGCCAGTAGCCGGTGAGGAGCAGCGGCGGTCGGTCCGCGACGAAATCTCGGACCTTCTGGACCATGTCGAGGTGGCGCCAGTGGTAACCGACAGCCGTGAGCAGGCCGGCGGTCTCAACGAGGCCGGCGATGCGCTCGGCAGTGGCAGAGTCGTGAGCCAGCGGTTTTTCGACGAAGAAGGGCAGACGCCGTCGCACGGCCGCCTCCTCGAGAGGGCCGTGCGCGAAGGGAGGAACGCAGAACCAGACGGCGTCAAGGTCCTCGGACTCGACCAGATCGACACCGTCGGTGTAACACCGAGCATCGTGGGCGGAGGCCGCCGCCGCGGCGCGCTGATCGTCGCTGTCGGCCACGGCCACCACGTCGACGTCCCCGAAGGTCGACAACGCAGCGAGGTGTTTGCCCGCGATGAAGCCCGTGCCGACGCAGCCGACGCGCAGGCGGCGCATCAGCGGGCCGCAGCAGCACGGGCGAGCACGTCGTCGTACACCGCGGCCGTGTGCCTGGCCATCCGGGTCGCGGTGAACAGCTGCTCGTAACGCAGCCGGCCCGCAGCTGCCATCTGCTGACGAAGGGCCGGTTTGCTCAAAAGCTCCTCGATGGCCCCGGCCAAAGCTGCCGGACATCCCGGTGGGACGAGGCGGCCGGAGACGCCGTCGGCGACCGCCTCGGAGGTACCGACGACCCGGGTCCCCACGACGGGCAGGCCCGCGTCCATGGCCTCGAGGGCGGCGAGCGGCATGCCCTCATGACGCGACGGCAGCACGAACACGTCCGCCGCGTCCAGCAGTCCGCGCGCATCAGCCCGGTGGCCGACGAACCGCACGGCGTGCGTCACCCCGAGTTGCTCGGCCTGATGCTCGAGAGCACGGCGCAAATGGCCATCTCCGATCACCACGACGACCAGATCGGGAAAGCGCTGCAGGAGGGAAGGCACCGCATCGATCAGGTAGCGGTGGCCCTTCATCACCGTCAACCGCCCGACGGTGATCACCACGGGCCGGCCGAGATCGAGGCCGAGCTCGCGGCGGGCGGCGGGACGTCCCGGTGACGAGGCACGAGGGTGCACACCGTTCGGCACGGTCACCATGCGCTGCGGGGCGACGCCGATCTTCTCGTAGGTGGCGCGTTGCCAGCGCGACACCGTGATGACGCGATCGACCGGCTCGAGCGCTGTGAGGGCTGCGCCGCGCTTTCGGCGGTCGTGAATGAACCACGGAAGGTGAAGCGTCTGCACGATCGCGGGTACTCCTCTCGAAGCTGCGGCCCGGGCGCCATCCCAGTTCTCGCGGCCGGTGCCCACGTGCACGTGAAATACCTCGCTCGGATGGCGTCGCAGGTCCTCCGCGATGCACGCAGCGAACTGGGAATCGCGGGGATGCGGGACCCGCGCCAGGCGCACTCCGCGCTCTTCGGCCGGCACGAAAAGCCGCTCCGCGTTGGCATTGGGCCAGTACATCAGCGTCACGCGCCGCCCTTGGCGCACGTACTCCTCGGCCAGGCACAACATGTGCACGCCCATCCCGGACGGGTCGGCCGACGGCGTGTAGAGATGAACTGCCGGCGGCTCGCCAGGCAGTTCGCGCCTGGTCGGGTTCCTCCCGAGGGTAGCCACCACCTCAGAGGAACCGAACGTCGTCATGCGTGCTGTGTCGTGGTCGGACATCGTCTTCAAGAGTGCCTCCGGAACGTGATCCCAGAACTAATACCCCGAGCGTGCCCTGCCAACCCGACGCGAACCCGGCCCGCGGCCGCAACAGCGCGCGCCGGCAGCTCCGCTGGTGCTTTGTGTCGCGATCGGACATCGACGGTGAGGCGCCGCAGCGCCACACTGGGGCCATGGACGTCGAAAAGCCGTTTCGTGAGTCGGCTAATTCGTGGGTGGCCCGTTCTGGTCATCGACCTCGCGGGAGGCGATGGCCCGTTCGGTGGAAGCGCTCGAGGACGCCGGTGACGGAGTCTTGGGCTGCAGGCTCCACCAGGGAGCCGCACTCCGAGAAGGGACCACTGTCATGCCGCTCATCGAGGTCAGTGTCATCAAGGATGTCTTCACCCCCGAGCAGAAGCAGGAGATCATCTCCAAGCTCACCGATGCGCTCGTCCAGATCGAGGGCGAGAACGTCCGTCCGGTCACCTGGTGCGTCGTGCGGGAGGTGCAGAGCGGTGACTGGGGTATCGCGGGCAACGCGCTCACCACGGCCGACGTGCACGCTCTTGCCGCCGGCGCAGGAGTGTAGGAGACCGCAATCGACCGGGCGGCACGCAGGTCTGTGGTCATGATGTCACCGGAGCTGGTCACCGCTGAGGCGGCGCTCAGGGCCGGTCGGTGGGACGAAGCTGCGGCTGGCTTCGCTGACGTCATCGCCCACACCGACGACCCCCGGGCCCACGACGGGCTTGCTCAGGTCGCGTGGTGGCTCGACGACGCCGGGACTGCCCTCGCGGCCCGCGAGGCCGCGTACCGAGGGTTCCGGGGGACAGGCGACCACCGTGCCGCGGCCTTGGTCGCTGCGACTCTGGGCTACGACTCCATCCTGTTCGGGCTGGGCATACCGGTTGGCCGCGGCTGGCTCGCGCGGGCTGCGGATCTGCTCACCGGGCAGGACGGCGTGCCCGAATCTGGCTGGCTGGAGATCCGTCGAGCCGAGGTTGCCCTCGCCGCCGAGCACGCACCCCGGGCCGGCTTGGAACACGCCCGGGCGGCCGAGTCCGTCGGCCGTGCGACCGGCGACGGGGATCTTGTAGTGGTCGGGCAGGCCCTCGCAGGCCTCGCCATGGTCAGGCTGGGCGACGTCGCCCTCGGCATGGCCCTGCTGGACGGGTCTGCCGGAGCCGCCACAGCTGGCGATGTCGAGGACCTGATGTGGATGGGCAAGGTCTGCTGCTGGGTCATCAACGCCTGCCAGGACGCGCACGACTTCTCCCGCGCGGCGTTGTGGTGTGCCCGGGTCGATGAGATCTGCTCGCGCCACGACCTCGCGCCATTGTTCTCGGTCTGCCGTATCCAGTACGCGTCCGTGCAGATGGCTCAGGGCGAGTGCGTCGCGGCCGAGGCGACTTTGACTGGAGCGCTCCATCGGTTGCAGCACTCTAAACGGGGGGCGCGGTTGGAAGCTGTGGCTCATCTCGGCGAGCTGCGCCGCCGCCAGGGACGTCATGACGAGGCCGAAGCACTGCTTGTGCAGGCGGGCTACCAAACAAGCGCCGTCATCAGCCGGTGCCACCTCCATCTCACAGAGGGCGACGCGGAGCGTGCTTGGTCGTCGGTGACCGAGCTGCTGCGAAGCCTTCCGGCGGACCAGCAGCTGGAGCGGGCCGAGGTGCTGGCAATGGTCGTCGAGGCGGGTGCGGCGGCAGGCAGATCCGACGACGCTCGTGCGGCGGCAGCCCAGCTGCGTGCGATGGCGGACCTCATCGGCACCGACGCCCTCCTTGCTGAGTCCGCTGCCGCGCAGGCACGGCTCGCGCTCAACGAAGCGATCGCCATCAGCTCGTGGCAGGATGCCGTTCGGCACGCTGCGGCCGCCGGGCTGGGGTTCGACGAGGCTGAGTTCCGCCTGAAGTACGCCGCCTGCCTGCAGGCGCTCGGTGACAGCAAGGGCGTTCTCGACCAGGCCGGACGGGCACTCGACCTGCTCAAACCTCTTGGAGTCGGGCCGAGCATCGACCGGGCCCGCGCCCTCCTTGGACATGACGATGCCAGTGGCCCGCTGTCCGCGCGGCAGGTGGACGTGCTCCGACTCCTCGCCCGAGGCCTCACCAACACCGACATCGCCGCTCAGCTGTTGATAAGCGAGCACACCGTGCACCGGCATGTCGCCAACATCTACAGGATCCTCGACGTCTCCTCGCGTGCCGCAGCAGCCACCTACGCCGCGAGCCGCGGACTGACCTGAAAGGTCGCCCGACGACTCAGGCGTCGCATCTCCCGGTCGCTGTGCCTGATGGTCAGGGCTCGGTTTGGAGGCAGACCCGCGGCGAGATGGTGACGGGCCCTTCGGAGTCACGTTGGCGCACGTCCTGGGTATCCGGGACCGCCAGTGTGCCGCCCTCCCCGCCAGCGTCAGCAACGATCCCGGCTCTTCACACGAACAGGAGTCAATCCGTGCTCGACGGCTTGTGAAGCCTGGTCTGTCGAAGCGTCTGACTCGGTCGTCGACGACTGGATGGTCGACTTTGAGTCCCCAGTACCCCGAACCTCGATCCTTCGCCGGGCTGGTCACTGAGGCCGTGAGCGGCTCTGTGACGGGCTTTAGTCGTTGGGGGAAACTGTCGGTGTCTGGGTGAGCGGCGGTCGAGTGGTCAGCGCGACTCGCGTGTGGCCGGTCAGGATGAGGTCGGCCCAAGGCCATCGCGTGGACAGCCGCATGATCTGACGTTGGCCGGTACGGATCACGCGCCCGGCGACGGAAAGCAGCCACAGCGGCCAGATCTCAGGCGCGCCGCGTGCCCGTGGTGTTCACCACCCATTCATGTGATGGTCCCGGGAGGTGCACCGGCCGCGTCTAGTGTCCGAAGCGTCAGATCTCACGAGACCCGAGGTTCCCATGCCTGCACGTCCAAGCCGCGGCCTGGTTGCTGCCGCAATCGTTGCGCTCAGCCTCACCGTGGTGGCTCCTGCCGCAGCTTCGCCGAGCCATCGCGGGTCCGACGACGAATCCGCTTCGTTCTCCTATGCCGTCTTTGGCGACGCGCCGTACGGCACATCGGCCACCCACACCAGCGAGACCGACGCCACCCCAGCATTCATCGACAAGGTCAACGCCGACCCGGCAGTGTCCACTGTGCTGCACGTCGGTGACATCCACTCCGGCAGCCAGAACTGCACCCAGTCCTACGACCAGCAGATCGCTGACCTGTGGGCCGGTTTCGCCGACCCGATGGTCTACACGCCTGGGGACAACGAGTGGACCGACTGCCACAAGAAGAAGGAAGGCGGGGGTGCCTACAACCCCGCGACCGGACAGATCGACTACGTCCGGGATGCCAGCGGCAACCTGGTCAACTACGCCGGCGGCAACCCGGTCGACAACCTCGCCCTGGTGCGATCGATCTTCTTCGCGACGCCCGGCGCCACGCTCGGCCACAGCGGACTCCGGGTGCTTTCTCAGGCACAGGTCGACAATCGCGCACACCCCACGGACGGTCAATATGTGGAGAACGTGATGTGGCAGCGCAGCGGCGTCCTGTTCGCCACCGTCGACGTGCCCGGCGGCTCGAACAACGACGCCGACCCCTGGTTCGGCGCCCCCACGGCCTCACCGCAGCAGACCACCGAGGCGGCCAACCGCACCGGTGCCGCCCTGCGATGGATCGACCGAGCGTTCCGTACCGCCAAGAAAGTCGACGCGCGTTCCGTCGTGATCACCAGCCAGGCCGACATGTGGGACCCCGACGGCAAGGACCTCAGCCACCTCGCGAACTACGAGTCCATCATCGCCAGCCTCGCCACCCACACGAAGGCCTACGGCAAACCGGTCTTGTTGCTCAACGGTGACTCACACGTCTACCGGTCCGACAACCCGCTGCAGAAGGCGGCGCCGTGCACAGGTGATGATGACGTCTGTGCCTACGACGACTGGACCAGCCACCCCTCGTACGACGTTCCGAACTTTCACCGCATCGTGGTCCATGGAAGCACCGTTCCCCTCGAGTACATGCGGCTGACGGCGCACAAGAAGGCTCAGCCGTCGACGGCCACCTCGTTCGGACCTTTCTCCTGGCAGCGCGTCACCCGGTGATCTTCGTCCTCCTCTGAGAGCAAAAGTGGTGCTGTGGCACCACTCACGCCGGGAAGCCTTGCTGAGGTCAGGCTTGTGGATGGCGTTGCAACCGCGTCGCGCAGACCCCGATCCGGCGAGCCGTCCAGCGGTGCACGCGGGGGGCTGGGCAGTCACGGTCGGTGGAGTTTGGTGTCGTCACTGCGGCACAATTCGGGGATGCTCCACATCCGGATCGCCGTCCCCGCTGCGCTGACCGAGCCCGTGCTCGACGTCTTCTCGGACGACCAGGCGGTCAGCCACCTCGCGGTGCTGAGGGGAGCCTCGATCCAACCGTCAGGTGACCTCGTCATGGCCGACGTCGCCCGCGAGGCCGCCAACGAGATCATCGAACGACTCGAAAGCATGGGCGTCGCCGAGTCGGGAACAATTCACGTGGGCGCTGTCGAGAGCTGGGTGTCCAAGTCGGGACTCGAGGCCGAGCGCCAAACTCCTGGCCGCAGCGCCGATGCCGTCGTCTGGGCCGATGTCACGCAAAGCGCCTACGACGAGTCGGAGCTCAACTGGACCTATGTGGCGTTCATGACCATGGCCACGATGCTCGCCGGCATCGCGATCGTGCTCGATTCTCAGATCCTGGTCATCGGGGCCATGGTCCTCGGACCAGAATTCATCACGATCGCCGCACTGGGGCTTGCTCTCGTACGAGGCCGCGGGTTGCTGTTCGGTCGTGCCATACGGACTCTGGCAGTTGGATTCATCGTCGCGATCGTCCTCACAACCCTGGCCGCCCTGGTGGCCCGGGGCCTGGGATGGATCGTCGTCGAGGACGTCACCGGTGCCCGGCCGGGTACCGACTTCATCTACTCAACCGACAAGTGGTCCTTCATCGTCGCGCTCATCGCGGCCGCTGCCGGAGTCCTGTCTCTCACGTCGGCGAAAGTCGGCGGATTGTCCGGCGCCTTCATCTCGGTCACGACCATCCCCGCCGCCGGGAACGTCGCCCTCGGGGCCGCGTTCGGGGCGATGTCAGAGGTCTGGGGCAGCGCGCTGCAGCTGCTTGTCAACATCACCGGAATGGTCGTCGCGGGCTGGCTGACGCTTGCCTTGCAGCAGATGGTCTGGAACAAGCGAGCCAGAACGCGACTCGCCTCGCGGCAGAAGTCTCAGCAGCCTGGGACGTAGACGCTGTGCAGCGAGGCGGTTTCACCGTGTCGAGTGACGACCGTCCGTCTCCGTCGAACTGACGGCATTCTGCGCACAGTTCACGATCGTCCTGATATCGAGCCCGTACCGGGGCCCGGCGGTCGAGTCATACCTGACCAGTCGATCCGTTCCGCGCTCGACGAGGCGTGCCGCACCAACCTCGTTGCCCCGTGCAGCGTGCGTCAGCCCGACACACAGCTGGGCAAGCCCCTGCCACAGCTCGCGCTCCTCCTGGGGGCAGGCTTTCCACCGCGCCTCCAGAACTTCATGGGCCGCGAACGGTCGACCAGCACGGATGAGATCTTCGGCAAACTGCAGGGTCTCCATCGGAGGCAGGGCAACATCCGGCACGGGCTCGACACCGGTCGAACCGTAGGGGAGGGGGCGGCCAAGCTCGTCTCGTGGTCGCGCCTGTTGAGCCCTGCCGTCATCGTTACGATCTCGCGGGCCGTCTGTCGTCACGTCACTACCTTCCGAGGGGGTCAGCGCCAGCGATGATGATCAATCCGCGCCGAGGACCGAGCGCCCACCGCCGGAGGCCGCAACCTTCGAGCTCGCCGCCAATCGAGATGGCGGAACGGGGAACGAATCCAGTACGGCATGAACTCTACGGTGGCGGCATGGTGACAGCCGAAATTGGCTCTGGGACGGCGTCTTCTGCGATCGCCGGTGTCCCTGACTGTGGTTTACATTGAGGTCATCGTCCGTTTGGGCGCCGAACCCATTGAGGCACTTGTGCGAGAGCTACCAGATCACGCGTTCGCGCGACTGGCCACCGAGCTGAGCGAGGCCACGACTGTCGACCAGACGGCCGCTCAGATTGTGGCTTTCGGGATGAAGACTGTCGGGGCTCAGTTCGCGGGCATCACGATGATTCGTGGTCGAGGCAAGTTCGAGACAGTCGGGGCGTCCGAACCATTGGTCGTCGATGTGGATCAGCTGCAGTACGACCTTCGCGAAGGCCCCGGTGTGGACGTTGCCACCACCGCCCAGGTGGTGATGTCGGTGGACCTCGCGGCCGATGACAGATGGCCCGGGTGGGGTCCCGCTGCCGTGAGGCTCGGATTCCGCAGCATCCTGTCAGCTGAGCTCCACGCGGGCGGCCGACGCATCGGTGCCATCAACCTCTACGGAGACAAGATCCGGCAGTTCACCAACGAGGACGCCGATGTCGCGCAGCTCTTTGCGAGTCACGCTGCTGCGGCACTGGCCGCCGTCAGCCTCCGGGAGGGACTGCAGAACGCCCTGGACACTCGAACGGTCATCGGGCAGGCGCAAGGGATCTTGATGGGCCGCTTCGGCATCGATGCCGACCGCGCGTTCTCCATCCTCCGCCGCTACTCCCAGGACAAGAACGTCAAGTTGACCGACGTGGCGCGTGATCTCATCATCACCATGGAGCTACCGGAT
>NZ_JACMOM010000067.1 GCF_014378035.1 Aeromicrobium sp. | reverse complement strand
CCGCCGGTGATGTTGACGGCGCAAGGGCTGCCGTTCTTGTACTGGATGGTGCCGTCAAGTGTCGACTGGCGGATTATCTCGTACGAGGTGCAAGTGCTGTTGTATCGGTTCGAGCATTCACCGTTCGAGCTAAGAACTGCTCATCTTCCGTCGGGACGGAACTGGGCAATGGTCATCGTCTCGCTCGGGGACTACGAGTCGCTCACGGCTACTGGCAGCTCATCTGATGAGCTGCGCGAAAGATGCCGAATCGACATTGCCGCCCGAGACCACGGCGACAGTGCGCCCCAGGCCGAGCCGCTCTGCGTGCGCGAAGTAACCGGCGGCGGAGACTGCTCCGCTGGGCTCGGCAACGATGCGGGCCTCCGTAAAGATGAGCTTGACCGCCGATCGGATCTGCTCTTCCGAGACGGTCACCGCGTCATCGACGAGGGCGCGGATGATCTCCCAGTTGAGCTCGCCGACCTGCTGCGTGCGTACTCCTTCCGCGATCGTCCGCGAGGTCTGCTCGACCGACCATCGGGAGATGCGCTTGCGGGCGAAACCCTCTGCGAGGTCCCCGGCCAGCTCAGGTTCGACCGCGACGACGCGGACGTCAGGACGGAGTGCCTTGATTGCGACCGCGATGCCTGAGATCAGACCGCCGCCTCCGACCGGTACGAGGACGGATTCGACATCCGGGACCTGCTCGAGGATCTCGAGACCCACGGTTCCCTGACCGGCGATGACACGAGCGTCATCGAAAGGCGGGATGATGTGCGCCCCCGTGCGGTCGGCAATGTCCTGGCATGCCGCGGCCCGGGTCTCTGCCGGTACGAGTGTCACGGTGGCGCCCCAGCGCTCAGTGGCTTCGACCTTGATTGCGGGAGACCCGATCGGCATCACCACTTCGGCCCGGATCCCGGCGGCGGCAGCTGCTGAAGCGATCGCCTGAGCATGGTTGCCCGACGAGTGCGTGACGACGCCGGCAGCGCGTTGCTCCGCTGTGAGCTGGGCGATGGCGTTGGTCGCGCCCCTCAGCTTGAAGGCTCCGATCGGCTGCAAGGACTCCGCCTTGATCAACAGGGCAGGACAAGTGCCGCGGGCGCGCAGCGCGAGAACAGGTGTACGCACACACGCCGACGAAATGCGACGGGCTGCTGACTGGATATCCTCAAGGCAAACGGTGGGCACGGCGGATCCTAGGGTGGGGGAGTCGAGGGTATCTGGCCCAGAGTGACCTACGTCGAGCGGGATTTGGTTTTCGGCCGCCGTATGCGCGCTCGCGGTGGACAATGAGGAGTGACAGGCAGACAAAGGTATGCACCAAGGTCCGGGCCGTTGTGATGCACGAGTTAGGTCATTTGGTCAGCCTCGACCACGTTGAGGCGCCTAGCGGGATCATGCAGCCCGGGGTGGAATGCGCGGGCTGATTCTTCAGTATGATTGGCGGCGCCGCACGCGACCGTGAATCCTGTCGACCATCACAGATGTCGACCACTGGCGCTGCCGGTTGTTTGACTACAGATCGGGGACCCCATGTTCAATATCCGCACGCGCCGAGCCACCGTGGCACTCGTCGCGTCGTTCGCCCTTCTCGGCCTCGCAGCCTGCGGCGGCGGCTCCGAGGAGCCAACGCCCCAAAAGACGAGCTCATCCGAGCCGGCACCGACCGAGCCCGCCGCCGCGTCTGCCAGCCAGCCCTCGTGGGCAAAGCCGGCGACGGAAGTCGGCGACAAGATCTCGACCTTCAAGGCCGGCGATATCACTGTCGACGCCTATCAGGTCGGCATCACCAAGGCGACCAAGAGCGGTCAGTTCGTCGACCCGGAAACCAACAAGCCGATCATCGCCGAAGGCGACGACATTGTCTTCGTCAACTACGTGATTACCAACAACGGCGCGCCGATCGACCTCGGTTTCTCGCTGGTCAACATCACTGCCCGCTACGCCGACTGGAAGTTCATGCAGGGGATGGACTCGGTCGTCGACCGCGCGCTGTTCGAGGAGCAGAAGGTCAACTCCGATGTACTGGCACCTGGCGCTTTCAAGGATCCGGGTGTCTACACACTCGGCAAGGGCGAGACCTACTCCGTCGGTGCCAACTTCCGCTACCAGAAGAACTCGCCGCTCAACTTCGCGGTCACAGCCACCCCGGTCGACGCCAAGGGCGACCTGCTTCACGACAAAAGGCTCGAGGGCAAGGGCGCGGGCACGATCAAGTAATTTTTCGTTGCGAACAGTCGGCCACCGACGTCGCCTAGAGTGACCGCCATGGACATCAAGTCACCTAAGTTGCACGTTGCTGACAGCCACGACTTGATCCGCGTGCACGGCGCGCGCGTAAACAACCTCAAAGACGTCCACATCGAGATCCCGAAGCGCCGACTGACGGTGTTCACCGGAGTGTCGGGCTCGGGCAAGAGCTCACTGGTGTTCGGCACGATCGCCGCGGAGTCGCAGCGGCTGATCAATGAGACCTACAGCGCATTCCTGCAGGGCCTCATGCCAACATTGGCCCGGCCGGAGGTCGACCTCCTCGAGGGCCTGACGACAGCGATCATCGTCGACCAGGAGCGGATGGGCTCGAACCCCCGCTCCACCGTCGGCACCGCCACCGACGCCAACGCGATGCTCCGCATCCTCTTCAGCCGGCTCGGTGACCCCCACGTCGGGCCCCCCACTGCGTTCTCGTTCAACGTCCCGACGCGCAAGGCGAGCGGAGTGATGAGCACCGAGAAGAGCGGCGGAAGGGTCGAGAAGAACGTAGTGCGCGACGTGGTCTACCTAGGGGGCATGTGCCCGCGATGCGAAGGCATGGGCGCGGTCAGCGACTTCGACCTGACTGCGTTGTACGACGACACCAAGTCGCTCAGTGACGGTGCGCTCACGATTCCCGGTTACAGCATGGACGGCTGGTACGGCCGCATCTTCAGCGGCGCCGGCTTCGACATGGACAAGCCGATCATGAAGTTCACCAAGAAGGAGATGCACGACCTGCTCTACAAGGAACCGACCAAGATCAAGGTCGAGGGCATCAACCTGACTTACGAGGGCGTGATCCCGAAGATCCAGAAGTCAATGCTCTCAAAGGACGTCGACGCTATGCAGCCCCACGTTCGCGCCTTTGTGGAGCGGGCGATCACCTTCACCAGGTGTCCCGATTGCGAGGGCACCAGACTGAGCAACGAGGTCCGTTTGTCGAAGATCGAGGGGAAGAACATTGCCGACGTCTGCTCGATGCAGATCAGCGACCTCGCCGGCTGGGTCCGCAGTCTCGACGAGCCGACGGTGGCTCCGCTACTCACGGGGCTGAAGCACGTCCTCGACTCGTTCACGGAGATCGGGCTGGGCTACCTCTCGCTCGACCGACCGTCGGGCACACTGTCTGGCGGTGAGTCGCAGCGCACCAAGATGATCCGCCACCTCGGCTCCTCGCTCACCGACGTCACTTACGTCTTCGATGAGCCCACAATCGGCCTGCACCCCCATGACATCGAGCGGATGAACAACCTGTTGTTGCAGTTGCGAGACAAGGGCAACACGGTGCTCGTCGTTGAGCACAAGCCCGAGATGATCGCGATCGCCGACCACGCCGTCGACCTCGGCCCTGGCGCCGGAACCGAGGGCGGCGAGGTGGTGTTCGAAGGCACCGTCGATGGGCTTCGGGCCAGCGACACGCTGACCGGGCGGCATCTGGGGGACCGGGCGCCGCTGAAGCCTTCGGTGCGGACACCATCGGGTGTGCTTGAGGTACGCGGCGCCAGCGACCACAACCTGCGGGACGTCGACGTCGACATACCCCTCGGCGTGCTGGTCGTGGTGACCGGCGTGGCCGGGTCTGGGAAGAGCTCCCTGATCCACGGCTCAGTATCAGGGCGCGACGGAGTGGTGTCGGTCGATCAGACCGCGATCCGCGGTTCGCGACGGAGCAACCCGGCGACATACACCGGGCTGCTCGATCCGATCCGCAAAGCGTTCGCGAAGGCCAACGGCGTGAAGCCGGCGCTCTTCAGTTCCAACTCCGAGGGCGCCTGCCCCACCTGCGGCGGCGCCGGCGTCATCTACACCGACCTGGGTGTCATGGCCACCGTCGAATCCACCTGCGAGGAATGCGAGGGGAAGCGGTTCCAGGCTGCGGTCCTGGAGTACAAATTCGGCGGGAAGGACATCAGCGAGGTACTCACGATGGCGGTCAGCGAGGCCGAGGCGTTCTTGGCCGACGGCGAGGCGAAGACGCCGGCAGCGCACAAGATCCTCACCCGACTTGTCGACGTCGGACTTGGCTACCTCACCATCGGCCAGCCCCTCACTACGCTGTCCGGCGGCGAACGGCAGCGACTCAAGCTCGCCATCCACATGGCCGAAAAGGGCGAGGTCTACGTTCTGGACGAGCCGACCACCGGGCTGCACCTGGCCAACGTCGAGCAGTTGATAGGTCTCCTGGACCGTATGGTCGACTCGGGGAAGTCGGTCATCGTCATTGCGCACCACCAGGCGGTGATGGCGCACGCGGACTGGATCATCGACCTTGGCCCCGGCGCCGGCCACGATGGCGGCCGGATCATATTTGAGGGCACACCCGCCGATCTCGTCGCCGCCCGCTCCACCCTCACCGGCGAGCATCTCGCAGCCTACGTGGGCGGATGACCGAAGGTCCTGCTCGCCTGCTGCTCGAACCTGATAATTCATATGTGTTCGGCAGTCGATGGCCAGGGGCCTTCGGCTGCGAAAACGGCGCCCCAATAGTGGGGATTCATTTCATCCATCCGATGACTCGTCCAGCCGGCTTCGCTGCCCGGGCTGGCCACTCCCACCTCGACTTCTGGCCCCCAAAGAGCCAGCCGCTCCTGGCACGCTCCACAAGGAGCCAGCACGACTAATTGTTGATCAAGATCCGCAAATCGAGCTACACAAACTGATGCCGTGACCTGCCGATCTAGAGTGTAGGCCTGACAGATCAAGCCAGTTTCGGCGCAAAGTGTCATCGCCGCATTGAGGTTGTCGAGCGAAACACCCGTCAAGACGCTTCCGTCATCGAGATAAACCGCCGCGGCCACTGCATTCGGAACTCCTGGCCATCGCCTGTTCAATTGTTCGATTGCAGCGTCTACAAGGGTCTGATCTACATGCATGTGGTCATGCTCCCATGCCGGCGGCAACGTTTTGGAGCAACATCAGGGGCGTCGCCGGTCACGGCGGGCCGCGGGGTTTGGTCGATATGGACCACCGCTTTGCGTGGTTCGGGAATCGACTCTCCTAGGACCCTCGCTAGGAATCGGCCGAGGTGGGGATCAAAACAAGTGGCGCCGGCTGGCGAAACACGTCGTCGGTTGATGCCAACCACCTCAGAGCATCTTCTCGATGCGTCCGCTCGGTCTCATCCAAAGGCACGATGCCCATGATCTGCGCGGCGATCCTTTCGACTGCCAACGGCATTCGGACCGGTGAGTTCACAACTCCTTCGGACCGGTGATCGCGCCGCGATGCAAAGAATGCTTTTGTCGCGAGGACTCACCTTGCTTCGGGGTTTGGTTGACTGCGACGTACTGGGCGTAGAAGGTGGCCGACGCTTTGGCTGCCGGGCGGCTAGTTCCGGGTCGACTACGACGCCGAAAATTCGGGCCACGCCGTCCGCTAGCGTGACAACGAAATCGGCGACGCTCCCATAGCGCCGCTACGCGTGTGAAAGGTCGTTGATTGTGCCTGATTTGGAGCAAGATTCCGATCGCGCCGCTGAACTCTGCAAGCAGGCTCAGCAGCGCCTAGCCAATCGAGTGTCTTTGCTGAGTGAGGACGACGTTCGCGGATCTAGTCGGCTACGAGGGTGGAGCGTCGGGCACGTCTTGACCCATTTGGCGAGAAATGCCGACGCACACACCCGGCGCCTCGAGGGAGCATTGACCGGCAACGATGTTCCAAAGTACCTCGGCTGTGGAGCCCAGCGCGCGGCCGAGATCGAGAATGGTGCTGCCCGACCAGCAGCCAAGATCATCGCTGACTTGATCGCAAGCCAGGAGTGTTTCGCAGCTGCCATGGATGCGTGCAGCGCCCAACGGTGGCCACACTCGAAATTCCTCGGCGGCGGTCACTACGGAGTAGGGGCCTGCCCGGCCCATCGCTTGCGCGAGGTCGAAATGCACCATGTCGACCTGGGTCTGGGTTACACGGCCCGAGATTGGCCCGACGAGTACGTCGAGTGGGATCTGACCATCCTGCTCAACACAGTGCCAGAGCGGCTGAGCTCGGACATTGACCGCCGAAACTTCATGGCCTGGCTTGCAGGTCGAGCCGACACGATTCCTGTGCTCAACCTCGATGCCTGGTAACCAGGACTCCCGACCGTTGATTCCTTTGCTGGTCAAGGATCCCTGTCATGTGGAATATGGGCGCTTGTTGGTGATGTGACGCAAGTAGCCGGCATGAAGTTCTGCAATCCCCTTCTATTCCTCCTATTTAGCTGGCAGTGCGAGGTGTTGAGGGGGAAAAGTCGCCGCATCCGGCGAACGCTGTGCTCATCCGGTGGTGTCGCGGAGTGAGTCCGCCCCGATGGATCTAGGCTCCGGGTATGAACCACCTGCTCCCTCAAAGCTGTCTGATACTCGAGGTCCCCGAGGCCGAGGCTGCAGTCGGGCAACACCGCGAAATGCTCGACACCAGCGCCCGCCTCGGGGTGCCAGCACATTTCACCGTTCTGTTCCCGTTCATGTCTCCCCAGCAAATTGACGCTACTGTTCTGACCCAACTCAGACACCTCTTCTGGGGCGTCGGGGCTTTCGATTTGCGGCTAACGCAAACGGCGTGCTTCGATGACGAAGTCCTCTGGCTCGCACCGGAACATCCTGAGCCGATCCAAGCGCTGACAGCACTGGTCCATAGAGTGTTTCCTGACTATCCACCGTTCGAGGGCAAGTTCTCCGACGTCATTCCCCACCTGACGATCGCGCACGGCTGCGACCGGACGCGCATGAGAGCAGCAGAACAAGCCGTCGAGCGGCTCTTGCCCGTCAGTGGACACGCCAACAACGTGACACTTATGACCCAAACAGAGCACGCAGGTAGCTGGACGGCGAAAGCCCACTTTCCTCTCCGGCCCACCCCGTAGTTGCGAGACTGAAGATTCCCTACACATGGCCGGGTCCGCCGACAGCGGCAAGCGTGCGGGAAACGGGGAGAGCAACGTGTGCGGAGAAGCACGCTCTGTTACGCGAAGAACTTGAGGCTCTTGGGTTTATTCGCGAGCGAGGCGCTGCCTCGCCCGCTGGATCTTTTTCTGCGCCGTGGCCTCGCTTTATCCTGCGAGATGAGCGACGCGTGGCAGGCTCCATCCTGCGACGTCACGCAGCCCGAGCATCGCGGTAAGCCCACTTGGCGATCTCAGACTCACCACGGAAAGTCGAGCGCCTCGTCTGGCAATGAACAACCCCACTCATTGCCGCGTGACGTACGCCGCAGCCGATTCAGCTCTTCAACGGAAAGCGCAGCCGCGCTGCACCCCCAGCCGGCTGAGGATCGAAGCTGCTGGGCAGAATCCGGTGATGCTCGCCTGCAGCAGGTTGAGTCCGACAAAGCCGGTCAACAGCAACCACCATGGCGACAGGGTGACAGCCAAAATGGTGCCTACCATGGTCAACGTGCCGGCGAGAGCCATCACGGCGCGGTCGATGTTCATGATCTTCTCCTCGTGACGTGGGTCGGGACGGTCTGTCGTGCCGAGGCTCTGCATCAGTGCGAGAACGTGATGTTGGGCAGAACCTTGCGCAGCCAGGCGGGTGACCACCACGCGCCGTGGCCGGCGAGCCGCAGGATGACCGGCAGGAGGATCAGTCTGACGAGCGCCGCGTCAAGCAGCACTGCGACTCCGAGGATGATGCCCATCTCCTTGGGTGGTAGGGGCTCGGCGAGGGCGAAGGTGAAGAACACGGCGACCATGACGGCGGCCGCCGCGAAGATGACCCTGCCGGAGTGGGCGAGGCCGTCGACCTGAGCGTCTTTCGCGCTGCCAGAGATCTCGTAGTGCTCCTTGGCAGTGGCGAGCAGGAACACCGTGTAGTCCATCGCGATCGCGAAGATCATCGCGAAGAAGAACACCGGCGCCCAGCCGTCAAGGAACCCTTGTGGCTCGAAGCCGAGGAGCCCGGACCCGTGGCCGTCCTGGAAGATCAACTTCGCGACGCCGAACGCGGCTGCGGTCGACAGCAGACTGACTAGCGTGCCGAGCAGGGCGATCAGTGGCGCCTGCAGCGCGACGAGCAGCAGCACGAAGCCGAACACGAGGATGATGCCGATCACGATCGGCAGGTACGTGTTGAGGGCTGACTGCAGGTCGAGGTTCTCTGCGGGTGCTCCTCCGACAACGGCGCCTGTCGGCAGATCTGCGCGCGTGGCGTCAAGGATTGCGCCGAGCTCCGGCGAAGACGGGTCGACCGAGGGGACGGCCTGCACCATGACGAAGTCGCTGCCGTCGGAGGCCGACTGAGCGGGCCCGACCATGGTGTACGCATCGCCTTGGGTCAGCAGCGCGTCGCGGACGGCGGATGCGTCGTCGGCGGGAGCGATGACCTGCAGTGCGCCGGGGGCACCGTCGCCGAAGGCCTTCTGGACGACCTCGTAACCCTGCCGGACTGGTGCGTCCCCAGGGACGACGGCGATCGAAGGCATCGCGACCTTCAGCGACAGGACGGGTAGGGCCAGCAGCACGAGGATCCCGATCGAGGCGACGGCGAAGGGCCACGGATGCTTGTGTAGCAGCTCGCCCCACATGCCGAAGCGTTGCGAGCGTGGCTGATGGGCCTTGGCCCAGGGCAGGGAGGCCTTGTCGATGCGTGATCCGAGTCCGCCGAGGATTGCCGGCAGCAGCGTCAAGGTGGCCGCGAGCACGAATGCGACGGCGAGCATGATGCCGACGGCCATCGTGCGCACGGCCGGTGCCGGCACGACCAGGACGGCTGACAGGCTGACGAGGACGGTCAGTCCCGAGAGCATGACGGCCTTGCCAGCGGTGTCCATGGTCTCGGCGACGGCCTGGACAGGTGTGCGCCCGTGGTGCAGGCCGCTGCGGAAACGGTAGACGATGAACAGGGCGTAGTCGATTCCGAGCGCTAGGGCGAACATCAGCGCGAAGTTCATTGCCCACACTGAGATCGGTGTGACCTGGTTGAGGAGCACCAGTGCTCCGGCCGATGCTCCTAGGCCGGCCATGGTCAGCAACAGGGGCAGTCCGGCGGCGACCAGGGAGCCGAAGGCCAGCACCATGATCGTGAGCGTGACGGGCCACGAGATGATCTCGGCCTTGATCATGGCATCGTGGTTGGCTTTGTTGAAATCGCTCCATAAGGCCGAGGCTCCCGTTGGGTAAACGTCGACCCCGTCACCGGACAAGGCAGTCAACTGGCTCTTGAGATCATCAACGGCACGGACCATGTCGTTCGGGTCTGCGGCCGCACCAGCGAGGAGAATTCCGGTGCGCCCGTCTGGACTGATCGTAAAGCCTGGTTGCGGCCGAACGATGTCACCGATGCGGGCGTCCGACTGCAGGATGGCCGTCGCTTTCGTCACGACGGCCTGCGCAGCGGGTGAATCCACGCCGCCGTTTTCGCTGTGGATCACAAGTTGGATTGCGCTGGATGAGTTGCCGCCGAAGTGTTCCTGCGCGAGCTCGCGAGCCTTGACCGAGTCTGAGCCGTTGTCCTGCCAGCCCGCGCCGGCGAGGTCGGAGAAGACGCTGGGCGCAAGGGAGCCGAGTCCTGCCACGAGGATCAACCACGCTGTCGCCACCAGCCGTGTTCGCGTTGCCATCACCGCGCCCCAGCGACCCAGTGGGCCTGGGCTGGCAGTTGACTCCGTCGAGGGCGGGTTCTTGGTCAGCGTGCTCACGCGCATCTCCGACCGGTGGGGTGCGTCCGGCGGCGGGGGCGATGGTGCATGGGCGAGTGCCTTTCGGTTGGGGTGGTGCACCACTTTCGGCGACCTCGACGAGCCTAGCAGATACCCCCTGGGGTATCGAGGAACTACTCGGTCACGGCACGCGTTAGATGTACGTACATTACGCAGATCTTGGGGGACGGCATGTCAGGAAGCAAGCTGAACGTGATGCTCATGGGCGTCGTGCTCTTCGTGGGGGGCGGGCTGCTCTGGTTCGCGCTAGCGAGCGGCCCGCCGTCAGACGACTCGCCGGCCACGATCTCTACCCCACAGGCGCCGCAGGGCATCGGTGTCGATCTATCGCGACGTGACCTGGATGATCCCCGGGCGATGGGGAAAGTGGATGCCCCGGTGGTGCTCATCGAGTACGCGGACTTCCGATGTCCGTTCTGCGGTGTCTTCGCTCGAGACACCGAGCCTGAGCTCAAGAAGTACGTCGAAGACGGCACCCTGAGGATCGAGTTTCGCGATCTCGCAATCTTCGGTGAACAATCGACGCGCGCAGCGGCGGCCAGCCGGGCCGCAGGCCAGCAGGGCAAGTTCTGGGAGTTCCACTCGGCGGTCTATGCCGACGCTCCGGAACGAGGGCACGCGAACCTGACGGATTCGGCTCTCGTGGTGTACGCCACCAAGATCGGCGTCAAGGACATGGTTCAGTTTAAGAAAGACATGAACTCGACCAAGGTGGCCACCGACGTGCAATCTGATGCCGAAGAAGCGTACGGCATCGGCGCCTCAAGCACCCCGCTGTTCCTCGTCAACGACGAACCCATCCTCGGCGCCCAACCCGCGTCAGTCTTCATCGAGAAGATCGAGCGTCTCGCCGCTGCCTCGTGACGAGCATCGGTCTGGCCGGAGCGTTCCTTGGTGGGATCCTGACGTTGCTGAGCCCCTGCTCCGCCGTGCTCCTGCCGTCTTTCTTCGCCTACGCCTTTGGCGGACGGACGCTCATCTTGGCGCGAACGGGGGTGTTCTATCTCGGTCTGATTGCGACCCTGGTTCCGCTGGGGGTGGCATCGTCGACTGTCGGTGCGTTCTTCAACACTCACCGCGACGGTCTGGTGCAACTTCTGTCGCTGATGGTCATGGTGTTCGGCCTCATGCAAGTTCTCGGCCTGTCCTTCGGGCTGGTTCGCCGCCGCACAAGATCGACGCCGGCTTCGGGAGGCACCGGCGTGGGTCAGATTTTCCTGCTGGGCACGATCTACGGCGTCGCAGGGGTGTGCTCAGGTCCCATCCTCGGCTCAGTGCTCGCGGTAGCAGGTCTGGGCGGCAGTCCGACATACGGAGGACTGTTGCTGGCGGTGTACGCGCTCGGCATGGTCGTACCACTCGCTGTGCTGTCGGTTTTCTGGCAACAGATGGGCTTGAGCGGTCGCAGATGGCTGGTGCCGCGACCAATACATCTCTGGCGGATCAGCACATCCTCGACATCGATCCTGTCCGGCGCTGTCCTCATCGTCCTGGGAGTGACGCTGCTGCTGTCGGGCGGCACGTCCAATCTGGGAGGAGTGCTGGGCGTCGACGCCCAGTTCTCCGTCGAGCAATGGGCCGGTCGAATGGGAGACCGCATCCCGGACAACGCGCTGGTGATCGCCGCCGTGATGATCGCCGCGCTGGCCGTGTTGGCGTGGAAGTGGCGGAGTTCGACCCGGGCCGCCATCGACCACCACATATCGACAACCGCATCCAACGATGGGCAAAACCGATGACGCACGGATTGATCTTGCACGTGCAAGGACCGACGCTCGACTCCCTGGCGGGCTCGATGCGGATCGCGGCGAATGCCCGCACGGAACTACCGGACATACCCATCGAGATCGTTCTGCAGGGAGCCTTGGTGGCTGCCGCAACGGTCAACGTCATGCCACAGGCCCTGCTGGCAACGGCTCAGGGCGTACGCGTCGAGATCAAGGTCTGTGCCAACAGCCTTCGCAGTCAGGACATCGACGTGTCGGATCTGGCGGAGGGCATCGGCGTGGTCCCTGCTGCGGTGTCACACCTCGCCGAACGCCAGTGGCAAGGATGGGCCTATGTCAGGATCTGAGTCGAGCCGCGTGACGACTGCGCTACGCACCTGGACCGCGCGCCAGTGGTGGGCGTCGGCCGTTGCGTCGCTGTTCGTGCTTGCCGCCATCGGAGTTCCAACCGATCTCATAGACACCCCGCTCTTCAGCCGTTCTATAGCCGCACCGTGGTGGGCTGTCCCGGTCTGGGTCCTCACAGCGTTGTTGACAGGCGTGTTGATCGGAACGTATATCGATCAAGGTCCTGCACCGATCGACGGACGAGGTGGTGTCGGTGCCCTGCTCGGGTTCCTCGCAGTCGGGTGTCCAGTGTGCAACAAGCTCGTGCTCGTCGCGCTCGGAACCACGGGGGCGGTCTCGGTGTTCCAGCCGCTCCAACCGATACTGGCCGCGGCTTCGGTTGCTCTGCTTATTTGGGCAGTGCAGAGGCGGTTGTCCTCAGCCGTGCTGTGTACGACCAACAAGCGCGCCAGCTGACTCGACGTCAGGTGAGTCCGATGTGCGGCGCAGCGACCTCGATCCCGATGCCCACGGCGACGAGAAGCAGCACGATCGCGAAGGAGAACGTCAACACTCCGCCGGACAGGCGTGAGGCGACCTTCTTGCCGACCAGTGAAGCGATGATCGTTGCCGCCGTGAAGGGGACGATGATGGCCCAGTCGAACTGCGGGTGGCTGCTGGCGTGGATGCCCAAGGAAACCGACGAGTTGAGTGCGATGATGAGCAGCGATGTCGCAGTGGCCACGGGCATGGGAAAGCCGAGGATCATCACGAGCGCCGGAACGACGACGAATCCGCCGCCGACTCCGAGAAAGCCGGTCAGGAAGCCGACCAGCAGCGCTGCCGAGACGACCTGAATACCCACGAGAGCCCTGCCGCGCCCTGAGCGGGTGACTGAGGGTGCCGGTGCGGTGAGGGTTGCCGCGCCCGCAGTGGATCCGCGGGGCGCCGACCAAGGCTGCTCGCGTGATGCCCGTGGGAGTTTTGAGCGGCGACCAGTCCATGACTTGCCGATCATCGCAGTAGCAGCGATCGCCATGACCGCGGCGAAGCAGGCCAGAAGAACGCCTTGGTCGACATTCTGATTGAGCGCGGTGCCTGCGAACGACGCGGCAATGCCTACCAGGCCGAACGTTAGTCCCACTCGCCACCGGACCTGGCGTTCACGGTGGTAGCTTATGGCTCCGATCGCAGAGCTGATGCCGATCACCACCAAGCTGGTCGTGGTCGCATCCCTGGCTGACTCGCCCAGCACGTACACAAGAGCGGGAACGGCGAGGATCGACCCGCCGCCGCCCAGAGCGCCGAGGACAAGCCCAATGACGATCCCGCACACCAGAGCGAGGGCGATGCTCACTTCACGTCCCCGGGTGTCCCATCGAAGGTGACCACGGGCAGTCCGAGCGCGACCCACGCCTGCTTGCCGCCGTTCAGATTCCTGGCGTTAATGCCGGCCTCCGCAAGGATCTCTGCTGCCTTGCCTGAACGGTTCCCGGATCGGCATACCACCACGACGTCTTCGCCTGCCAGTCCCTCTGGTTCGAGGTGACCCAGCACAACGTGGACCGCTCCGGGAGCGTGTCCGGCCTCCCACTCGTTGTCTTCACGCACGTCGAGCAGCACGACTTCGCCTGCTTCTTGAAGGTCGTGGGCGATCGCGGGTTCGACATTGACGATGGGCTGGGGCATGCGTCCTCCGGAGTGGTTCAGTGGGGTGATTCATCGAGACCCGAGACGGTCATTCTCAGTCCGGTGGCGGTCGAGAAATTGGTGCGAATACGAAAGCGATCGGCGCGGACGAGCGTCGTGCGCCACTCGACGGGAACGTCTTGATGACAGCTGAGTCGCTGGATGGCGAAGGCTGGAGCGCCCTCATAGGTCTGGAGACTCGCAGCCTGAGGAGCGAGCAGCGTGACGGCGTCGATTTCCTCTGCGCCCCCAGCAGGTCGGATGTTGCAGCGTGATGCGAGTTCGGTGTAGAGGGCGGTATGCCGGAAGTCCGCTTGCAGGAGCGGCCGTGCGATGGCCGCGGGCATCCAGACGCGGTCGAGCGCGAGTGGTTCGCCGTCCGCGAGTCGTACGCGGTGCAGAA
Source organism: Aeromicrobium sp. (assembly GCF_014378035.1). Classification (GTDB taxonomy): domain Bacteria; phylum Actinomycetota; class Actinomycetes; order Propionibacteriales; family Nocardioidaceae; genus Aeromicrobium. Next base: position 6,615 of record NZ_JACMOM010000067.1, on the reverse strand, counting down.
AGATCAGCGGCGACTCTTCCTCGAGGCCGAGTTGGGCCGCCGCCCGGGCGTCGCGGCGCTCGTCGAGGCCGAGGACAACACTGTTCTGGGTCATGCCGGACCGCTCTACTGAGGAGAACAAGCTGTACAGAGTGCCAAGCGGCTGCTCAATCTGGGGACGTATGAGCCGTGGCTCCTGTCCACGCGCCGCGGAAATGACTCCGGCCTCGCGCAGCGACCGCAACGCCATACGGACGGTCTGACGGCTGACGTTGTAATGGTCACGAAGCGCGTGTTCTCCGGGAAAGGCGCTACCGAACTCGCCCGCGTCGATGCGACGTGCGACATCGTCGCGCAACTGCGTCCACAAAGGGACCTTGCAGGTCCGGTCGAGAACCTGGGGTCCGGCTGCAGGCATCGCGGAACCGGTGATGGTTCCCTCGCCGTTCGTGGTGATGTTCATCGGCTCATCCTTGCGTTAGTCCTATAATGTACGTACATTCGTATTCTAGCAACCTAGCGGGACTCGAATCGCCGAAACGAGAGGAGTCGGATCGATGAAAACAGTCTTCACGACAGTTGGTACGGCGTTAGTCGCTCCGCACACTCCTTGGATTCCGACTCCCCGATGGGCTCGACGGTCACTCCTCAGCGCCCCAGTCAAGCGTGATGCCCAAGGTCGTCAACACTCTCACCTTCCACCGAATGGAGAAACGCATGATCCTCACCCAGTACTACCTGAGCTGCCTCTCGCACGGTTCGTACCTGATCGGCGACGAGAAGACCGGACAGGCGATCGTGGTCGATCCGCGCCGTGACGTCAGCGAGTACCTCGCTGACGCCAAGGCGAAAAACCTCGACATCGTCGGCGTCATCAACACACACGTCCACGCTGACTTCGTGGCCGGGCACCTCGAGCTGGCCGAGGCGACCGGCGCATGGATCGGCTATGGAGCGAAGGCCCAGGCGGAGTTCGAGATCCGATCCCTGCATCAGGGCGACCACATCTCGCTCGGTGACGTGGACTTGGAGATCCTCGAAACTCCCGGCCACACGTGGGAGTCGATAAGTGTCCTCGTGCGCGAGCACTCTGGTGATGAGATCCCGGCCGCGGTGCTGACCGGCGACTCGATGTTCATCGGCGGTGTCGGACGACCTGACCTGGTCGTCTCGCAGGGCTCATCAGCCGATGACTTGGCCAGGGCCATGTTCCACACCATTCACAAAGTGCTTCTTCAGCTGCCTGACGAGACCGTCCTGTATCCGGCTCACGGCGCCGGCTCTTCGTGCGGGAAGAACCTCTCAGACGATCTCGATTCGACCATTGGGGCGCAGCGACGCACCAACATGTTCGCCCAGCCGATGAGCGAGAACGAGTTCGTGGGCATGATCACCACCGGCCAGCCCGCGGCACCTGAGTACTTCGCCGTCGATGCCGCGCTGAACCTTAAGAAGCGCCCGACCCTGAAGTCTGGCGAAGAATTGGTCCCGTTCAGCCCCGTTGAGACCCGTGGCTCCATCGACGGCGGGGTCATGCTCCTTGACACCCGCAGCCCCGACGAATTCGCGAAAGGCCATCTTCGCGGCTCGATCAACATCGGCATCGATGGCCGCTTCGCGGAGACCGCGGGGATGGCGGTCCACGAGGATGACGAGCTGCTCATCGTCGGCGCGACAGACCGCGTCGAGGAGGCTGGCTTGCGACTGTCTCGCATCGGTTTCGACCGCGTCGTCGGCTTCGTCGAAAACATCGACAACGCGCTCGCCGAACTAGCGGACCTGATCGAGACAGGCACGAGGGTCAGCGTGGACCAGCTGCCCGGCCTTGATGAGGGCACCGTGATCTTGGACGTTCGTAACCCCGGTGAGCGCGAGGATGGCTCGGTTCCCGGCTCGATGCACATCCCACTCGCGGAACTCTCTCGTCGCCACGACGAAGTGCCAGCCGACAAGCCAGTCCTGGTGCACTGCGCCAGCGGCTGGAGGTCGTCAGTGGGCGCCAGCTTGCTCCGCTCGAAGGGGCACCGCGACGTCACAGATCTGCTCGGCGGCTACAACGAATGGGCTGAGCACATGGAACCCAGCAAGGCCTGAACTCCGACCCGGAGTGCCGTCCGCGATCGTAAGGTCAGGCTGTCGCTAGAGGACCCATCCACTGCCCAGGTCGGATGAAAGACCGGCGAGAGTCGTCGGGACTGAGCCTGCCCAAGTGATAGGCCTTAAAAGGGGACGCCTGCAGAGTTGGCTGAGGTGACGGCATCCATCCACCGAGCGAGTCGTCCCCGCTCCTCCCGCACGTCAGCCGGCTCGTCTTCTAACTCAGAGGCCGCTATCGCCATAGCCGTCTGAGTCGGTATGGGGGTCGTCATGTAGGAAGTGCACCATCTCTCACGGGTTTTGCGAGGCTGTCTCACCTGCTGGATGGGGCGGCAGCGGTGACGACTCGCTCGGTTGATCAGTGCTTGCAGGCCGAGCGCTTCGGCGTGCCGGCGCACATGCGGACGCCGGTCCACGAAGTGCACCGTCATGGCGGCGTGCCAGTCCGTCAAGGAGTCTGGCCCTAACGCGACCAGTTCCTGACTCTGTCCCGGTCTGCCTCTGCCGTCTGCGGGTACAGGAGTCCTGCTTCATGGGCGATCACGGCCGCTTGGACTCGGCCCGCGACTCCGAGGCGAATAAGAATCTCGCTGACGTAACCCTTCACCGTTGCCTCGGAGAGATACAAATGGCGGCCGATCTCGGCGTTGCTGTCCCCTTGTGCCATTCGCCGCAGCACGTCGAGCTGGCGATCTGTGAGCGATTCTGCGCGATGAGCTGCAATACGATGCGCCGCGATTCCGCGGCCGCCGTGCGTCATGATCCAGCGGGCCACCATGGGCGACAATGCCGCCCCACCGGCCGACACCGACCTGATGCCGCCGGTGATGTCGGCGGGCGCAGACGATTTGACCAGATAGCCGTCGACGCCAAGTTCGAGCGCCCGGTCGAGATACTCATCGTCTGCGAAGGTCGTCAGGACGATGATCCTGACCGCGGTACGGAGCGAGCGGAGCTCGGCAATCGCTTCTAGCCCGTTGAGGCGTGGCATCCGAATGTCCATCAACACGATGTCGGGACGATAGAGGCCGACGAGTGTGACCGCCTCTCGACCATCGCCGGCCTCGGCGACCACCTCTATGGCCGGATCAGCTCCGACAATCGTCGACAGTCCGGCTCGAATGAGGGCGTCGTCATCGGCCAGTACGACGCGGATCGGTGTGGGGTCCGTCATGGAGTCGGGATCACGGTCGTACTGGCGACTCGACCGTCAACGAAGCAGACCTCGAATACCGTGTCGCGATCGAATGGGCTCATTGTGGCCTCGTGGTGGCGGCAGTCACCGACGCCGCGTGCCCGGGGCGGAGCGTCCATGTCAAGGGCCGGGAGGTGAGTTTCGGCTTCGCTCTGCACCATGCCGACAGTAATCTGATCGAAGTCCGCTCGGTCGAGCTGGGATAGCGCTCCGCGCGCGACCACCCATGCGGCCGGAACCGCAGCAAACAGCAACAAGGCGACCGCGGGGATCGCAATGAGCTGGCCACGGGTGCGTCTGACGGTTCGTGCGAGCGCAGCGTCCTGATGGACAACCGACAGATCAGGGGAGTCGACGATCGGAAGTGCGGCCTCTGCCGTCCAAGCTCCGTGCCCGGGTCCGGGTCCGGCTGCAAAGGATCCGCCATGGTCTTCCACCCGAGCCCGAAGAGCCTCCAGCCCACGTCCACCTGTTGAGGCCCTGCTCGGTCGGGTGGCGGGGCCGCTGATCAGACACAACCGGAGCTCATCACCTTCAAGATCGACGTTGAGCTCAATGGTCCCGCCGGGGGAGTGCTTCAGGGCATTGGTAACGCCTTCACGGATGATCGCCATTGTCACGGAAGCCAGGCGTGCGGACAGAGGCGGGGCGTCTGCTGGAACCACAATGTTGATGCCTGCTCCTGCAGACTGGGCAGGCAAAACCGCCTCGTCGACCACGCGGAGCAGGGGAGTGAGGGTCTCAGTGGATGAGTCCAGCGCCGACACGGAGTGATTGAGTTCCTCGACGGCGTTTGCGACCTGTTCGCGCAGGGCGGCAACGTCAGCGCGCAAGCTTTCGTCAGCCTTGGACTCGAGGACTCCGGCAGTAACAGCGACCAAGGTCAGCCGATGTCCGAGATCGTCGTGGAGGCGATGGGCAAGTTCGGTCCGGAGCTCAGCTTGACTGTGGGCTGCGATCGTCTCACGGTGCTGACTTTCGGATCGCGCGAGCCGCCAGCCGAGCGCAGCGTGCCGCCTTTGCAGAATTACCAATCGCATTGCTAGCACGGCACTCGACACGGTCACGACGATCGCCGCCCACGTGATGACGTCTCCAGTGTTCATGACCGCCATCATTCCTTGTGGCGTCTGTCGAGGCCACCCGCCGATCGGCGGGGTTCGGGTCCGACGATCAGCGCTATCGGAGCCAACGGGTGCGCGCCTAACGTTTTGATCATGCATACGATCATTGGCTCACTCTTGACGGTTGTCGTAATCACATTCTCGGGGACGCTGCCAGCTGCTGATCCGGATGCCCATGACGTGTCGAAATGGTTGGCTCGAACTGTCGAGGCGGAGGTTCCGGGCCTAGCTGTCGTAGTCACCAAGGGGGAGGACGTGGACGTGTCGACGGGTGCCGGCGACGCGAACGGGGTCTTGCTAGGTCCGACGACGCCATTTCGGATTGAGTCCTTGTCGAAGTCCTTCACAGCCACTGCGGTGATGCAGCTGGTCGAAGCTGGTGACGTCGGGCTCGATCAACCAATTCGGCGCTATCTCCCCGATTTCAAGCTGAATGACCCCCGCGCGGAGGGCGTCACAGTGCGGCATGTACTCAACCAGTCGTCGGGTATCACTGACTTGACGCTGGGATTTGACCAGTATGCGGAAGGCCCGCAAACGCTGGCCTTTGCAGTGCGGCAGCTGCGTTCCACGAAACTCGCCCATGAGCCGGGCGCCGCTTGGTCTTATAGCAACCCGAATTACTGGCTCGCGGCCCGACTCGTTGAAGTGGTCAGCGGAGAACCATTCAGCGACTACCTCGAGGCCAATATCTTCGAGCCCCTCGGGATGCATGACACCAGCCACCGCGACGTCTACGACGCCTCGGCGGCTGTAAGAGGGCATGCATTCGTCTTTGGCCGAACGGTCGGTATCGACCCACCCCGGTCCTTCGTCGGCGGGTCCGGCGGAGTGATCTCGACCGCCGCGGATATGTCGCGATGGCTACGGTTCCAGCAGGGCGCGAATCTGCCGGGAACCGACGAGTCGATCCTCGGACAGGCGCCGCGAGATGAGATGCATCGTCGGCAGGCGCCGGATGGAGGCCTGTACGCCTTGGGCTGGTACAGCGGCCCGCCGGCCTCTGGTGGAGTCGAGAGGGTCTCGCATTCTGGGGTGGGCGCCGGGGTCAACGCGTACCAAGGGCTGTTCCCTGACGGGGTCGGTGTTGCCGTTCTGCAAACCAGCGCAGTACCCGACGCCTATGTCACGGCGGCCAGCCTCTATGACTGGTCGATTGGCGAGCCTCTGGCGGAACCACCCGCGCCTCCGGGCCCGTGGACTGACGTGCTGGTGACGCTGATAGCCAGCCTCGTCGTGGGCCTTGCGATGCGAGGAGTTGCACGAAGTCAACGGTGGGCCTGGCGCGGACGGTTGCGCTGGCGTCTGGCCCGCCTTGCGCCACTGATTGGCATTGTCTTCCTCATGATGTGGATCCCGTCGATCGGCTCACGCATTGTCGGGCGCACCGCGACATGGGTAGTTCTGCTCTCTGCAGCTCCCGTGCTGGTGGCGGCGGTATGGACCGTCGCCGCTGCCGTCGCTGTTCTCGTGCTGGTCCGTCTCGCGCGGCTCCTCGGATGCGACTCGAGGTTCGCATTCACGGCTAGATGTCTGCCCAGAGAGGATTCTCCGACACGCTCCGGCCGAACAGGTCGGGCCTAGCTAACTGGCGGAGCGACGTGTTGATGAGGGACGAGTAGGAGTGGGTCGGCTGCATCGACGGACACTTCTCGGGCCGGAAGTCGTCATCGCCCGCGTGTGATCGGCGACAGCGCGTGCACGTTCTGAGCCAGCGGCGAGGTGCTCAAACACAACGGGTTGCGTCGATAGGGTGAGGCGGGTGCCCCTTTCATCAACTGCTCAACCCACAGATCTCGATGTCGTCCGCGACTCGTACGACCGCGCAGCCGAAAACTACGTGAACCTGATCGCCACCACAGGCATGGGCGACATTCGTACCCAGCCGTGGCTGAAGGCAGCCATCGACGCGTTCGCTGACTCGGTCCGCAACCTTGGTCACGTGCTCGATGTCGGCTGCGGCCCCGGAACCGTCACGGCATACCTCCACGAGTGTGGTGTCGAGATCTCGGGCGTCGACCTGTCGCCTCGCATGATCGAACATGCCGAACGCCTTCACCCCGAGTGCAGCTTAACCGTTGGCTCAGCCACCGAACTCGACCTAGAGCCGAGGTCTTTAGGGGGCATTCTTGGATGGTGGTCGCTGTTCAACCTGCCACGCGAGATCTTGCCAAACGTCCTTGCCGCCTTCCACGACGCCCTCATACCCGGCGGGCAGGT
>NZ_JACMOM010000375.1 GCF_014378035.1 Aeromicrobium sp. | reverse complement strand
GCCTCACAACGTGCCGCTCACACTGCTCGGCGCCGCACTGCTGTGGTTCGGATGGTTCGGATTCAACGCCGGCTCCGAGGCCGCGGTCGACGGTGTCGCCGCAATCGCCTGGATCAACACGCTCGCCGCCCCGGCCGCTGCAATCCTCGGCTGGCTGATTGTGGAAAAGATTAAAGACGGCAAGCCGACCTCAATCGGTGCCGCATCGGGAGCGGTGGCAGGTCTCGTGGCGATCACGCCTGCCTGCAATATCCTCACTCCCGGGTTCGCACTTCTTCTCGGCATCCTCGCCGGTGCGGTTTGTGCCCTCGCGATCGACCTGAAGTTCAAGCTCGGCTTCGACGACTCCCTCGATGTGGTGGGCATTCACCTCGTCGGGGGTTTGCTCGGCACGCTCTACATCGGCATCTTCGGATTTACCCACTTCTACGACGCAAAGGGCGTCGCCACGAGCGACTTCTCGAGTCTTCTTTATGGTGGGAGTTTCTACCAGCTGGTAGTTCAGGCTGTCGGAGCCTTCGCCATCTTGATCTACTCGTTCGGTCTCGCTTGGATCATCGGCACCGTCATCCAGAAGACCATGGGCTTCCGCATCACCAACGAAGACGAGGTCGCTGGTGTCGACACCATCGTCCACGGAGAAGAGGGCTACGCCCTCGAGACCGTCTAGCCCGGCCTCTGAGGGCAGGGCGCTGTCCTTCGGGACGGCGCCCTGCCTGTGTCCGCCCTAGTGTTGTCTGGGACGGCGCCGCGCAGGTGCCCCTCGCAGAAGGGCATCAGATGGATGGTGTGAGCCTGGGCTTCAGCGCACTTGCCATCGTTTCGATCCTTGCGGTCACCGTTCTCCTTGCGTTCGTCGAGAAGCGCGTTGCACCGGGGGACTGGGCGCGAACGGTCCTGGTAGCCGGCACGGGTGGGGCGATAGTCATCGCCGCGTGTTCGATCGAGCTCGTCGTCCTGCCCCTTCTGCTCGTCGGTCCGCTCGCGGCCCTCGGCGCCCTGTTCGCGACCCTCGCTACGTCACTGATGGAAATAGAATCGGTGCCGAAGAGGCTCGTGGTCGCCGCTGCTGCGACAGTGCTTGTCTTTTTGCCGGTGGCATCAACTGTGTTCGCCACGCTCTTCGATCCGTTCGGCAACCGACTGGGAGTCATCGACCTGGGTGGAGCGCTGCCCTCCCTCGTCGCTGGCGGTGCCGTAGCGGTCGGCACCGCACTGGTCAGTCGGCCTCCGGGTACAGTGCGTTCGTCCCAAGCTGGGGGCTGGTCGATCGTCGTGCCCTCTGTTCTTGTCTGGTTTGCCGGTGTCGGCTGGGCGGTCGGCCTCGAACTCGCGGCAGACGACATGGTGCCGATCATCGTGGTGAGCGTACTCGTGATTCCGGTGGTCGCTGCGGCCGCGGCATCCGTCGTCGAACGCCTCCGGTTCCGTCGCACGACTGCATCCGGCTTCGTAACCGGACTCCTGGCCGGGGTGGCCGCCGCGGTGCCGGCCTGCGCGTTCGTG
>NZ_JACMOM010000374.1 GCF_014378035.1 Aeromicrobium sp. | reverse complement strand
CGATCGATGTGGCTAGGAAGACGCCGCCGCAGGTCACGTGCGGCGATCTGCTGGAGGTGCTCCCCGAACAGGTGGACATCGCTCGGAAGTACGGCGAAGTTGTGGGGTTTCACTGTGCGGTCATCGCCTACCTGGACCTTGAAGAAAGGGCAGAATTTCAAGCGATGATGCTGCGCCTCGTGAACGACGGCGCGTGCCGGTGGGTCAGCAACGAAAGCAAGCGAGTTTTACCTGACATTGCGTCATCCGGACCTACGATTCCAAACGAATTGTCCACCTTCGTCCTTGGACTCGATGGTCAAGCGGTGGCGTGGACCCACGGTCACGGGACCAGTATGAAATGGGTGCAGGCCAACCGTCGAGTTGGTTAGCCGCCCCCGAGGCGCGCGAATGGGCATTCCTATGGGTTTCGGTGTCTGACGACGACGTCAACAGCGTGGAAGCGGATGACCCGCCTGCAGGTATCCAAGTGACTGTGCCGCGAGGGTTGGCGGTAGCTCGGCGACCAGGCCTCTGAGTGTGACGTTCCTGGCCGCAGCGAGGTCGATGCCCAGGGTTCGGAGTTTGCCCTTCGGAGATTGGACGTGCATGCGCTGTTCGGCGATGGTGCTTATGAACAGCCATCCGCCCAAAAGCCCCTCCAGATTATGTATGCAGAGTGGAGAAGTGCGGCTCATGGCGAACCAAGCATTGGAATCGCAGGGATTCTGTATGTTGCGTGTTCGACGCCCCGAAAGATGCGGAGACACGACGGTCGGCGCGGTTGGCACAATCCGTCGTCATAGGTGCCCAGTTTCTCGCCATTGCAGCAGTATCGCGCCCCAAAGGAAGTCGTGACGCCCTCATGATCAGGGGAGTCCTATTCAGCAGAATATGCGATTAGTCCACTTTAACCTGACATAATGTGCATTATCGGTCATTGGACAGGACAGGTAGGCAGATGTGAAACGACACGTCTCAGCCTGCTACTTGGCTGTCGGCGCAGGCCGGGAGTGACGCCATAGAGCAAGACGATCGTGGGAATGAGCAGCTTTCCCCGGCCGCGCCCATCAGTGCGCGACGATTGCGAACAGGACGCCAGCAACGAGTCCCAAACAAAGTTGCACCGCCCTTGGCAGATCGATCGAGTCGACATGCCCCAGGTGCGTGGAATCTGGTGCAGCGGTGACTGGACGAGTTGCCCCGGCGGGATCACCTGTCTCAGGCCTCCACGCGGAAGGCTGGGAGGCTTGATCCATGCCGTTTCAACTTGAGACTTCGCGTCTCCGTCTAGTACCACTGTCCGCAGTGAACGGTCCCGATCTCGCAGCCGTCTACAGCGATCCGGATGTGGCCCGTCACATCGGTGCCGAGCGACTGACTTTCGACGAAACGGTGGCTCAGGTCGGTCGGTTTGTGGAGGTTTGGCAAAAATGGGGGTACGGCCAAGCTGCCGTCATCGAGAAGGCGACGAATGCTTTCATCGGACGGGTGGGACTTCATCCTTGGACGGACTGGAACGAGGTCGAGCTGGGTTGGGTCATCGCGCGCAGTCATCAGCGCAAGGGCTTCGCGACCGAAGCGGGCCGGGTTTGGATCGATTGGGCCAGCGAGCACCTGCCTGACGACTACCTGATATCGGTGATTCACCCGGACAACACAGCGAGCATCTCCACTGCCATCAAACTCGGATTCGACTTCGCCCGAGACGACGAAACGCCGTGGAATCCCGTGGTGGTGTATCGCCGCCGACTCGGCGCTCACTGACACGACGCCTTGCCAATTCAGTAGGACGAGTACGAACAGAGAGACGATTCGTCGCACCCTGCCGCCCGTCTAGTCCTGAACGTGGTTCATACTTCGAACTTGTCAGGCTCGACAGAGGCTGGCTTCGCGGACGTGGTGTAGTTGCAGCACGCTTCCCTTCCAGGGAATGAGTCGAGGTTCAAATCCTCGCGTCCGCTCCACATGCCGGAACCGGACCCCAGCTGCCGGGAAACTACGATCGCTGGATGAACGCGAACCTTGTCACGAAGAACCTCGCTGGCGGGCACGCTCACCGCATCTTGTTCGAGTCCCTCGATCTGACCGTGGCGCCCGGCGACGTGGTCGGCGTGGTCGGTGCCAACGGAGCTGGCAAGACAACGTTGTTGCGCATCCTCGCCGGCGACCTAGACCCGCTCGACGGCTCCGTCTCGACCGCACCGAGCGACGCCTTCGTCGGCTGGCTTCCGCAGGAGCATGAGCGGGTCGCGGGCGAGACTGTCGGCCACTACGTCGCCCGCCGCACGGGGGCCGCTGTCGCGACCGCTGCGATGGAGCAGGCGGCCGTGGCGCTCGGCGCAGACGACCCCGCTGAGGACGCTGGGGACGCTTACGCGCACAGTCTCGACCACTGGCTGGTCAGCGGTGCCCCGGATCTGGACGATCGGCTGCCACCGATGCTGGCCGATCTCGGCCTCGACGTCGGCCCAGACGCGTTGATGACGTCACTTTCCGGTGGACAGGCTGCCCGAGCAGCGCTGGCTGCGCTTCTTCTCAGCCGCTTCGACATGGTGTTGCTTGACGAGCCCACCAACGACCTCGACCTCGCGGGTCTGGAGCGTCTGGAGGGTTTCGTACGGGGGCTCCGAACCGGTGCTGTGCTGGTCTCCCACGACCGCGAGTTCCTCTCAAGGGTCGTCACTCGCATCGTCGAACTCGACCTGGCCCAGCACCACGTAGCAGTCTACGACGGTGGGTACGACGCGTTCCTTGAGGAGCGGGCTGTTGCACGTCGGCATGCACGGGAGGCTTATGAGGAGTTCGCCGACACGAAGGCCGACCTGGTCAATCGTGCGCGTACTCAGCGCGAGTGGAGCTCCCAAGGCGTCCGCAACGCCATCAAGAAGGCCCCCGACAACGACAAGATCCGCCGCAAGGCGAGCGCGGAGTCCTCGGAGAAGCAGGCCCAGAAGGTCCGCCAGATGGAGTCCCGGATCGCACGCCTGAAGGACGTTGAGGAGCCCCGCAAGGAGTGGGCGCTGCGCTTCACGATCGGCAGCGCCCCACGCTCCAGCTCCGTCCTCGCAACTCTCGACGAGGCCACCGCGAGCCTCGGCCGGTTCACGTTCGGCCCGGCCTCGCTCCAGGCCGGGGCAGGTGACCGGATCGGTGTCACCGGTCCCAATGGCGCCGGCAAGACGACGCTGCTGCGGCTCCTCCTCGGCCGGCTTGCGCCCGTGACCGGAAGAGCCAGTCTGGGGACCTCCGTCGCGGTTGGCGAGATCGACCAGGCTCGCACCGGGCTGGCCGAGGACCTCCCTCTGGGGACTGCCTTCGAGACGGCAATTCCACAGATGCCCCCCGCCGACGTCCGGACGCTGCTGGCGAAGTTCGGTCTCAAGGCCGAAGAGGTCACCAGCCTGGTCGGCAGGCTCTCACCGGGCGAGCGGACCCGTGCCGCGATGGCGCTGCTCCAGGCTCGCGGGGTCAACCTCCTCGTCCTCGACGAGCCCACCAACCACCTTGACCTACCAGCGATCGAACAACTCGAAGGAGCCCTCGAGTCCTACGAGGGCGCCCTGCTACTCGTCTCGCACGACCGCCGACTGCTGGACAACGTCCGACTCGACCAGCGCTGGCATGTCCAGAATGGTCAGGTCACCACCCACAGACGGGCTGCCCAATGACGGGATAGTTGTGCAACGACGTCAATCCCCCGTCAAAGCACGATCCGCTCGTGATGTTCCGCCGTTGCCCGCGCACCACCGCGCCACGGCGGGCTGTTGCCACTGACGAACTACGCCGGATCTTGGTCGAGCCGCACTGCGCATACTGTGAAAGGTGGCGGGTGTCCGCCTACGCCTCAGCCTTTCGATCAAGGGAGCAGACCATGGCACGCGGTGACCACGTATACGTGCTCCGCCCGCTCGGGTACACGCATCACGGCATCGATTGCGGTGACGGCACGATCATCCACTTCACGGGGGAACCTGCGAAGAAGACCGACGCGAGGGTGGCACAAACACCTCTTGCCGAGTTTGCGCTGGACAGCATCGTCCATCTGCGTCAATACAGCTCGAGGTCTGCTGACGATGACGTCATCCGTCGCGCAACTTCCAAGCTGGGCAGCAGGGAATACAACCTCTTCACGAACAACTGCGAGCATTTCGCCACCCGGTGCTGTACTGGGAGGACGACGAGTCGGCAGGTTCGGATGGCAGCCTCGCTGACAAGTTTTGGCGCTGCCATGGTCGCCGCTCCGTCGGCCGTCACCGGGGTCGCCGGAATCGGTGTCTACGTTGCCTCGCACAAGATTCGAGGCGTGAAGCACAAGAGGTGGACTCCACCACGGTCACGAGAATTGACTACTGATTCGGCCATCGGATGACGGTCCGTCCTGTTCGCCCTCGCGTGCACTGCCTGGTGACCCCGAGCATCCGTCCGCGGCGGCGGCCGCGCGTCATCGAGTCGTGCGAGAGGAGCCGTCGTGGGTGACCCGTCCGAGGTCGGCAGCGGCCGCGCCTGGGAGGACCAGCGGTCCATCTACGATGCGCTGCGAACCGAAAGCGCTGTCTCGCACGACGATGACACCTGGATCGTGCTGCGGCACGCCGAGGTGGCCTCCGCCGCCACTGACCCCCGAACGTTCTCCAGCAAGGTCACCACGCGTCGTGCCATTCCCAACAGCCTCGACGGTGCTGAGCACGCCTCCTTCCGCGCCGTCGTGGACCGCTACCTCACCGGTGAGCGGGTCGACAGGGAGGAGTCCCAGTGCCGGAAGCATGCCGCCGCCATCGTCGACGCGCTGCCCCGGGGCGTGACGGTCAAGACCATCGCGAGCATTGGGATCCCGTACGCGGTGCGGACGCAGTCGTCATGGCTGGGCTGGCCGCCGGAGCTCGAGGACGAGCTGGTCGGGTGGATCCAGGACAACCATGCGGCGACGCGGTCGGGCAATCGCCACACGATGTCAGCGGTGGCCGAACGGTTCGACCACATGATCCGCGCGCTGCTCGAGAAACGCCAAGGTCAGGCAGTGACCTGCGACGTCACCAGCGAGCTTCTGGGCGACTCGGTGGACGGGCGGCCGCTGACCACCGAGGAGATCGTGTCGATCCTGCGCAACTGGACGGCAGGCGACCTCGGTTCGCTGGCGACCTCGGTAGGTGTCATCGTCCACTTCCTGGCATCAACACCCGAAATTCAGCGTGAGGTGCGGGCGCTCGTCGAGGTGGGTGATCACGCTGCACTGTCTGCGGCCGCGGAGGAAATCCTGCGCATCGATGACCCGTTCGTGTCCAACCGACGCGTGGCTACGCGTCCGGTCAGCCTGGGTGGCGAAGACATCCCTGGGGGCTGCCCAGTCGTGCTGAACTGGACTGCGGCGAATCGGGATCCATTGGTTTTCGGCGATCCCGACCGCTACGACCCTGCCGGCAACGCCGATGCGAATCTGGTGTTCGGCGTCGGACCTCATGTGTGTCCGGGTCGCGCCCTGACCTTGATGGAGCTTCGGGTGATCATCGAAGAACTGCTGATTAGAACCACCTGGATCGAACCCGCTGCAGACCGTCCGGCGGTGCGCGAGACTCCGCCCGTGGGCGGGTGGGCGTGTGTCCCCGTCGTGCTGCGGTAGCGGTCCGATCAGGAGACCGGGTCTAGATCCGGTAGCTCCATGGTGATGATGAGATCACGCGCCACGTCGGTCAACTTGACGTTCTTGTCCTGGGAGTAGCGGCGGAGGATGGAGAACGCGCGGTCGGCATCGATGCCGAAGCGGCCCATCAAGATCCCTTGCGCCTG
>NZ_JACMOM010000373.1 GCF_014378035.1 Aeromicrobium sp. | reverse complement strand
TCCGCGAGCTCACCATCGACACCGACCGCGACTACCAACCCCGCGGGAAACCCCAGAAATGACAGAAGACCGAACCCTTTACAGGTTCGGTCTTCCGGAATGTCCTGAGACATCACAATGTCGGGCTGACAGGATTTGAACCTGCGGCCTCGTCGTCCCGAACGACGCGCGCTACCAAGCTGCGCCACAGCCCGACGCCCCTACAAGAGGGAACTTGACGAGTCTATCCCAGTCAGGGTGAGCAGGGTGGCCTCGGGGCGGCAGGCAAAACGCACCGATGTGAAAGGGGACGTGCCGAGTCCGGCGGACACGTGCAACCACGACGGATCGTGCCCCGGCACCTGATGTGTGTGCAGGCCCTTCGCGCGTTTGCGGTCGAGGTCGCAGTTGGTCACGAGAGCCCCGAACCATGGCAGACAGAGCTGGCCCCCATGAGTGTGACCGGCCATGATCAACGGATATCCAAGTGAGTTCCAGCGATCGAGGACGCGCAGGTAGGGCGCATGCGCCACACCGATGGCGAGGTCTGCCGTGGTGTCGGCCGGTACGTGGTCGAGCTCGTCGAAGTTCAGGTGAGGGTCGTCGACACCGACAAGGTCGAGTCGTCGTCCGTTGACCTCGAGGGTGCCGTGCCGGTTGCTGAGGTCCGTCCAGCCGCGCTGGGTGAAGGCGCTGCGCAGCTCTTCGAACGGAAGGTCCTTGGGGCGCATCCAATCGCCGCCGTTGCTGACGCCGGTGCCCCCGACAAGGTAGTTGACCGGATTCTTCGCGACCGGCGAGTAGTAGTCGTTCGAACCGAAGACGAACGCGCCAGGCAGATCGAGGAGGTCGCCGTACGCCGCAAGCACCGACGGCACGGCGTCGAGGTGGGCGAGATTGTCGCCGGTGTTGATCACCAGGTCGGGCTGGAGGTCGGCGAGCTCCCTCAACCATCGCTGCTTCTTGTGCTGTCCGGGAGTCATGTGAGTGTCGGAGAGGTGCAGGACGCGCAACGGTTCGGACCCAGCCGCAAGGACCGGCACCGTCATGCGTCGTAGCGTGAATGCTCGGACCTCGTAGACAGAGGAGTAGGCGAGCCCGGCGGCGCCGAGCGCCAGCGTGGCCATGACAGGCCGAAGGGGGGATCGCACCGGTCCAGCCTGCCACACCCGCCGGCTGGTTCAGATGCACCCACTCCTGCTCGTCGCATTGCGCCAAGGCCGGGCCGCGGGCGGTGGGACACTGGAGCCATGTCAGCTCTCAAGGACCAGCTCCACTCCGACCTCACCACCTCGATGAAGGCACGCGACGCTCTGCGCACCTCGACCCTGCGGATGGTGCTCTCCGCGATCACCAATGCCGAGGTGGCCGGCAAGGAGGCCCGCGAGCTGAGCGATGAGGATGTCGTCACGGTGCTCGGCTCGGAGGCCAAGAAGCGTCGGGAGGCGGCCGAGGCGTTTGCCGAGGGCGACCGGCCCGCACTCGCCGAGAAGGAGCTGGCAGAGGCGGCGATCCTGGCCGAGTACCTCCCGGCGCAGCTCACCACGGAGGAGATCAACGCCGTCGTCACTGCTGCCGTCGAGTCGACCGGCTCAGCGGGCGAGGGCATGAAGGCGATGGGCAAGGTTATGGGCGTGGTGTCGCCCCAGGTCAAGGGCAAGGCCGACGGCGGCGCCGTCGCGGCGGAGGTCAAGCGACAGCTCGGCGCCTGACCTGCGAACTAGCGGGGCTTGGGAGGCTTGGAGGGCTTGGAAGGCGTAGAAGTCGTGGAAGGCGCAGAGGGCTTTGAGGGCGTCTTCGTGACCTTGTTCTCGACTCTGAGTGCCACAGGCTGGCCCTTTGGTGGCGGGTCGAAGTTGGTGGGCGTCAGGTAGTCCTGGATCACACCCATCGCGATCTTCCACATGGGCCCGGCGAGCGAGCTGCCGCCCACCGAGTTGAAGTCGAGCAAGCGACCATTGATGGTCACACCGGACAGCGACTTCGGGCTCCCATTCTGCTTGACTCCGGCGATCATGGCTGCAGTCGCGAGCTCGGGCGTGTACCCGGCGTACCAGACGGACTTGTTGTCCTGCGTGGTGCCGGTCTTGGCCGCCGACGGGATGTTGAGGCCGGTGCCGTTGCTGTATCCGAAGCCGCCGGGCTGTTGCAGACCCTTCAGGATGTCGTTGATCTGGGCGGCGTTGTCCTTGCTCATGACACGGTGGCAGCTGGGTGAGAACGACTTCATGACCTTGCCCTCGAAGTCGAGGATCTGGGCGACGGGCTGGGGCTTGCAGTACATGCCACCGGAGGCCGGGGTCGCGTAGGCGGCCGCCATGTCGAGCGGGCTCACGTCGGTGACTCCGAGAGTGAACGACGGCACCTGGTTGTTGGTCGACGGCTTGCCCGGTCCGGGGAAGGGGACGACGATGCCCATGGATTCGGCCGCGCGAACCGTGTTGCAGAGCCCGGCCTTCTTCTCGAGCTGCGCGAAGTAGGTGTTGACCGACTTTCGCAGGCCCGTGTACATGTTCATGGTCCCCGACGAGGTGGAGTTGCTCACCTCGAACGGACCTGTGCCGCCACCTTCGCAGTCGTAATAGCTGCCGGCAGGGATGGTGAGCTTCGGCGGCGAGTTGAACGTCTGTCCCACGTCGATGCCGGACTTGAGAGCAGCGGCGACGGTGAACATCTTGAACGTCGAACCGGCCGGGAATCCTCCGGATTCGCCGTAGCGCCTGGGCACCGTGAAGTTGATGAAGGACTGCCCCTTCTTCTTGCTGCGACCCATGGGCCGCGACTGGGCGACGGCACGCACCTTGCCGGTGCCGGGCTCGACCAGCGCCATGGCGGCGATAGCCCTGTCTGTGGGCTTGACGGTCTTGGTGACGGCCGTGTTGCTCGCCTTCTGCATACGGATGTCGATGTTGGACTTGATGGTCAGTCCGCCGCGCAGGAGGTTGCGCTGACGGTCGGCGACCGTGGGGCCGAGGGCGTTCTGCGTGAGGAGGTAGCGGCGGATGTAGTCACACGAGAAGGACGCTTTCGACGATACGCAGCCGTTGGGGTACTTCGTGATCTTGAGCCCGAGGGGCTGGGCCTGCAGCTTCTCGGACTCTGCCGGAGTGATCTTCCCGAGGCGGCCCATCACTGCCAGGACGGTGTTGCGTCGCTGGAGGGCGCGCTCGGGGTAGATGTTCGGGTCGAACTCGACAGGGTTCTTGACGAGGCCGGCGAGGGTTGCCGCCTGACGCGCGTTGAGCTTGTCGGGGCTGCGGGAGAAGTAGTGGAATGCCGCCGCGCTGATGCCGTAGGAGCCGTCTCCGAAGTAGGCGATGTTGAGGTAGCGCTCGAGAATCTCCTTCTTGCTGTGCTCCTGCTCGTACGAGATGGCGAGCTTGAGCTCGCGGATCTTGCGTGAGGTCGACTTCTCGGTTGCCGCTCGGACCTGAGCCTTGGTCGTGGCCTGTGAGACAAGGGTGAGCTTGACCAGCTGCTGCGTGATGGACGAGCCACCCTGCGTCTGCCCGTCCGACGCGTTGTTGACCAGCGCTCGGAGCGTGCCCTTGAGGTCGAGCGCGCCGTGCTCGTAGAACCGTGCGTCCTCGATGGAAAGCAACGCATCCTGCATCACCGGCGCGATCTTGGACAGCGGGATGTCCTGGCGGTTCTCGTCGTAGAAGTAGGCCAGCAGGTCACCGTTGGAGGAGAGGAGGCGGGTGGTCTGAGCGTTGGCCTGGTCGGGAAGCGTGAGGGGGAGGTTGACGATCTCGTTGCTGACGTCGTTGGCCGTGACGGCCGTGACGGCGGCGACCGGGACGAGGATCGCGGCAACAATCAGCCCGGCGACGGCGGAGAGCCGAGCCATCGACCAGATGATCGAGGCGCTACCGACGACGGGCTTTTCGGACTGCGCTGCACGGCGCATGGAGGTGCGGAGGTCGTCCCAAGACATGCTCCACAGAGTACGGGATGCACCCGAACAAGATCTGCCGCGACAGCATGTCGTAGTCATTGGTGACTAGTTAAAGATGGTCAGGAACGGTCTGACGCAAACCCTCCCCGCTTCCTACATTGGGTACCAAGAATCGACTTCGGTCATCCGGACCGGTCTCGGGGAGGTTCATCTCATGTGGAATGAAAATTGGGCAGCTGACGCTGCCTGCCGTGGTAAGTCTGACGCGTTGTTCGTCAAGGGCGCCGAGCAGAACCGTGCGAAGCAGGTGTGCGGAACGTGCCACGTGCGCGCCGAGTGCCTTGCCGAGGCGCTGGACAACCGCATCGAGTGGGGTGTCTGGGGCGGGATGACCGAGCGCGAACGTCGTGCTCTTCTCCGTCGCCGACCCAACGTCACCGCTTGGCGCAGCATCCTCCAGGTCGCCGTCTGACGTTCGACGTCACCGCCCCACCGATGTCAGTGCTCGGCGAGCAGGTCACCGATCTGTCGGAGTCCGTCGAGGTCGTGGACGTCACCGGCGAGGGCTGCCACTGAAACGGTGGGCACCGCGGGATGTGCGGCAGAGAATCGCTTCTTGAGCCGCGACTCCCGTGCCGCGACCCGCATGCGCTCGGCGTGGATCGCCAACAGGTCAGCCGTGATCTGGTCGGTGGCGCTGCCCTCCTCGAGTTTGCGACCGGCCGACTCGGCGTCGGCGGCACTGATGCCTTCGGCGCCGTTCTCGTGCACGCGGTTGACCACGAGCCCTGCGAGCGGCATGCGCTCACCGGCGAGCCGCTCGACGAAGTACGACGCCTCCCGCATGGCGGCCGGCTCGGGCGCGGCCACGACGATGAACGCGGTCTCCTTGGCCTGCAGCAACGCGTAGGTGATCTCCGAGCGCTGGCGGAACCCGCCGAACAGCGTGTCGAGCGCCGCGATGAACGTCTGCACGTCGGTGAGCACCTGCGCGCCGAGCACCTTGTTGAGAGCACTGGTGACGATGCCAAAACCCACGCTCAACAGCCGGGCCGGGCCTCTGGTGGGAGCAAGCAACAGCTTGATGAAGCGGCCATCGAGCATCGATGCGAGCCGGTCGGGGGCGTCAAGGAAGTCGAGGGCAGATCGCGAGGGCGGGGTGTCGACGACGATCAGGTCCCACCGCCTGCCCTCGTCGCCGACCGCTTCGGCATGCAGCTGGCCGAGCTTCTCCATGGCCATGTACTCCTGCGTGCCCGCAAACGAGCTGGACAGCGCTACATAGAACGGGTTGGTCAAGATCTGCTGCGCCTTCTCCGGCGTCGCGTGCGCCTCGACGACCTCGTCGAAGGTGCGCTTCATGTCGAGCATCATGGCGTCGAGCGTGCCGCCGTCGGCGCCGACGTCCTTGACCGGGCGAGGGGTGTTGTCGAGCTCGGTGAGGCCCATCGCCTGAGCCAGTCGCCTGGCCGGGTCGATCGTCAGGACGCAGACTTTTCGACCCTGCTCGGCGGCGCGGAGGGCGAGCGCGGCGGCGGTCGTCGTCTTGCCGACCCCACCGGATCCGCAGCACACGATGATCTCGGTCGTGCGGTCCTGAAGCATGCGATCGATGTCGAGCCCGCTGGCGGCGACTGTGCCCGTCCCGCCACGGTGAGAGGGCCGACCCCTGCGGGTCGACGGCGTCGTCTGAGCCTTGCCGGTCACGCGAGGGGCTCCAGCTTCTCGGCGAGCTCGAACAGGGCGCCGAGATCAATGCCGTCACTGAGCGACGGGAGCTCGACCAACGGCTGGGCACACTCGTCGAGAATCTCCCGCTGGCCATCCTGCAGTCGCTGCCGTTCGAGGTGCGCGTCTCCGCCGGCGATCAGCGCGGTGGCTGCCGACGACTCGAGCGACATCTTGTTGAGCGACTTGCCGACGGCCGCCGGCTTGACGCTGCCCGACTCGAGTGCGTCGCTGCTGCCTACCGACAGCAGCGACGGTCGCACGAGGTTGAGGATGACGTGGCCGATCGGCAGCCGCTCGGAGGTCATCTCGGAGATGCCGTCGATCGTCTCCTGCACGGGCATCTCCTCGAGCACCGTGACGATGTGCACGCGCGTCTGCGCCGATCGCATCATCTGCATGATCGAGTCGGCCTGGCGACGTATCGGCCCGACCTTCGCGAGGCCGGCGACCTCGGAGTTGACGTTGAGGAATCGGGTGATGCGGCCTGTGGGCGGGGCGTCCATGATGACCGCGTCGTACGTGAAGTCCTTGCCGTCCCGGCGGCATGCTGCCTCGTAGACCTTGCCCGTCAGGAGCACGTCGCGGGCGCCGGGAGCGATCGTGGTGGCGAAGTCGATGATGCCGAAGCGTTCGAGCGCCTTGCCCGCCCGACCGAGCCGGTAGTACATCGCGAGGTACTCCAGCAGTGCCGCCTCCGGGTCGATCGCGAGCGCGTAGACCTCGCCGCCGCCGAGCCCGACGGCGATCTTGCGCTCCTCGTAGGGGAGCGGCGGCACATCGAAGAGCTGGGCAATGCCCTGGCGGCCTTCGACCTCGCACAAGAGCACCTTCTTGCCCTCGCCGGCGAGGGACATGGCAAGGGCGGCGGCGACCGTCGTCTTGCCCGTACCACCTTTGCCGGTGACGACATGGAGCTGAGTCGAGAGGGCCACCAGTCGAGCCTACCGAGCGGAGACCGAAGTGCATCCTGATCAGTGCCTTCCCACTCATGTCGTGCGTCACCCTCTCCTTCCGGGGAACGTCTGTCTCACGGGAACGGTGCGCGGGGATCCGAGACCTGGAGCGCAGTCTCCGATGGTCGTGACCGTTACAGTCGCAACATGACGAAATGGGAGTACCTCACAGCGCCGGTCCTCGTGCACGCCACGAAGCAGATCCTCGACAACTTCGGCAACGACGGCTGGGAGCTCGTGCAGATCGTGCCGGGCATGAACCCCGAGAACCTCGTCGCCTACTTCAAGCGTCCGGTCGCCTAGTGGGTGCCGTCGATGATCGGCTCTCCGCCCTGGGCCTCGAGGTCCCGCCGGTGCCGGCGCCCGTCGCGGTCTACGTTCCCGCGGTGCGCACAGGTTCGTACGTCTTCACGTCGGGCCAGCTGCCCTTGCGCGACGGCCAGCTCCTGCTCACCGGCAAGGTCGGGGGCGAGGTGTCGGCTGAAGAGGCCTACGACTGCGCTCGTCAGTGCGCGCTCAACGCCATCGCCGCGGTGAAGTCGCAGGCCGACCTCGACGACGTCGTGAGGGTCGTCAAGGCCACCGTCTTCGTCGCGAGCACCGCCGACTTCACTGGGCAGCCAGCCGTCGCCAACGGCGCAAGCGAGCTGTTCGGTGCCGCGTTCGGCGATGCGGGGCAGCACGCCCGGAGCGCGGTCGGCGTGCCCGTTCTGCCCCTCGACGCACCTGTCGAGGTTGAGCTGATCGTCGAGATCGGCTGACCCATGCGCATCCCGGTTCCCCAGCGGTTGCTCGCGAGCGCCCGTGAGGTGGAGGGCGACCCTGTCGAGCCGCGGCACGCCTCAACGATCATCGTGGTGCGCGACGGCGCCGAGGGGATCGAGGCGTTCCTCATGCGTCGGCAGGCGAGCATGGCTTTCGCGGCTGGCATGTATGTCTTCCCGGGCGGCGGGATGCACGAGTCCGACATCCTGCACGACGTCCCGTGGTCGGGTCCTCCCGCAGAGGAGTGGGGCCTGAGACTGCGGTGCGACGCAGGGCTCGCGCGCGGTCTCGTGGTCGCGGCGGTCCGAGAGACCTTCGAGGAGACCGGCGTCCTGCTCGCCGGCTCCGACGCGTCGACCGTCATCGCCGACACGAGCGGCGCCGACATGCAGGCAGCGCGTGACGCGCTGGAGGATGGCGAGCTCGCCTTCTCCGACTTCCTGCGCGAGCGGGGGCTCGTCCTTCGTGCCGACCTGATCGGGGCCTGGGCGCACTGGATCACCCCCGCCTTCGAGCCTCGCCGCTACGACACCAGATTCTTCGTGGCCGCGCTGCCGGCTGGCCAGAAGGTCGGGGCGTTGAGCCGTGAGGCCGATCAGGCCGACTGGGCACCACTGGATCGGGTACTCGCAGCCGTCGAGGCGGGCGAGGCAGCCATGATGCCCCCCACTGTCATCGCGTGCCGGGAGGTCGCCGTCCACGAGGCCGGGACGATCCTGCAGGCGGCCGCCGCGCGCACTATTCACACCGTCGAGCCACGACTGGTCGAGGTCGACGGAGAGCTGTTCCTCGAGACCGATCTGGGAGACGACACATGACCCACGCGACGACCGTGACCGACCGGGCCTCCTACGTTCTCGCGGCCAACCCCGGCATCATGACGCTCGACGGCACCAACACCTGGATCCTGCGTGAACCCGGGGCCGGACGGTCAGTCGTCGTCGATCCGGGTCCCGGTGACGAGGCGCATCTGCAGTCGGTGCTGCGGGTGGCCGAACCTGTCGGTCTGATCCTCTTCACCCACCGGCACTTCGATCACACCGAGGCGTTGGGTCGATTCACCGAGCTCACAGGAGCGTCGGCGCGCTCGATCGACCCTGAGTTCACCCACGACGCCGAGCCACTCGTCGGCGGCGAGACCATCGCGGTCGACGGGCTCGAGATCGAGGTCATCGCCACCCCGGGGCACACGACCGACTCGGTCTGCTTCCGTCTCGTGGGTGACGACTCGCTGCTCAGCGGTGACACCATCCTGGGGCGGGGAACCACGGTCATTGCACACCCCGATGGCGTCCTCGGTCCCTACCTCGACTCGCTGGCGCACATCCGTGAGCTGATCGAGGAGGGCCTGGTGGCACGGATCCTGCCGGGTCACGGACCCGTCATCGATGATCCCGCTGCGGTGGTCGACTTCTACCTCGAGCACCGGGCCGAGAGGCTCGATCAGGTCAGGGCGGCCGTCGACGCGGGTGCGACGACCCCACGTGAGGTTGTCGAGAAGGTCTACCGCGACGTCGACAAGGCGCTCTGGGGGGCCGCCGAGCTCAGCGTCGCCGCTCAGCTCGATCACCTCGGCCCCCACTCCTCAAGATTTGGCGTCTAGGGCACCATTTCTTCCCGAATTTCGCGGAATTGTGGCGCAAGCTCCTCGTGCCCGATCTCAATGTGCCGATCCGCGACGAGCACCGCGTCCAGACCGCGAAGGGCCACCTCCGCCGTGAGCGGCTCGAGGCTGAGGGTGGGGTCAGCGGGCCCTTCGCTGCAGACGTTCGAGGTCGAGGATGACGACGCTTCGCGGTTCCAGACGGAGCCAGCCTCGTGAGGCGAAGTCGGCGAGGGCCTTGTTGACCGTCTCGCGCGAGGCGCCCACGAGCTGCGCCAACTCTTCCTGGGTGAGGTCGTGGTTGACGTGGACACCGTCGTCGGCACGGCGGCCGAAGCGTGAGGCGAGGTCGAGCAGGGCCTTCGCGACACGACCGGGCACGTCGGAGAACACGAGGTCGCCGACCACTTCGTTGGTGCGACGCAGACGTCCGGCAAGCTGGTTGAGGAGAGCGTGCGCGACATCGGGATGGGCGTTGAGCACGGGGCTCAGCGCTTCGTGCCCGAGGCTCATGAGCTCGACGTCGGTAACAGCCGTGGCGGTCGCCGAGCGCGGGCCGGGATCGAAGAACGAGAGCTCACCGAACATCTGTCCCGGGCCGAGGATGGCCAGCAGGTTCTCCCGCCCGTCGGGCGAAGTGCGGCCGAGCTTGATCTTGCCGTCGATGACGACATACAGCTGGTCGCCGTCGTCGCCCTCGTTGAACAGGATCTCGCCGCGCCGCAGCGAGGCTGATGACATCGAGGTCTCAAGGGCCCCGGCGGCCTCGTCATCGAGGCCGGAGAACAGCGGAGCCTGGCGGAGAACGTCGTCGGTCACGGGACTTCCCTATCGGTCGTGTTGCGTCGGTCACAATATGTGCCCAGCCGCAGTTTCCCACATCGGGGGCGCTCGCGGCGAGATACGCGCCGGGGCACGTACGCTGGACGCCGTGCCGACCGATATGACCAGACCGGACACGGCACTCGTGCGTCGGGCTCGCAAGATGCATCGCGTGCTCGCCGAGACCTACCCGGAGGCCGGATGCGAGCTCGACTTCCGCAACCCGTTCGAGCTGCTGGTCGCCACCGTGCTCTCCGCCCAGACCACCGATCGCCGGGTCAACGCGATCACCCCCGCGCTGTTCGCGGCCTGTCCGGATGCGCCAGCCATGGCCGCTGCGCAGAGGGCTGACATCGAGGAGATCATCAGGTCCACCGGCTTCTTCCGGGCCAAGACCGACAGCCTCCTGCGACTGTCAGCGGCCCTCGTCGAGAGGTACGACGGTGAGGTGCCGGGGCGGCTGGCCGATCTCGTGACTCTGCCGGGAGTGGGTCGCAAGACGGCCAACGTGGTGCTGGGCAACGCGTTCGACGTGCCGGGCCTCACGGTCGACACCCACTTCGCGCGACTTGTCCGCCGCTTCCAGTGGGTGCCCGAGGACGTGGCGAAAGACCCGGTCAAGACCGAGCACGCTGTCGCGGCGATCTTCCCGCGCAGGGACTGGACGATGCTCAGCCACCGCCTGATCTGGCACGGCCGCCGGTGCTGCCACGCCAAGAAGCCGGCCTGCGGAGCGTGCCCGGTCGCGCACTGGTGCCCCTCGTACGGCACTGGTCCCATCGACCCGGTGGTCGCGGCCGGACTCCTCACGACCCAGGGTCCGGCATGAGCAGGGGGTCCAGCATGAGGGGGCACGCGGTGGTGGTGCTGCTGCTGCTCGTCGTGCTCGCGGCCTGCGGACCGTCCGATCAGCCGGGCGGCAACCAGCCAAGCTTCGGGGGAGGGCCAGCGCCGACGGTGAACGCCGACGACCTGGCGGCCGCCAAGCAGCGAGCCGGTATCGAGGACTGCCCGAAGGCTGACGGCACGGCCCCGGCCGGCGACTCCCTGCCAGACCTGACGCTGGACTGCCTCGGCGGAGGCAGGGCGGTACGGCTGTCGGGCCTGGCCGGCAAGCCAGCCGTGATCAACCTCTGGGCCAGCTATTGCAAGCCGTGTCTCGAAGAGCTGCCGCTGCTGGCCCGGGCCGACAAGGCGTACGGCGACGACCTGCAGGTCCTGGGCGTCGACTTCATGGATGGCGCACCGGACGCCGCGATCGAGCTTGCGCAGCGGACCGGCGTGACCTACCCGCTGCTGGTCGACCGCGACGGTGGCACCAAGGGCCCGCTGCGGGTCATCGGCTTGCCACAGACGGTGTTCGTGGACGCACGGGGAACCGTAGTGGCCACGAAGCGCGGTTCGTTCCGCTCCTACGCCGATCTCACGGCCGCCATCCGTCGAAACCTCAAGGTCTCACCATGACGTGGGAGTCGTTGCCGACGTGGCTCAGGCCGCTTGCCGAGCTCGCCGGTTCGGTCGAGGCAGAGCAGCTGGCGCCGCAGTTCCCCCACCCTCCGGCCAGTGCGCGGCCGGCTGCCGTCCTGATGCTGTTCGCCGACGGTGGCACCGGGCCCGAGCTCCTGCTGACCGAGCGGGCCACGACGATGCGCAACCATGCCGGGCAGATCTCGTTCCCGGGCGGAGCCACCGACCCGAGCGACGCTGACGCTGCGGCAACCGCCCTGCGGGAGGCCCACGAGGAGGTGGGGCTTGATCCCACTACTGTGGAGGTCTTCGGTTCACTTCCGACCCTGTGGCTGCCGCCGAGCAACTTCGCCGTCACCCCTGTCCTCGGCTATTGGCGTGAGCCCAAGCCCCTGATCCCGACCAGCACGCAGGAGGTCGGCAGCATCATCCACCAGCCGATCCGCCGCCTGCTCGACCCCGCCAACCGGTTCAGCGTCGAGCACCCGTCGGGCTGGCGGGGACCTGCGTTCGAGGTCGGCAGCGGCGTGCCCCTGTGGGGATTCACCGCAGGCGTCGTGTCCCGGCTGTTCGAGCGGCTCGGCTGGGAACAGCCGTGGGATGACAGCGTCACGAGGCCCCTGCCGGAGTTCTCGTGAACTCACTCGACGTCATCCTCGTGCTTGTCCTGGTGGCGTACGCCGTCTCGGGCTACCTCCAGGGGTTCCTCGTCAACCTCGTCGCGACCGTCGGCCTTCTCTCTGGCGGCCTCGTCGCAGTGGCCGTCGTCCCGAAGTTCCTGTCTGGCGACACCCCCCGGCTGAGCACGTCCCTGTTGGCTCTGGGGCTGGTCATCGGCGCGGCGGCCATCGGTCAGGGCATCGGGACGTACGTCGGCACAAACTTGCGCAGTGGTCTCGTCTGGAGACCCCTGCGGCCGGTCGACGCAGTGGCCGGGAGCGCGCTCAGCATGGTGGCGGTCCTGTGCGCCGGATGGGCGTTGGGTTATTCCGTCAGCGGCACGTCCATCCCTTACCTGTCGACGGCATCACGCGGGTCAGCGATCCTCGACCGCGTCGACCGGGTCATGCCCGGGCAGGCCAGCTCGGTGCTGAAGGCGTTCAACCAGGTCCTCGACACCAATCTCTTCCCCCGCTACATCGACCCCTTCGAGAGCGAGAACATCACCGCGGTCGGGCCGCCTGATGCAGCGACGCTCTCGGCCTCGGGCGTGCGCGAGGCGTCGGGCAGTGTCGTGAAGATCCTCGGTCAGGCGTCGTGCCAGCGCGGCATCGAAGGATCCGGCTTCGCCTACTCCGACGGTCGTGTCATGACCAACGCCCACGTCGTGGCCGGGGTGAGCAGCCCGTCGGTCGTGATCAACGGTCAGCCGCGTGATGCCACGGTGGTGCTCTTCGATGCCCGGCTCGACATCGCGGTCCTGGCCGTCGACGGACTCGGCGTCAGGCCGTTGGACTTCGATCGGAGCGGTAGCGCGGGCGACTCTGCGGCCATCCTCGGGTTTCCCGAGAACGGGCCGTTCGATGCGCGGGCCGCCCGCATTCGCAGCGAGATGAGGCTGCGGAGCCCCGACATCTACGACAAAGGTCAGGTAGTACGCCAGACGTTCTCGGTGCGCGGGCTGGTCCGTTCGGGAAACTCCGGTGGCCCCCTCGTCTCAGAGCGCGGTGACGTGCTGGGTGTCGTCTTCGCCGCCTCGATCACCGACAAGTCGACCGGGTACGCTCTCACCGCCGCTCAGGTTGCCGACGACGCACGAGCAGGTATTGCCGCAAGCACGAAGGTCCCTACCGGAGGATGTGCCTAGTGAGATCTTTCCTGTCGATGCTGAGCGGGCTCGTCGCGCTCGTCGCACTGCTCGCCACGATTCCGTTGCTCTGGGTCTCGACCCACGTGGCCGAGGAGGATGGCTACGTCCGGTTCAGCAGTGTGCTGGCGAAGGACGCCGAGCTGCAGAGCACGTTTGCGGCCTACCTCGGCAATGACCTGGTCAAGCGGGGCGTCCTGCCGGAACGTCTCGAGCCGGCTGCGACCGCCGCGCTGACCGCGGTCGCGGGGCGCACGACGAGCGAGCCCGGATTCGTCGGTGCCTGGGAGCAGACGCAGCGCAGCTTCCACCGCTCGGCGTTCGCGGGCAGCTCGCAGAGCGATCTCTTGGTCGACGCCGGGCCGATGGCCTCGTTCGTCTCGAAGCGGGTGAGTGGTGCCCTGCCCGTCCAGATCCCCGTGCCCGACCGTCTCGTCGTACGGGTGGGTAACGCTCAGGACCGTCAACAGATCGAGAAGGTCCAGGACACCACCTCGCAGAGTCGTATCGGGCTGGTCGTCGTGGCGGTGGGCGCCCTCGGTTGTCTGCTGCTGGCTCGCCGCAGGTCGGTGGCACTGGCGTGGCTGGGGCTCGGGACGGTGCTGGTGGCGGGCGCGTTGCGGCTGGTGTCGTCTGTCGCGGCTCCGCGGATCCTCGACCAGACCGAGGCACCCTCGGCCTTCGCCCGCACACTGCAGAAGCTGTTGGTCGACCGGGCGTCCGACTCGCTCGCGACATGGTTGCTGTGGGTGGCTGCCGGCGGTGCAGTGCTCGTGGTGGTCGGCGTGGCGGGTCGTGCAGTGTTGGGCCGTTCGGCTCGGAGCAGCTAGCTCTTCCTGCGCTTGCCCTTGACCTTGCCGCTGCTCAGCGTGCCCGAGTCCACCGTGCCGGTGTTCACCTCGACGGGGTGTCCCTTGCCGGGGTGTCCCTTGAGCGCCGCCGGGATCTCCCTGGCGGTCGCGATGGTCTTCACGGGAGCGCGGATCTTCTTGAGCTTGCGGATGCCGATGAAGATCAGCAGCGCGGCGAGGAGCAGGTAGGCGCCGCTGACGATGAGGAACGCGTAGGCAGGGTCGAGGCCCGTCATCGTGATGAAGTAGGCGATCGCGATCGACAGCAAGATGATGATGAGGAGCCCGAAGAACGCTGCGATGAGGATGAGGGCGGCACCGACACCCCCGGCCGTGGCACTGACCCTGATCTCGCTCTTGGCGAGCTTGATCTCGGACTGGACCAACGCCGAGATGTCGCGAGTGGCGTCAGCCACCAGCCGCCCGATGGTCGGATCGTCCACAGTGCTCAGATTGTCCCTAGTGCTCATGGGGGGAGCCTACAAGCGACTGGGCGTGATCCGCAGGTCAGCGTGCGGTGAGGGCTGCGACGATTCCGAGGTCCGATGCCTGCCAGAGCAGCTTGCCGACGACGACGGAGCTGAGCAGCGTCGCGCCGATGACCAGGTCGACGCGCACGCGGCCGTCGGGGCTCGCCGTGTGCTCGGTGCTGTGGTCCGTGCGCGGAGTGTCCATGGGTCGATTCTGGCCCACGAACATGAAACGAATCTGAACACCGCCCGTCCACCGCTCGACGATGTGACCGAGCGCACCGCATCGCCGCTGGCGGATGCGGTGCGCCACGTGCACCGTCAGTCGTCGTTCTTGGCGGCCGTCATGCCAGCGGTGATCTTGTCCATGATGCCGGTGTCGGCCAGCGTCGTGGCGTCGCCGACCTCGCGGTTCTCGGCGACATCGCGCAGCAGACGCCGCATGATCTTGCCTGAGCGCGTCTTGGGCAGCTCGGGCACGATCATGATCGTGCGTGGCTTGGCGATGGGTCCGATCTCCTTGCCGACGTGGTTGCGCAGCTCCTGCACGATGTCTGCGTGACCGTCGCCCTGCCCACCCGAAACGGCACTGTCGCGCAGGATCACGAACGCCACGACGGCCTGGCCGGTGGTCTCGTCGGCTGCGCCGACGACTGCCGCCTCGGCGACCTTGGGGTGCGACACGAGCGCGGGCTCGATCTCGGTGGTCGAGAGCCGGTGGCCCGAGATGTTCATGACGTCGTCGACCCGGCCCAGGAGCCAGATGGCGCCGTCCTCGTCCTTGCGAGCTCCGTCACCAGCGAAGTAGTAACCCTCCCAGCGCGACCAGTAGGTGTCCTTGTAGCGCTGGTCGTCGCCCCAGATGGTGCGGAGCATGGACGGCCACGGCTCCGTGATGACCAGGTAACCGCCCTCACCGTTGGCGACGGGCTTGCCGGCGTCGTCGACGACCTCGGCGCTGATGCCGGGGATGGCGGTCATGGCCGAGCCGGGCTTGCCCGAGGTGACGCCGGGCAGCGGGCTGATCATGTGGGCGCCGGTCTCGGTCTGCCACCAGGTGTCGACGATTGGCGTCCGCCCCCCACCGATGTTGTCGCGGTACCACATGTAGGCCTCGGGGTTGATGGACTCACCGACCGAGCCGAGGATGCGAAGAGACGTCAGGTCGTGCTCGGCGGGGATCTGCTCGCCCCACTTCATGCAGGTACGGATAGCCGTTGGGGCGGTGTAGAAGAGCGAGACCTTGTACTTCTCGATGATTTCCCACCAGCGGCCTTTGTGCGGTGAGTCGGGTGTGCCTTCATAGAGCACCTGCGTGGCGCCGTTGGCCAGCGGTCCGTAGACGATGTAGGAGTGGCCGGTGACCCAGCCGACGTCGGCGGTGCACCAGTAGACGTCGTCAGGCTTGTGGTCGAAGACCGACCAGAACGAGTACGCCGACTGCACGAGGTAGCCGCCCGTGGTGTGCAGGATGCCCTTGGGTGAGCCGGTCGTGCCGGACGTGTACATCACGTAGAGGGGGTGCTCGGAGTCGAACATCTCGGGGGTGTGGTCGGGTGAGGCGGCATCGACGACGTCGTGCCACCAGACGTCGCGGCCCTCGGTCCAGTCGACGTCCTGGCCGGTGCGACGCACCACGAGCACGCCGGTGACGTCGGGACACTTCAGCAGCGCTTCGTCGACGGCGGGCTTGAGCGCCGAGGCGCTGCCGTGACGGTAGCCACCGTCGGCGGTGATCACGACCTTGGCGTCGCAGTCGATGATGCGGCTCGACAAGGCGTCCGCGGAGAACCCGCCGAAGACGACCGTGTGGGGCGCGCCGAGCCTGGCGCAGGCAAGCATCGCGATGACTGCCTCGGGAATCATGGGCATGTAGATCGCGACGCGGTCGCCGGTCTGCACGCCGAGGTCGATCAGCGCGTTGGCAGCGCGCGAGACCTCGTCCTTGAGCTGTGCGTAGGTGATGTCGCGGGTGTCGTCCTCGGGCTCGCCGACGAAGTGCAGGGCCACCCGTTCGCCGTTGCCGGCTTCGACGTGCCGGTCGACGCAGTTGTACGACGCATTGAGTGTGCCCCCGACAAACCACTTGGCGAATGGCGCGTTGGTCCAGTCGAGCACCTCGGTGAAGGGCTCACCCCAGCTGAGACGGTCGGCCTGCTCGGCCCAGAATGCCAACGGATCGGCGGCGGCGCGGTCGTAGGCCTCGGCCTTCAGGTTGGCGTTGGCCGCCAGCTCGGCGGGCGGATCGAAGTGACGATCCTCGTGGGACAGGTTGCTGATGCCTTGTTCGGTCACGGGTGGCTCCTCGTGTGTGGTGGTCTCACTGCATTCTGTATCAGGTACGCGTCAGACATCCGGTCCGCATCGTGTTCCCTGTGGAGCTGTGGCGCAGAAGCACTCGGACGTCACCACGACTGTGCCATGACGGCCGCAGTCGTGATGACGTCCGAGTGTCGTGCCTACTTGACGGCGCCTGCTCCGGTCATGGAGCGGACCTCGAGCTCGGCGAAGTGGTTCTCCGCGCTGCGGTCCTTGGCGATGACCGTGCCCAACCAGCCGAAGAAGAATCCGAGCGGGATCGAGACGATGCCCGGGTTCTCGAGGGGGAACCAGCTGATGTCGATGCTGGTCGGCAGCAGCGAAAGGTTCTTGCCTGTGACCGGATCCAGTCCCTTGCCGGACATGACCGGCGAGAAGACCACCAGCCCCACCGAGGCGATCAGGCCGCCGTAGATGCTCCAGACTGCACCGCTGGTGTTGAACTTCTTCCAGAACAGGTTGTAGATCAGCGCCGGAAGGTTGGCCGACGCAGCAACGGCGAACGCGAGCGCGACGAGGAACGCCACGTTGAGCTTCTGGCCGGGGATGGCCATCAGGATGGCGACACCACCGATGCCGAAGGCGGCGATCTTGGCCACCTTGACCTCGTCCTTCTCCGTCGCCGTGTTCTTCTTCCACACGTTGGCGTACAGGTCGTGCGCCACGGACGAGGCGGAGGTCAGGGTGAGCCCTGCGACGACCGCCAGGATGGTGGCGAACGCGACCGCCGAGATCAGTGCCAGCAGCACCGCGCCACCGGTTGATCCGGTGCCACCGCCCACAGCCTCTGCGAGCAGCGGAGACGCAAGGTTTCCGCCCGACTCGATGATCTTGGTCTTGGCCTCACCCGTGACGAGCGCCGCGGCACCGAAGCCGAGAACCAGCGTCATGAGGTAGAACGCGCCGATCAGACCAATGGCCCACAGCACCGACTTGCGCGCCTGGCGAGCTGTCGGGACGGTGTAGAAGCGGATCAGGATGTGTGGCAGTCCGGCGGTGCCGAGCACGAGCGCGATGCCGAGCGACAGGAAGTCGATCTTGCTGGTGAAGGTGGCGCCGTACTTCAGGCCGGGCTCGAGGAACGACTGTCCCTTGCCACTGTTGGTGGCGGCCGTCCCGAGGAGGTCGGACAGGTTGAAGTTGAACTTCGCGAGCACGAGGATCGTGATCAGCAGCGTGCCGGCCATCAGCAGCACGGCCTTGACGATCTGCACCCACGTCGTGCCCTTCATGCCGCCCACCGTCACGTAGAAGACCATCAGCAGGCCGACCGCGACGATCGTGAGGTTCTTGGCCATCTCGCTGCTCACCCCAAGCAGCAGAGTGACGAGTGCGCCTGCGCCGACCATCTGGGCGATCAGGTAGAAGATCGACACGACGACGGTCGAGGTCGCGGCAGCGGTGCGCACCGGACGCTGTTGCATGCGATAGGCCAGCTGGTCGGCCATCGTGAAACGGCCGGAGTTGCGCAGCAGCTCGGCGACCAGGAGCAGGGCGACGAGCCAGGCGACGAGGAATCCGACCGAGTAGAGGAAGCCGTCGTAGCCGGCGAGCGCGATGGCGCCGGAGATGCCGAGGAACGATGCCGCGGACATGTAGTCACCCGCCACCGCCATGCCGTTCTGGAAGCCGGTGAAGCTGCGGCCGCCGGCGTAGTAGTCGGCGGCTGTCTTGTTGTTGCGGCTTGCTGCGAACGTGATGCCGACGGTGATGGCCACGACCAGGATGAAAAGCGTGGCGGTCAGGGCCTGATGGTCGGACGAGCTGCCGGTGGCGGCGTGCAAGAGCGTGTTCATCGGTGATCCTCCTCGTGCGCGGTCTCTGCTTCGAACTCGGCGCGCAGCCGATCGGCGATCGGGTCCATGTGGCGCGCGGCATAGCGGGCGTACCAGATGGCAATGCCGAAGGTGGTCGCAAACTGAAGCAGGCCCCAGACGAGCGCGACGTTGATGTTGCCGAAGAGGCGGTGCCCCATGAATCCTCCAGCCCAGTTGGAGAAGATGACATAGAGCAGGTACCACGCCATGAAGGCGATGGTCATGGGGACAACGAAGCCGCGATAGCTCTTCTTGAGCTGGGCGAAGTCGTCAGAAGCATGGATGCGTGCGTAGGCAGCTTCGGCCTCGGCGGACACCTTTTCGACCACGGTGGGTCACCTCTTTCGGAAGGCGGGCGGCACAGGGAAGTGCCACCCGCCACACGGTAGGTGCGGCGACCCGCTGTGTGCCAGATCACAACAGGCGGCGTGCGACGGAACCGGGGCAGCCCTGCGGCATGCGGTCAAAGACGTACGACAAGCGGTCGTTTGCGGGCGACCAACGGCACCGGTGATGTGCCCGGCCGGTCAGCCGGGCACATCACCGGTCCGATCAGCTGACGCTGACGGCGCTCCAGCCCGCGGCGACGGCGGACTGCTGCGCGCTGCCCGTGCCGAAGAGGTCGCGAGCCGCGTCGAGAGTCGCGGTGCGGGCCCCGGCGTAGTCGGTGCTCGACGTCATGTAGACCGTCAGCGCGCGGTACCAGATGGCCGCGGCAGCGGACCGACCGATGCCGGCGACGCTCGAGCCGTTGCAGGTCGTCGAGCTGTGCGGAACTCCGCCGATCGACGTCGACCCGGACCCCTCGGCCAGAAGGTAGAAGAAGTGGTTGCCGATGCCCGAGGAGTAGTGCACGTCGACATTCTTGGCGTTGCTCGACCAGCAGCTGAGCGAGGCACCGTCCGACGACGGGTTGTCCATACGACGAAACCCCTCATGCTTCGCGAGGTCGAACTCCTCGCCGATCAGGTAGTCGCCCGGATCCTGCGGGTTGGCGGCGTAGAACTCCACCATCGTGCCGAAGATGTCGCTGGTGGACTCGTTGAGGCCGCCGGACTCACCGGAGTAGGTCAGCCCGGCAGTGTTCTCTGTGACTCCGTGCGACATCTCGTGACCCGCGACGTCGAGCGAGGTCAGTGGGCCATAGGACGCCCCGTCACCGTCGCCGTACGTCATCTTCGACCCGTCCCAGAACGCGTTGACGTAGTTCTTGCCGTAGTGGACCCGGTTGGACGAGCCCTTTCCGGTGTCGAAGATGCCGTTGCGGCCGAAGTTCGCCTTGTAGTAGTCCCACGTGACGTTGGTTCCGTACTGTGCGTCGACGGCTGCCGACTCACGACTCGCCCCGGTGCCGGTACCAAAGTGCGTGTCGGGGCTCGTGAAGAGCGTCCCGGCGATGCAGCCTGAGCCAAGCAGCGAGCAGAGGACCGAGTCGGTGCCGTTCTTCGCGTCGGTCGTGAACGTGTTGCCGCGGGTCGGGTCCTTGAGCTGGTAGGTGCCGTCTGTCTGGGTGAGCTGCAGCGGCACCGTTCCGCCGTACAGCGACTGGCCGTCGCCGTCGATGGTCTGGATGCGCTGCTCAGAACGCAGGATTGCGCCGGTCCGGGCGTCGACGTAGGTGTCGATGCGGCTGGGCGTGCGGTCGGCCTGCATGCCGGTGGTCGTGGCAAGCCAGGCGAGCCTCGGTGTCGTCGAGGTGGCGTCGACGACGAGTGTGGGCGTGCCGGCGCGGGTTGCCGCTGTACCCACGCGTGACCGCGCCTCGCCGCTGGACAGGGTCGGGGTGGTCGAGAGGGTCAGGGCGCGGTCTAGCGACTGCGAGCTGCCGGTGAAGCTGCCGCCAGCATCGCGGTGGACCACCAGGTCGCCGCCGACGACGCGCAGACCGTCGTAGGTGCGCCTCATGCGGACATGGGTCGCGCCGGTGGAGTCGACCAGGGCATCGGTGACGACGAGCGACTGGTCGGTGCTGACCCGGGTGGCGCTGCTGTTCGACCGGGCCGATCGCATCGCCGCCAGAGCCTGCGATCCGGAGGTCGAGAGCGGCCGGGTCGACGTGACCCGGTCGCCTCGGTCCGGTGGCGCCGCGCCGCTCGCCGAAGAAATGGTGGCGGTGCCCGTCGCGGCGCTCAGCGCCGCGACGGCGACGAAGGTGGCGCTGGCAGTGACAAGAGAGCTGGTGGTGCGCATGTGCATATCCCCCGATAGGCGCGCGTTGTCATGGGACGACCCGAGACATCCGCGTTGCCGGGAGCCTAGGGCAGCGGGCCGCAACTGTAAATGGGAGTTGCGGTCAGAATCGGCGGTCGACCGTGACGCGCTCGGGGGTGTGCAGCCGCACCATGGTGCGGGCGACGTTGGACGGGATGTCCGACCGGGTTGTCAGCGACACCCCGACCATGAGGGCGAAGCCCACAGGAACCGACCACGCCGCGGGTTGGCTCATCAGCACACCGAACCAGCCCTCCGGGCCCCAGACGATCGTGAGGATGGTGGCAGCCCCGGCGCACAGGCCGCCGCCGATGAGCCCGGTGATCGCACCGCGAGCGGTGAGCCCCCGCCACCAGATGCCCAGCACCAGCAGAGGGCAGAACGTCGACGCCGCGAGCGCGAATGCGAAGGTCACCGAGCTGGCCACAGCGATGCGCTCGGCCGAGAGTGCCAGCACCAGCGGCACCATGACTCCTCCGATCGCACCGAGTCGCAATGCTGTGATCGTGGTCAGCCGCCCCGGGGCGAGACCCTGGCCGATGACACCGGCGACGGACATCGTCAGCCCTGACGAGGTCGAGAGGAAGGCCGCGAACGCGCCGGCCGTCAGCAGGGCCGCGAGCACGTCTCCCGTGGTTCCGCCGATCATGCGCGCCGGTAGCTCGAGCACGACGGCGTCGGTGCGCCCCGACGCCAGCAGGTCGCGGGCATAGACCCGTCCGAGGACGCCGTAGATCGTCGGCAGGAGGTAGAACGTCCCCAGCAACGCGAGCACGATGAGGGTCGTCCGGCGCGCGGCGTGACCATCTGGGTTGGTGTAGAAGCGGACGACGACGTGCGGCAGGCCCATGGTGCCGAGGAATGTCGCGACCATGACCGAGTACGTCAGGTAGAGGCTCGTGCTGTCGGTCTGTCCGAAGGGCTGGAACCACTCGGTGGGAGCGACGGGTGAAGGCCGGCCGTCGTCGCTCCAGGTGTGCAGCAGGAAGAACACCGGGATGAGCAGAGCAGTGAGCTTGAGCCAGTACTGAAAGGCCTGCACGAAGGTGATGCTCCGCATGCCGCCGGACACCACGTTGACGACGACGATGACGGCCACCACCACGGTGCCGACCCACCCCGGCGCGCCAGTCACGGTGCGCATCGTCAGGCCGGCGCCCTGAAATTGCGGCATCAGGTAGAGCCAGCTGACCGCGACGACGAGGAGGCTGGCGACCCGTCGAACCCCCACCGACTGAAGCCTGACCTGGGCGAAGTCGGGGATCGTGTACGCCCCCGAGCGCCGCAGAGGCGCGGCGACGAACACCAGCAGGAGCAGGTAGCCCGTCGTCCAGCCGATCGGGTACCAGAGCATCTCCGCGCCATAGGCCAGCACGAGCCCGGCGACGCCGAGGAACGAGGCCGCGGAGAGGTACTCCCCACCGATCGCCGAGCTGTTCCACACCGGGCTGACCGAGCGTGACGCGACGTAGAAGTCGCTGGTCGTGCGACTGAAGCGCAGGCCGAACGCGCCGATCGTCAGGGTCGCCACGGCGACGAGCACCACCGCGACGATGCCGTAGGTCGGGTTCACTGCTCGTCCGGGCGTTCCGGCTCGACGAGCTCGGTGAAGTCGCGTTCGGCGCGCTCGACCTGTCGCAGGTAGAGCCAGCCCAGCGCGAAGAGGCAGGGGTAGACGAACACCCCGAGGACCAGCCACGGCAGGGGAATACCGAATAGGGTGGCCTCGGTGACTGAGTCGAACGCCCAGAAGACCAGCGGAAGTGCGCCGATCGACAGCACCAGGGTCGACGCGACGGTGAGAGCGGCCCTCAGCTGCGAGCGGATCAGCGAGCGCATGTAGACCTCACCGATGCCCGTCGACTCGTCTATTTCCTGACCCACGCTGCGACGCACCCGCGACGGCGCGGACGTCAACGGGTTGGTCACGCGGACCCGGCCGGTGTACTCGCGAGGAGGCTCGGTCACCGGGCGCGCTCGTGGACGAGGTCTTTGAGGTCGCGGGTGTGGCGGCGAGCAACCTGCAGCTCGACCTGGTCGTCGCCGACGGGCACCAGCACGCTGCAGCGTCCGGATTGCATACGGATCTCGCGGACGTGGGCCAGATTCACCGCGAGGCTGCGGTGGATACGCACGAAGCCGGTGTCCGCCCAGTCGTCGGCGAGGGTGCTCAGGGGCAAGCGGATGAGGTGGCTCGTGCCGTCGACGGTATGCAGCCGGACGTAGTCCCCTTGCGCCTCGGCATACGTGACTGACGCGCGGGAAACCCACCGGGTGACTCCGCCGAGCTCGACGGCGATCGACTCGTCGGGGCTCGTCGGGCCGGACTCGACGTCGGCGCACGCCCGTCGCACGCTCTCGCGCAGCCGGTCCTCGCGGATGGGTTTGAGCAGGTAGTCGACGGCATTGAGCTCGAATGCCTCGACCGCGTGGGTGTCGTGCGCGGTGACGAAGACGATGTGCGGAGGATGGCGGAACCTGCCGAGCAGCCGCGCGATCTCGAGCCCGCTCAGCCCCGGCATCGCGACGTCGAGGAACACCAGCTCGATGTCGTCCGCCTCGATGAGTCGCAGGGCCTCGGTGCCGGAGCGTGCAGTCTTGACCGAGGCAATGCGGTTGTCGCGACCAAGCAGGAACACCAGCTCGTCGAGGACGGGCTGTTCATCGTCGACGACGAGGGTGCGGAGGTCGGCGGTCATGAAGTGATCTTCGTCGTGTGGGAACTCCGCCACAAGTCCCGGCGGTGTGTGGGTCGGATCAGGCTACGGGGCGGTGTCGCTGCCCGGTGAGAACTTCGGGACCCGCAGGGTGACCTTCGTGCCGTATCCCGGTGCTGTCTCGACCACGATCCCGTACTTGCGGCCGTAGACGGTGCGCATGCGCTCGTCGACGTTCGCGAGGCCGACGGACCCGCTGGTGGTGCGACCCTGCAGGACGTCGCGCACGGTGTCGGGGTCGACGCCCACGCCATCGTCCTCGATCGTGATGTGACACTCGGCGCCCGCGTCGAGCGCGATGACGGTGACCGTGCCGACGCCGTCCTTGGCCTCGAGCCCGTGCCGGACGGCGTTCTCGACGAGGGGCTGGATGGACAGGAAGGGGAGCGTCACGCTCAGGACCTCCGGGGCGACCCGCGTGACGACCCGGAGCCGGTCGCCGAAGCGTGCCTTTTCCAGCACGAGGTAGCGCTCGATCGACCGCAGCTCCTCGGCGAGAGTCGTGAACTCGCCGTGCTCACGGAACGAGTAGCGGGTGAAATCGGCAAACTCCAGCAGGAGGTCGCGGGCCCGCTCGGGATCGGTGCGGATGAACGAGGCGATGGCACCGAGCGAGTTGTAGATGAAGTGGGGGGAGATCTGCGCCCGCAGCGCTCGCAGCTCTGCCTCCATCAGTGCGGTGCGCGACTCTGACAGCTCGGCCAGCTCGAGCTGGCTGGACATCCACCTGGCGACCTCGGTGGTGGCGCGAGCGAGGCCTGCCGAGGCCTCGTCGCTGACCACCAGGATGCTGCCCACGATGCGCTCCTCCACCGAGAGCGGGGCGACGATGGCATGGTCGGAAGCCTGTGTGGTGCCGCTCTCGAGTGCGTGGCTGATGAGCGCGCTCACATCGGTGGCTTCGCCCGGTCCCTCCCAGGCGAGCGGGCCGTGGAGATCTGTGATGCCCACAGTGGGCGCGCCGAGCAGTGTCCGCACATGTGGGAGTGCCAGCGCGGCGCTCTCGGCATCGAGGCCCCGGCGCAGAGCTGGCGCTGCCTGGGACGCGGTGTGCAGGGTCTCGTACGTGGCGCGGTCGGCTGGCGACCCGAGGGTGCGGCGCTGGATGAGGAGCCTCCAGCGGACGAACGCCGCCGCGGCGACAAGGACCACCGCGAGGATGACTGCGGTGCTGACGTTGTCCATCCGTGGACGCTACCGCGCGGGTACGTCGTCGTCGCCGATGCCGCGGGCGTGCAACGCTTCGCCGGTTGCGAGCGCCTGGGCGACGACCCTGATTGCCATCGGCGACAGGTTTGCCCGCGGGCTGCGCTCGAGACCGCGTGCCTTGGCCGCCTCACGCGTGTCGTGGAAGATCTCGAAGATGGCGGGTATCGCCCCGATCATGAGCGAGAAGGCGAGCGCGACCTTCTCGGGGTTGACGCCGAGGCGCCGAAGCGGACGCAACCCTCGCACGATCGCGTCGAGGAGCGCGTCCATCGGCGTCGTGGCGGTGAACGTGGTGGCAGCGATGACGAGGCAGACCGTCGTCGACACCACCTCGACGGCCACGGGCCAGCCTCGCTGCCACAGCTGGAAGCCGGCCAGGATCGCCACGACCAGCAGCAGTGGGCGAAGGCCACGCCAGACGGTCGACACCGGGACGCGCGCCCCGGCCGTCACGGCCAGCGAGACACCGAGTGCCGCAGTGGCCGGCCACGGGCCGCGGATCGCGACCACGACGATGCTGAAGGCGAGCAGCGACCCGAGCTTCGGGCCAGCGGGGACTCGATGCCAGATCGTCGTACCGGGTTGATAGGTACCGAGCGGCAGCGAGCGCCTCATGACGTCGCCACACTGCGTCGGTAGTGGTCGACCGCGGCGGCGGGGGCGCCGTCGTAGACGATGGGACCGTCCTCGACCACCAGCGCCCGATCGCAGCGCCGAGCCAGGTCAAGGTCGTGCGTGACCAGGATGAGCTGCTGCGTGAGGCCGAACAACCGATCAGCGACGGTGGCGCTGTTGCGCAGATCGAGCAGGGTGGTCGGCTCGTCGGCGACGACGATGGACGGCTCAGTGGCCAGCACTCCGGCCAGGGCGAGCAGCTGCTGCTGACCACCGGAGAGCGCATGGACGCTCGTGCTCGCGAGGTGTGCGAGCCCGAACGACTCGAGCACCTCGGTGGTGCGGTGCGCGCGTTCGTTCGGATCGTGGACATGGCGGCGCAACGACAGTGCGACGTCCTCGGCGACGGTGGGCATCACGAGCTGGGCGGCAGGTTGGGTGAACACGAACCCGACGCGACGACGCACCGCCGGACCGTTCTCGGACACATCGAGGCCATCGACGAGCACGCGGCCCGACGAGGCCGCGACGAGGCCGTTGAGGAGCCGCGCGATCGTTGACTTGCCCGAGCCGTTGCCACCGATGAGGGCCACTCTTGGCTCGGTGAGGTGCGCGCTGACGTCATGAAGGATGGTGACGTCGCCGCCGGCCGCCGGTGCGGTGACGCCGACGGCGTCGAGCTCGATGGTGGCCACAGGCCGAGGCTAGTTGCTCACGCCCTGCTTGCTGACACCATGCTGGTCGCGGTGGGTGAGCAGCGCCGGGAATGCGCGGTGCACCGAGGCAGCCACGACCGCTGCGATGGCCAGCTTGACCAGGTCGGCGGGGACGTAGGCGAACGAGGCCTTGATCGTCGACAACAGAGGAGTGTCGGCATAGAGCGAGATGCCCGTTGCGCCGACCAGCCAGACGAGCAGCTCCGCGACGACCCCGCCCGCGACGACGATCCCGGCCGTGACGACCACGTTGCGCCGGTGAGCCTGCTCGACGGCGAGGCCGACGATCGCGGCAGCGAACGGGAAGGCGAGGAGGTAGCCGCCGGTGACGCCGGTGAACGGTGCGATGCCGGACGTCCCACCGGCGAAGATCGGCAGACCCGCTGCTCCGACCACGAGGTAGAGCAGCACTGACAGGAAGCCGCGCTTCGCACCGAGCACGGCGCCAGCGAGGAAGATGCCGAACAGCTGCAGCGTGACGGGCACGCCGTTGACACCGAAGGGCAGTGACGCGGAGACGGCGCAGACCGCGATGAGCGCCGCGAAGGTGGCGATGAGTGCGAGGTCGGTCGTCGTCGTCGATGACCGGCGCGATGTCGGGGTGGCGGCGTTGCTCATGGGGTGCTCCTGCAAGATATGGCGGCGTCTGGACGTGGCGAGAACTGAACAGCACTCAGGTGAACGGCGTTCAGGTTAGCGTATAGGCTGATCGCGCTGTCAACACGCGAACGCCGAAGGGGTCCCCGTGCGCTACCACCGTTCCGACATCGTTGAGCGTGCCGTCGACATCCTCGACCAGTACGGCCTGCCCGACCTCTCGATGCGTCGGATCGCCTCCGAGCTCGGGCTGCAACCGAGCGCGCTCTACCACCACTTCACCAGCAAGCAGGTGCTCCTGGCAGCCGTCGCCGATGAGCTGCTCACCCGCGGCGATCGGCCCGACGCGGACGGGCTGTCATGGGACGAACGAGTCATCGGCCAGAGCCGCGGACTCCGCGATGCGATGCTCGCCTTCCGCGACGGGGCCGAGCTGGTCGCCACGGTGCATGCCTTCGGCCTGGGCGCCCGCACGCCTCACGCCCGCCTGGCCGCAACGATCCGCGACGGCGGTTTCGACGAGTCGTTCTCCCGTGCCGCGGCCACCACGATCATGCACTTCGTGTTCGGTCACGTCTCCGACGAGCAGACGCACCTGCAGGCCAACAGCGTCGGCGCGATCGATGACGTCGTCGGCGGCGGGACCGACCGTGCCGACAAGGCGTCGTTCGAGCTGGGGCTCACGCTGATCCTCGACGGCATCCGCCTCCGCCACCATGCCGCTTCTGCGGTGGGCTAGCGTCCACCGCTGCCGAGGAGCAGTGGACGCTGAGGTACCGCCCCGGCGGCGGGGCGATCACCAGCTCGCGTGCAGGGGCCGGCCCTCGTCATAGCCGGCCGAGCTCTGCAGGCCGACGATCGCACGCTCGTGGAACTCCGCGATCGACCGCGCTCCCGCGTAGGTGGCGCTCGAGCGCACACCGGCGGGGATCGCATCGACGAGATCTTCCACCCCCGGACGATCGGGGTCGAGGAACATGCGTGACGACGAGATGCCCTCCTCGAACAGCGCCATGCGGGCGCGCTCGAAGCCGGCGGCGTCACGGGTGCGGTTGGAGACGGCCCGGGCCGAGGCCATGCCGAAGGACTCCTTGAAAGGGCGCCCGTCCGGCCCCACCTTGAGGTCGCCCGGGCTCTCGAGTGTTCCCGCAAACCACGAGCCGATCATGATGCTGGCAGCCCCGGCCGCGAGCGCGAGCGCGACGTCGCGCGGGTACCGCACCCCTCCGTCGGCCCACACGTGCGCGCCGAGATCGGTGGCGGCAGCGGCGCACTCGAGCACCGCCGAGAACTGCGGGCGGCCGACCCCGGTCATCATGCGTGTCGTGCACATGGCTCCGGGCCCGACCCCGACCTTGACGATGTCCGCACCTGCCGCGACGAGGTCGCGCACGCCGTCGGCTGAGACGACGTTGCCGGCGGCGACCGGGACGCGTCGGCCCGACGTGGAGGCGTGTGCGTCGCGCGCCTCGACGACCAGCGGGAGAGCCTCCAGCATCTTTTCCTGGTGCCCGTGCGCCGTGTCGACGACGAGCACGTCGATGCCCATCGCGAGGAGATCGGCGGCCCGGCGCCCGACATCGCCGTTGATGCCGACAGCGGCGCCGATGACAAGGCGCCCGGATGGATCGACGGCAGGTTGGTAGATCGTCGAGCGCAGCGCGCCCTTGCGGGTCAGCACGCCGGCCAGGAGCCCGCCGTCGAGCACGGTAGCCACGTCGAGGTGGCGGGCTGACATCTCGTTGAAGCACTCGCGGGGGTCGGCTCCCACCTCGAAGGTCAGCACGTCGGCCGTCATGACCTCGTGCACTTGTGCGAATCGGTCGATCTCCGCACCGTCATGCTCGGTGACGATGCCGAGCGGCTTGCCGTCCTTGACGACGACGACCGCTCCGTGTGCTCGCTTGGGCAGCAGGCTCATGGCTTCCCCAACCGTCGTCGAGGGGTCGACGGTCACCGCCGTGTCGTAGACGATGTGCGCCGTCTTCACCCGCGAGATGGTGGCGGCGACGATGTCGAGCGGGATGTCCTGCGGGATGATGGCGATGCCGCCCCGGCGGGCGATCGTCTCGGCCATGCGGCGGCCTGATATCGCCGTCATGTTGGCAACCACGAGCGGTAGCGTCGTGCCGGTGCCATCGGCCGTGGACAGGTCGACGTCGAACCGGCTGGTGACGTCGGAGCGTCCCGGGACCATGAACACGTCGTTGTAGGTCAGGTCGAAGGACGGCTGCAGATCGTTTAGGAACTTCACCTCAGAATCCTACGGTTAGACTCGGCCGACGTCCGATAGCTCCGCGGAAGGTGCCACGTGAACGATCCTTTGAGTCGGCTCTACCCCGAGACCGCCGTAGGCGGTTTCAGCAGGGTCGACAAGTCGATCGAGTTCTTCAGCCGCATCGATGCACTGGTCACACAAGATTCCGTGGTCGTCGATTTCGGTGCAGGGCGCGGGGGCTTCATGGACGAGCCCGACAGCTATCTGCGCAGGCTCCAGCTCTTCCGGGGCCGGGTGCGCAAGGTCATCGGCGTCGACATCGACCCCGTGGTCCTGGAGAACACGAGCGTCGACGAGGCGCAGGTGTGGGTACCGGGCGATCGCATCGACATGCCGGATGAGTCGGTGGACCTGGTGATGACGGACTACACGTTCGAGCACGTCGAGGATCCCGCGGTCGTGGCGACCGAGCTCGGGCGCATCGTCAAGCCCGGCGGCTGGATCTGCGCCCGCACTCCGAACAAGTGGGGCTACATCGCCATCGGGGCACGGCTCGTGCCGAACCGGCTCCACGCGAGGGCACTGACCCGACTGCAACCGGGTCAACGCGCCGCCCGCGACGTGTTCCCGACCTGTTACAACCTCAACACCCTGCGAGACGTCCGGCGGTACTTCCCGGCACCGGAATGGTCGGTGGTGGGATACACCGTCGATGGTGAGCCGGTGTACTTCGGCCGGTCGCGAGTCATGATCTACGGGGTGTATGCCCTGTCTCGGCTGCTGCCGCAGCGATTCGGGGCGATGTACATGTTCTTCATCCAGAAACGTGCCACCGACTGACCAGAGCGTCGACAGCGGCCGTCGCCCGACGTGAGCCGCGCGGTACCGTTCCGGGGTGCGAATCGTCTTCCTCGGCAATGGAATGACCGGCTATCTCGATGCGCAGTATCGCGAGCTCCACCAACTCGGCCACGAGCTCATGGTCGTGCAACCCGACAGCCCCGAGGCAGCGGTCGCCGCGATGCGGGACACGGCTTTCGGCGACCTCGGCACGGGCACCTACGCGGAGTTCCTGGGCTGGCAGGACTCTCCCCGCCCCGACGTCCTCACGAAGCAGGTGCTGGAGTTCGACCCCGACGCTGTCGTCATGACCGCGTGGAACTTTGCCAAGGCCTACCGCGCAGTGATGAAGGCGGTGCCCGCTGAGGTCGTCCGGATCCTCGTGATGGACAACCTCTGGCGATCTACGCCGAGGCAGTGGCTCGGACGGGCGGTGCACCGGTGGTACATCGACACGGTGGCGGACGCGGCCATGGTGCCGAGCGACCGCAGTGAGTTCTACGCACATCGTCTCGGTTTTGGTGCCGCTGACGTGATCCGCGGCTCGCTCACTGCTGACACTGGCATCTTCTTCACCCCTCCGCGGTCCGGTGAGGACATGGCTTCCCGACGATCGTTCCTCTTCGTGGGTCGACTCGTCGACCACAAGGGAGCCGACCTGCTCGCGGAGGCGTACGCCCGCTACCGAAGGGCCGACAGCGACCCGTGGGACCTGCACGTCGTGGGCATGGGTCCGCTGGGGCCGATGTTGGCCGGTCTCGACGGCGTGACGATGCACGGCTTCCTCCCACCGGTCGCCGTCGCCGCACTGATGCGCGAGGCGTCCGGTTACCTGCTTCCGTCGCACATCGAGCCGTACGGCGTGGCAGTGCACGAAGCGGCAGCGTCGGGTCTGCCGATCTTGTGCTCGGACTTCGCCGGCGTGGCCCCGGGTCTTGTCCAGGACGGCGCGAACGGATGGATCGTGCCCGCGGGTGACGTGGACCTCTGGGTGGCCGCGATGACGCGGATGAGCTCGCTGAGCTCGGTACGGCTGGCCGCGATGTCCGAGATCAGCCTGGCGCTCTCGAGACGGATCAGCCCGAGCATCTGGGCGCACAATCTCCAGGACGAGATCGGGCGCAGGCGGGCCGCAGGCGGCGGGCGGCTGACCCGCCAGACATCGTCCAG
Source organism: Aeromicrobium sp. (assembly GCF_014378035.1). Classification (GTDB taxonomy): domain Bacteria; phylum Actinomycetota; class Actinomycetes; order Propionibacteriales; family Nocardioidaceae; genus Aeromicrobium. The sequence continues at coordinate 2,591 of NZ_JACMOM010000373.1, read as the reverse complement.
GTGAGCCCTACCTAGCGGGTTGCCTCGACCGCCATCTGGGCTCCGCCCTCATCGGCTCGTTGATCGAGAGAGTCCATCTCGGGATGCGGGCTCTCGCCCGGTGAGCAGCGCACCACGGAGTGGAAGCCTGCGCGTTCCAGCTCGGCCGCCAAGGTCTCGAAGTCGTAGACGTAGCCCTCGTGATGGCCGAATGATGCGATGGGGATACGCACCCAGTCGAGGGGATGCTCGACCGTGAGGCCCATCGACTCATACGTCCGCGCGCCGGGATCGCCGGCCGGCCTCGAGCCACTGAGGTACTTGTCGATGTGTGCCCGCAGATCAGGTGTCACCAGCCTGATCACTCCGCCGGGCTGCAGGCAACGGTGGGCCTCGGAGAAGAGCACCCGGCCGGCCTCCAGTGGGACGTGTTCGATCACGTTGTCGGAGTAGACGTGGGAAGTCGACGCGTCCTCGAGGGGCCAGGTGGTGGTCGCGTCCATGAAGTTCCGTGTCACCGCGTTGACGTTGGTGACAACCCAGCCCGGACGATCCTCCAGGCCACCAATCTCCAGCTTGAGGGGACGGGGCGCGGCTGCGAGGGAACGCTTTGCCCGCCGTTTGGCAAGGGGTGTGTTTGCTGTGCGGACGGTCGAACGCACTACCGCGCGGAGTGTGGGGTTCACAGCGCGTACGCTACCTGCCTCGCTGCACGGTCTGGACCATATCGGTCGAGAGCCCTCCAGAGGTCGCATGCGCGACCAAGGGCAGAAGCAGGTTCCGGGGTCCTCACTCCCTTCCAGGGCTCAAGGGCTTGTCGTCAGTGCCGCAGGCGGCCTTGTGCTCTGGTTTCTCCTGTCCGAGGTGTCGAATCGATCAAGCCAGCCGTCCTCGTGCAGGCGCCGCGGCCGGGACGCGCAGCCGAATTTTGGTAGTCGTGTCTGGCCCGGCTCTGTCGCCGGTATCCTCTGACCATGCATCGGCGGCGACTGGATGATGGTGGAACCAGCGCAGCAACCGTCTCCCGGCACTCCCGGAGGGATGGCGCCTGATGGGAACCACGATCCTCGTCGAGCCGTTCCCCGAGGGGCACCGCTCGCAGGCAGTCGCCAACGTCGCTGCCGTCGCCTCCCGGACGTCAGAGGTCCTCATCCTGACGTCCCGCGGAGGGACCGCGGACCCGGCCTTCCAGGAGTACCTCGGAGACCTTGGCTACCGGGTGCTGGAGGTCTTCGACGCAGCGCTCCCCCCGATTCGCGACATCGCACGGGAGGTTGCGGCTCTCTGCCGCACCGAGCATGTCGACGCGGTCGTGGTGATGGATGCTGACCAGTCACTCAAACGATGGTGGTTCGAGGCTCCGCGCGCATTCGGTCTGCGGAGACGGCCCCGGGTGATCTTCATGCTCACCCGATATCCGGCCAAGCTCAAGCTGACCGACATGGTCGGATGGAAGCTTCGCCTTCCCAAGGCCACGCTGGCCATCGTCGCGATGGCAACGGGGTCGTTGCACCGAGTTGCCGGGTTCGCCGGACGCGACGACATGTCGCCCGGATGGGTCGTCAAGCGCACCCGCGACCCCGCGATCTGCTCGGCGCACTCCCGCGATCGCGCACACCTTCGGGAAGAGCTCGGCCTCCCGCCCGCCCGCAAGATCATCGGCATCTTCGGCGTGATCTCCGAACGCAAGAACGCCAAGCTTGTCTGGGAGGCGATGCAGGAGTCTCAGGTCGACGCTGACCTTGTGCTCGCCGGGGGTCTGACGCCCGGCGTCGAGGAATGGGTCAAGCTGGTCGGGCCCTCTCCGCACGGTCGGATCATCGTGCGAAACGGGTACCTGCCCAATGCCGATCTTGACAGACTGGTCGCGTCGTCCGACATCGCCGCGTTGATCATGACCAACAACGGGCCGAGCGGCATCATGGGCAAGGCTCTGGCCGCCGACGTCCCGGTGGTGACGGCCGGGTCCGAGGTGCGGGCCCGTGAGGTGCGTGCCACCGGTGGTGGTGAGGTCGCCGACTTCGACCGGATGAGCATCGGCGCCGCCATCATGCGTGCCGTGGAACGTGATCCCGGCGCTCCACGCCGCAACACGGTTCCACCCGCGACCCCCGAGGAGTTCGCGAGGAGCCTGCTGGGCGAGCGACGAGCGGTCGCCCCAACGTGATGCAGTCCGTCGATCTGCCCGCAGCCCAGTCGGTGTCGTCCGATGCTCACGAAGATCGAGGAGAACCAGTGCCCATCACGCAGGAAGCCGCCCGATGAAGGCAAGGACCAAGCTGGCGTATGCCGTGGCGACCCGGCTGGGCCGACGCGGATTCGAGGTGCGGCGACACTCGGCCGCTCGTCGTCAGTCGGTCCTCGCCAAGCAAGAAGTCGACCTCGTCCTCGACGTCGGTGCCTCCACCGGCGGCTACGGAACCTCGCTCCGGTCGTTCGGCTACACCGGGCAGATCGTCTCGTTCGAGCCCCTCGCCGCCGCATTTGCCGAGCTCAGCGCCACGGTCGCCAGCGACCCGCTCTGGACCGCTCGCAACACGGCCCTCGGCGCCGAGCCGGGAGAGGCCACCATCAACATCGCGTCCAACAGCGCCAGCAGCTCGTTGCTGCCG
>NZ_JACMOM010000372.1 GCF_014378035.1 Aeromicrobium sp. | reverse complement strand
GCTGTACGGCAAGGTCGTCGAGGGCGTCATCCGATCGACGTTCGTGGTCGCGGACGGCGCCATCGAGGTCGCCCAGTACAACGTCAAGGCGACAGGCCACGTCGCCAAGCTGCGCAAGGACCTCGGACTCGTGGGCTGACCCCCTACTCTTTCTGTTGGGCCGGTGTGGTGGAACTGGTAGACACGCAGGACTTAGGATCCTGTGCCTTCGGGCGTGCAGGTTCAAGTCCTGTCACCGGCACAAATCCGATGTCTCAGGACATCCCGGAAGACCGAACCTGTGAAGGGTTCGGTCTTCTGTCATTTGAGGTGCTTGTCGGTTGCGGCAACTCGCCAGGCATCGCGCCGCACCCAGGCGTCTGGACACAGGAGGAGAACGACCCTCGTGCGTGGACTCGACCGACCTCGGTCCTGGGCCGGCCGGTCAGCCAAGCCTCATTGGAATGCGGACTGTCCGGTGAGGGCCTGGCCGATGATGAGCTGGTGGACCTCGGAGGTCCCCTCGTAGGTGAGCACGGATTCGAGATTGTTGGCATGCCGCATGATCGGGTAGTCCAAAGTGATTCCGGCGGCACCCAGTATCGTGCGGCACTCCCGCGCGATCGCGATCGCCTCGCGGACGTTGTTGAGCTTCCCCAGGCTGACCTGTTCAGGACGGAGCACGTGCTGGTCCTTGAGCCGGCCGAGATTCAGCGCGAGCAACAGGCCCTTGCCCAGCTCGAGGGTCATGTCTGCCAGTTTGATTTGAGTGGCCTGGAACGTCGCCAGTGGCTTGCCGTAGATCTGCCGTTCCTGGGAATAGCCGATCGCGGTCTCCAAGCAGTCGCGCGCCGCCCCGAGGGCTCCGAAGACGATTCCGAATCGTGCTTCGTTCAGGCAGGACAGTGGACCGGACAAGCCAGCCGCTTCGGGCAGCATCGCCGACGCCGGCAGTCGGACGTCCTCGAGCACCAACTCGGAGGTCACCGACGCCCGCAGCGAGAGCTTCCTCATGATCTCCGGAGCTGAGAATCCTGCTGTGTCGGTCGGCACGACGAACCCGCGAATCCGGTCATCCGTCTGGGCCCACACGACCGCGACATCGGCGATCGACCCGTTGGTGATCCACATCTTGGTGCCGTTGAGCACCCAGTCCGCACCGTCCCTGCGGGCACGGGTCCGCATCCCTGACGGGTCCGAACCGAAATCCGGTTCAGTCAGTCCGAAGCAGCCGATCGCCTCTCCTGCGGCCATCGGCGGCAACCACTCTTGTTTCTGCTCCTCTGAACCGTGCTTCCAAATCGCGAACATCGCCAGCGACCCCTGCACCGACACCAGGCTGCGTAGGCCCGAATCACCTGCCTCCAGCTCCATGCACGCAAGGCCGTACGCGGTAGCGCTCGTCCCGGCGCATCCATACCCCTCAAGGTGCATGCCGAGCAGACCCAGCGAGCCAAGCTCCTTCGCCAGGTGCCGGGCCGGGATGTTCGCCGTCTCGTACCAGTCCGCGAGCTGCGGTTTGATCTTGTCCTGGACGTATCTACGGACGGTGTCGCGGATCGCCAGATCATCCTCGCCCACCAACGAATCAGTACCGAAGAGGTCCAGCGGGCTCTGGGGTGTCACAGTCACGACAATTGCTCCTTTACCAAACGGTGTTAGGTTTATGGGATGTTAACCTCACGTCGTTAGTTTTAGCAAGGAGACCTTCTATGGTGCGTCCGAGCACACCGCTGCTCAACCGAGTCCTGATCCGCGACGCTGCGCTCGCCGTCATCGATTCCGACGGTCTTGCCGCGCTCTCCATGCGACGACTGGCCCAAGAGCTCGGCGTGCAGGCAGCATCTCTGTACAGCCACTACCCGACGAAGAACGACGTGTTGGACGCGGTGGCCAACCTGCTCACCCGAGGGGTCGATACCTCCGGCTTCAACGACGGGGACTGGAGAAATGGCATACGCGTCTGGGCCAGCTCCTACCGCAGCGCTCTGGCCGCGCACCCCAATGCCGCCCCGGTCGTCGCAGCCGGGACCGGCGAGCGACAAGACTTCCTGACGATGGCAGACGCCGTGCACGGGGGTCTGATCGCCGGCGGTTGGCCCGCACGCCAGGCGACCTTGATCTCCGCCGCGACGAAGTATCTGGTGATCGGCGCAGCAACGACGGCATTCGCCAGCGGGTTCGCCGATGACACTCGCGTCTACCTGAACCGATATCCCAACCTGGTCAAGGCCCATCTGATCCGCGATCACGCGGAGGAGATTGACACCGATAGTTTTACGCTTGCGCTCGAGTGCCTGATCGCCGGTCTTGAGCCGCTCCATGCCAGCCTCGCAAACGGGCGCAAGCGCGACGGGGCACCCTCCACACCTAAGGAAGAACCTGATCTCGCACCGAAGTGATATCGTCGCTGGTATACCATGTTTCAGGCGAGGAGATCTAGTGCGAGACGTAGAGCCAGCGATGATGCAGGCCTGGATCGGCCATCTGGGTGCGACTCCGGAAAACTTGGACCCGGCGGCACTCCGGCGGCAGCTGAGCCGGGGAACCATCCCCGACGTCCTCGCGCAGACCGCGCGAACGCACCCCGACTCCACGCTCACGATCGAGGAAGCGACCATCACGTACGCCGACCTGCGTGCACGCGCCGCTCGCGCGGCGTCGGTCCTGGCTGAGCACGGCGTCGTCCACGGTGAGCGGGTCGTGATCAGCGCACCAACCTCGATGGCGTTCGTCGTCGCCTATCTTGCCGGCCTTCGGCTGGGTGCCGTCATGGTGTTGACCAACCCTGGTTTCACGACGAGCGAACTGAATCGGGTGGTCGACCGCTGCGACCCGGTCATCGTGCTGACTGATGACCAGCTCGCGCGGACAACCTCGGTGCCGGTATTCCGCATGGATGATCTCATCGAAGCGACAGAGTCTGCAGCAGAACATCCGCCGGTCGGTCTGGACTCCCGGGACGTCGCTTTGCTCGCCTTCACCTCGGGCACCACTGGACTCCCGAAGGGGGTCCCACTCACCCACGGCCAACTGCTGGCCTCGATCCGGTCGGCGATGCTGGCGTGGCGCTGGAACAGCCAGGACATCCTTGTGCACGCGCTGCCGTTGTTCCATCAGCACGGCCTGAGTGGTATTCACGTTAGCCTTCTCGCCGGCTCCAAAGCGGGCGTCCTCGCACGCTTCGACCCGGACCGGCTGCTGGAGACCATCGCTCGGACGCAGGCCACAGTGATGTTTGCAGTACCAAGCATCCACCAACGCCTGGTCGCACTGGATCGGGAACAGCTCGCCCCATTGCGGCGACTCCGACTGGCCACCTCAGGCTCCGCGCCGCTGTCAGCCACCTTGGCCCGAGCCTACTTCGAGAAGGTCGGCATGATGCCGCTGGAACGATATGGGCTGACCGAGACCGGCCTCAACGTTTCGAACAACTACGAAGGCGAGCGCACGGTCGGCGCGGTCGGATACCCGCTGCCGGGGGTCGAAGTCGCCCTGACCGACGTGCGGGGTCATCCCGTCGAAGTCGGAACCGAGGGCGAGATCGTGCTCCGTGGGCCCCAGGTCTTTGATGGCTACCTCGACGATCCAGCAGCCACCGACGCAGCATTCTGGCCCGGACAGTGGTTCCGGACCGGGGATCTCGGCCGCTGGGACGACGAGGGACTGCTGATCATCAGTGGCCGGCTCAAGGAGCTCGTCATCACCGGCGGCATGAATGTTGTGCCCACCGAGGTCGAGCGGGTCATCGAGCAGCTCCCCGGCGTCCGGGAAGCCGCCGTCGCCGGGCTGCCCAGCGAGCGCTGGGGTGAGGAAGTCGCCACGTGGGTCGTGGCGCGCGCCGGCCAACAGGTCAGCTCCGAGCAGATCCTCGCTCACTGCCTAGATCATCTGGCGGCGTACAAGTGCCCCAAGAGAGTCTTCTTCCTCGACCAGCTTCCGCGCAATGCCATGGGGAAAGTAACCCGAAACCAACTTGTCCCGTCCTCTCGCGCATGACCAGAGCCCCCCGCTGGCCGCTCCCAGAAGTCGCCTTGGAGCGTGCGACGAGAGAGACCTACCGGGACTGGATGCGGCGCGCCATCACCATCGCCGAGACTCTCATGGCCGATTCAGCTGCACTGTCCGACTGGTGCCTGCCTGGGCCCGCCGACGCAGGCTGGCTGGGATGGGCCGCGGATCCCACGCCACCCGTGGTCTCGATCGACTCCGCGCTGGATGAGGGCTGGCTGGTCGCTGCCGCGAACACTCCTGAGAACCCCCGACCGGGCGCCCTGCACGGCCTCACTGTGGCCGTCAAAGACATCATCGACGTGGCCGGGCTGCCGGTTCACAACGGCACACCGGGCGCCGCATGGCGGGAACCAGCCCAGTCCGCGCCCGCCTGGGCGCGGCTCGCTTCCGCCGGTGCGCAATGCGTCGGCAAGGCGGCCACCCACGAAATGGCCTGGGGTGTCATCACCCCGCAGATAGGGCATCCCCTCGACCGTGAGTGGACCACGGGCGGATCGTCGGGAGGCTGCGCCGCATGCGTGGCCGCGCGGGTGTGCGCCAGCGCACTTGGCACAGACACCGGCGGCTCGATCCGCATCCCGGCTGCTCTGTGCGGAGTGGTCGGGTTCCGTCCCACCACCGGATCGGTGGACATGCGCGGCATCACCCCGCTCGCCCCTGAGATGGACGTCGCCGGCCCTTTTGCCCAAGACACCCGCACCTGTGCAGCCATGCTCGAAGTCCTCCTCCACAAGCCCCTCGGAGCCAAGCGGCCAGTGTCGGGCCTGCGCGTCGGCGTGCTCCGCGAACCGGGGCCACTGGATTCACCGACCGGGCGGGCGTACGAACGCACCGTTGCGGATCTCACCCGCTCCGGTGTCCGGACGATCGCCGTCGACACGAAGCTACCCCGCCACGCGGGGAGCATCTCGCTGCTCACGATGCTGTTGTCCTCGGCCGAACAACACGCTGCCGCGGTGCAGGCAGATCCTGCCGGTTTCGGGGGTGAAGCGCGGGCGCTGCTGACTCTCGGTGAGGAGCTCAAGCAACATGCTCAGCTGATCGCAGACGCACGAAAGGTGCTCACCGCTGCAACCGCCAGCCTGTTCGCGGAACATGATCTCGATGCGTTCCTGACGCCAACCACGCCCTGTGTGGCTCCGCTCCGGGGTGTCGGTACCGTCGAGATCGCGAACCGCGCGGTGCCGGTCTCCTCGGCTCTGACCCGATTCACCGCGTGGGCATCCGTCACCGGGACGCCTGCAATCAGCGTCCCCATCCAGACGTCGGCAGCGCCCGTCGGCGCGCAGATCATGGCGCCCCCGCACGGCGAGGCCGTCTGCGTCGCCCTCGCGCTGAGAATCGAGCAGCACACCCGTGTCGCTACCGACCACGAGTGGTGAATGAGTCAGGAGAGCCGCCCTGTCCGCCTAGGCGCCCGTCTCGTGGGACTCGACATAGCTGGTGTCCAAGATGTGGCTGCGGGTGATCTCGGCCGTCCGCTCAGGGTCCCGTGCAGCCAGAGCTTCGATCAGCGCTGAGTGCTGGTCGACGGACGTGGTATGACTGCGGGTGACGGCAGGGCCATGCGGCATCGACTGCCAAAGCAAACGCATCATCGACAACAGCATCGGTGAGGCCGAGGACTCGTAGATCGCGAAATGGAACTCACGGTTCAACGCGCCGTAGCGTTCATCGCCTTCAGGCAGCGCTTCCATCTGGCCGTTGAGCTGGCGCAACAGCGCCAGTTGCTCGTCGGTGATGGCCCGTGCAGCGAGTTGCGCGGCCAACGGTTCGAGTACCGCCCGGATCTGTGAGTTGTCACTGACCATGCCATTTCGTGATCCGGCGACCACGGCACCACGGTGCGGGTCGTTGATCACCAGGCCTTCAGACTCCAGCTTGCGCAGAGCTTCCCGTACAGGGGTCTGACTCACCCCGAACCGCGCGGCGAGGTCACGTTGGCGCAGCGGTTCCGATGGCGCCAGCTCGCCGCTGATGATGAGTTCGCGCAGCATCGCGCAGACGATGTCGCTCTTGGACGAGTACTGCATCAGTGACAATCCGCCGACGGTTGATCGGATGTGTGGCCGACCCATCTCATCTGGAGTGACCATGACTAGGCTCCCGTCCCGCTCAACAGGCCGTTACTAGCAATACCTGCCACGACCAGCTCAGGTCGTATCGGCAACTGCGTCATTGCCGGCAGTCCGAGCGCGTCACTTACTGCGCTCGCCACTGCCGCCCCCGCACCGGTAAGTCCACCTTCACCGGCACCGCGGGCACCCAACGGGTTCGTCGTCGATGGTGCATCCTCGCACACCAGGAGGTCGATGTCCGGGATCTCCGACGCTGTCGGCATCAGGTAGTCCATGAACGTGGTCACCTGTGGTTGTCCGGCGTCGTCGTAGCTGAACTGTTCGAACAATGCACCACCGATTCCTTGGGCGACCCCCCCACGCAGCTGTCCCTCGACCAATGTCGGATTGACCGCACGACCGACCTCGTAGACCACCAGATATTGCAGCACCTTCACAGCACCGGTGCCGGCATCCAGCTCGACGACGCAAATGTGTGCCCCGTACGGGTAGGTCATGTGGTCGACGCTGAAGCGATGCCGGGCGAACAGACCCGCTGGCTCGTCGGCGTGCAGCCAAGCGCTTCCCGGTTGCGCAGCGCGCCACACGTCGGCGAAGCTCAGTGCGCTCGCCGTCGCACCGCGGACCCGCACCTGCCTTTCGTTGACTTCAACGTCTCCCTCGGCCACCTCCAGCATCCTGGCCCCGAGTTCACGCAGTCGTGCGACCACCAGCTGCCCAGCGCCGCGGACGGCGCTACCGGTGACCACAGTTGAACGGCTCGCCCACGATCCCGTGCCGTACGGCTGCAGCAAGGTGTCCCCGTTGACCACGTCGACGATGTCGATCGAGACACCGAACTCATCGGCCGCGATCTGCGCGAGGACGGTCTCGATGCCTTGTCCCAGCGACGTGCCGCCTGAGTGCACCCGGATCCGGCCCGAGCTAGTCACCTCGACATCGGCCGTGTCGTTGGGTCCGAGACCGCTCTTCTCCAAAAACATGGCAACCCCAAGTCCGACACGACGGCCATCCGCCCGGGCGCTCTGGACGAGGCGGTTCCAGCCGAGCTCGTCGGCGCGTTCCAGCGCACGGCCGAACAGGCCGGGATAGTCACCAGAATCCAGGACGACGTCGGTTCCCAGCGTGGTCATCGCCCGCCTGTGCGGCAGTTCATCGGCGCGCAGCAGGTTCATCCGGCGCAGCTCCACCCTGTCGATGCCCAGCTCGTAGGCCGCTTTGTCGAGCAGCTGCTCGCGCACGGTCGTGCCCTCGAAGCGGCCCGGCGCACGATAGGTGCCGCACGGGGTCTTGTTGGTCAGCGCCACCCGGACGCGTCCTTCGTAGGCCGGGATCCGGTAGGGACCGGGCAACATCGCGAGAGTCAGCTCGGGGACGATGATGCCGTGGGTCCTGACATAGGCACCGTTGTCGTGCCAGACATCGTCACGCAAGCCGACAATCGTGCCGTCGGCTTCTAGCGCGACCTCGATGTGATGCTGTTGCTCCCGGGAATGGTTGACCGACACCAGGTGCTCGGCGCGATCTTCGACCCAGGACAGGTTGCGCCGCAGCTTTCGTGACAGCCAGGGCACCAGGAAGTCCTCGGGGTAGAACTCGCCACGGACACCGAACCCGCCGCCGGCGTCGACCGCGTGCATCCGAATGGTGCTCTGGTCCACACCGAGCAGGTCGGCCAGGACTCCACGGTTGAATGCCGGCACCTTGGTGGCGCCGTAGATCTCCAAGGAGTCCGTGGCCGCCGTGTAGTCGACGACCAGCGCGCGAGGCTCCATCGGGACGGCAGTGTGGCGGCCGACGCTGAAGTCCATCGCCACGACGTGGGCGGCGGAGGCGAAAGCAGCGTCCGCGTCACCGAATCCGAGACGGAAGTCAGCCACGACGTCGTCACCACCAGCAGCGGACGGGTCGAGAACCACTGGAAGCTCCTCGATGTCGATCTGGACCATCTCGGCAGCGTCTTCTGCGATGTAGGGGTCCTCGGCAACCACCACAGCGACCGGTTCACCCACGTAACGGACGGAGTCGCTGGCGAGCACGGGTTGCAGGTGGTCGGAAAGATCGAGTCCCTGGACCTCCAGTCGGACCGGGATCCGTAGGCTCGCAGGCAAGTCGCGGGCAGTGACCACGTCGATGACACCGGGCACACTGAGGGCCGCGGACGTATCCACGCGGGTGAGCACCCCATGGGCGAACGGCGAGCGGACAACACGCACGTGCAGCATCCGCGTGCATTGGATGTCGGCGCCGAATCGGCCACCGCCGACGAGCAGCCGGTGGTCTTCCTTGCGAGGCACCCGCCGGCCGATCTGCTCAGTCATGGCGCGCCCCCGGACAACGGAGCTCGGCGACCTCGCAGATGGCATCCACGATTCCTTCGTATCCGGTGCATCGGCACAAGTTGGCCGAAACCACCTCCCGGACTTCCTCACGCTGTCCGGTCGGCTCGGTGGACAGGTAGGCCTCGGCCAACATCAGGAAACCAGGAGTGCAGAACCCGCACTGGAGGCCGTGGTGACGGCTGAACGCCTGCTGAAGGTCGTTCAGCTCGTCGCCGTCCGCCAGGTTCTCGACGGTGCGCACTTCGCGTCCGTCAGCCTGAACCCCGAAGACCAGGCAGGAACGAACCGGTTCACCGTCGAGGAGGACGGTGCACGCGCCGCAGATGCCGTGCTCGCAGCCAAGATGAGTGCCGGTCAACCCGAGATCCTGACGCAAGGTGTCTGCCAGCGACTGACGCGACTCGAGCACCAGCTCGTGCTCACGGCCATTGACCGTCAAGGTCACCAGATGTTGGTCCTTCATATCGCCTCCTGTTCTCGTGGCACAACAGCTGTGCCATCGAGGATCTTTCGCAGATCGCTTGGTCGTACCGGGATGAAGTCGATGTCGGCGTGATACTCACGCAGCGCGTGGTTGAGCGCGGAGACGACAGCGGCAGGAGCGCCGATGCTCCCGCCTTCGCCCATGCCCTTGGCCCCCGTCTCCGTCTGGTCACAAGGTGTCTCCAGGTGATGCACGGCGACGCGCGGGATCTCGCTCGCGGTCGGAACCAGGTAGTCCATGAAGGTGGCACTTTGCGGCTGGCCCTCAGAAGAAAACTCCATCTCCTCGTACAGCGCCGCGGCGATGCCCTGGGCGACACCACCACGGACCTGGCCCTCGACGATCATCGGGTTCACCACGACGCCACAGTCCTCGACCACGATGTAGTCCAAGACACGGGCGTCACCCGTCCCCGGATCGACCTCGACCAGCGCCGCATGTGCCGCATTCGAGAACATTCCCGAAGGATCGGCGCTACCGCTGGCTTCGAGCAGATATTCCCGACGCTCGCTCAGCGTGTGCGACCTGAAATGAACCGTCGCCGCGATGTCGTCGATGGCGATCCGCGCATCCGGCGCACCGCGCACCGTCGCGTAGCCCTCCGCCAAGTCTATGTCGGCAGCATCGGCCTCGAGCATCTCCCCCGCGACCTGCCGGATCTGATCGGCCACGCCACGCGCAGCAACGGCGGCCGCCCCGCCACCGATCACCAACGAACGGCTGCCGAACGTCCCCCAACCGAAGCTGGTGATCTCCGTGTCACCCTGCCGTAGCTTGACTCGATCCGGTGTGATGCCCAACCGGTCGGCGACGATCTGGGCGAATGTCGTCTCGTGGCCCTGTCCATGCCCACAGGTCCCGCTGGTCACCACTACGTCGCCCGAGGCGTCCATCCGAACGTGCGAGACCTCGAAGCCAGGAGTCATCTGCATCTTGCGCAGACCCATCGTCGCGGTGCCGTAGGCGGTCCTCTCGGAGAAGTTCGCGATGCCCACGCCACGCAGCAGGCCATCGTTCTGCTCACACGCCTGCCACCAGCCGGCCGTCTCGATTTCCGCCACGCAGTGGTCCAGTGCCTCCACGTACGATCCCGGCTCGTACGTGATGCCGTTGGGACCGGTGTAGGGGAAGTCCTCGGATTGAATCGTGTTGCGGCGCCGAATCTCCACTCGGTCGAGACCCAGTCTCTGAGCCGCCTTGTCCATCAACCGCTCCATGACGAAGACTATCTGTGGACGCGACACTCCCCGGTAGGGCGCGGTGGGAGCCTTGTTGCTGGCGAATCCGCGGGCCCTGGCGGCATACCGCCCAACCTTATAGACGCCCGGCAGCTCGGTGGCGGCCATCAGCGGTTCCACCGCGCAGCTGAACGGGGACACCGAGTACGCCCCAATGTTGCACCTGATGTCGGCATCGAGCCCGACGATGCGTCCCTCACCGTCAAAACCCGCCCGGATCCGGTAATCCTGCTCACGCCCGTGGAACGAAGCCATCAGATTCTCCTGGCGATCCTCACTCCAACGGACCGCGTGACGAAGCCGGAGGGTGATCGCGGCAGCCACGACCTCCTCGCGTCCCACGACACATTTCAGACCGAAACCGCCGCCGACGTCTGGCGCGATCACCCGGACCCGACTTTCCGGAATCCCCAGTGCCTGCGCGACACCGGTGCGAACCTGATGTGGAACCTGGGTGGAGATGTGAAGGACGACCTGCTCGTCACGTGCGCGCCACTCTCCCAGGCAGGCCCGCGACTCCATCGGCGCGGCCGCGACCCGGCCGCTTCGAAAGGTTTCCTCGAGCACTAGTGGTGCCTCCGCCAGCAGCTCCTCAAGCACGTCGTCCGAGAACATTTGCAGATCGAACAACACGCCGTCAGGCGCCTCATCGTGGATTGGTGTCGCCACGGCACCTGCATCGTCGAAGGACATGACAGCCGGCAGCTCCTCGATCTCGCACCACACGCTCTCAGCCGCGTCCTCGGCGAGACCGCGGTTCTCGGCAACGACGACCACCATCGGCTCACCGGCGTACCGGACCTTGTCGTGGGCCAGCAGCGGCATCGCAGTCGCGATGAACTCCTCCCGTTCGAGCACCGCGGTCAGTTGCGGATGGCCCAGATCGGCCGAGGTGAGCACCGCGATCACCCCCGGCATCGCGCGCGCGTCCTCCGTACCGATCTCGATGATGCGCCCCGAGGCATGTGGGCTGCGCACGAACGCCAAGTGGTACGCATGCGGATCGGCGATATCGTCCACGAACAGTCCGGCGCCCCGCAGCATTCGCGAGTCCTCCCGGCGGGGCAGCCGGCTGCCGACCCAGCGCGGCGCGGCCGATGAGCTGGCATTCACGAGGTCGGTCCCGTCACCAGCGCTTCGTCGAAAGCACGCCGAGTCAGGGTGTCGACGAGGTGCCGGCGATAGCGGTCGTCGTCCTGCGGGTCGGACGACTTCTTGATCGCGGCAGCCGCAATCCGGGCTGCCTCGGCCCACGTCTGGTCCTCCGGGACGGACCCCTCCACGGCAGCTTCTGCCTCCGGCAGGCGCAACGGTTCCGTCGCGACTCCACCGAGCACGATGCTGACATCCTGACAACGTCCGTCGACGACGTCGAACGCGACCGCAGAGGCAGCAATCGCAAAGTCTCCGCGCCGACGTGCGTACTCGGTCAACGCGCCATACGGTCGGGGCCTGCTGAAGCGGGTCTCCACCACCATCTCGCTCGGACCGATAGAGGTACTCAGGAAACCGGTGAACCACCCTTCGCTCGGAACTGTCCGTCGACCCTCAGGTCCCTGGACCACGACGTCTGCGTCGTACAACCTGGCTAAGATGCACCACTCAGCGGTGGGGTCGGAGTGGGCGATGCTGCCTCCGACCGTGCCACGTGTGCGGATCGGGTAGTGCCCGATCCAGCGCGCTGCCCGTGGAAGTAACGCGAAGCCGTCCTGTACGTCAGCGTCGGTACTGGTCTCGACGGTGCGATGCCGGGTCATTGCCCCGACACACAGCTGGTCACCCTCGCGTCGGATGTAGTCGAGACCGACGACCGTGTTGACATCGATCAGTGCGCTCGGACGGGCGAGCCGAAAGTTCATCATGGGGGCGAGCGATTGGCCGCCTGCCAGGATCTTGGCATCTTCGCCGAGCTCGTCCAGAAGTTCTACGACCTCGTCCGGGGTGTATGCCCGGTGATACTCAAATGTTGCTGGCTTCACAGACACACTCCTTCTAGGTCGTTGATATACCATATCGCAACGAGCGAACGGATCAAATATGAGCGACCTTCACGTCGACGAAGAGGACATCTGCGGAACCGGCAGCGTGACCCGAGTGCGGATCAATGCACCGGCTCGCCGCAACGCGCTTTCGCTGGCCACCGTGGAAGATCTGCACCGGACCCTCTCTGCCCGACCCTCTTGCACCCTGCTGCTGGGCAGCACGACCGCGAACATCTTCAGCTCGGGTGCCGATCTGGACACCGACGACGCGACCCGCACCCGTCTGAGCGACCTGCTCTATGACTGCTACGAACAGATGATCACCCGACCGGGCATCGTGATCGCCGTGGTCGAGGGCGCCGCGGTCGGCGGTGGCGCTCAGCTCACCACCGCTGCCGACATCAGGGTCATCTCCGCACAGGCGCGCTGGCGCTGGGTGGGTCCGGGCCACGGATTAGCAGTCGGGGCCTGGATTCTCCCGACTCTCCTCGGCCGTTCCCGGGCGCTGGATCTCACCTTGACTTCGCGCTGGCTCCACGCGGCCGAGGCGGTTCAGGCCGGGCTCGCGGCACGCGTCGACGAGGACCCATGGTCGCGAGCCCGGGAGCTGGCTGTCTCGCTGGCCGGCGCGGATCCGGCAGCCCTGGCCAGGGTCAAGAAGGTGACGACCGCTGACGATCTGCTCGGTCGGCTCACGGCGGAGCGTCAGCAGAATCGCGACTCGTGGACGGGTTCTGCCCCCAGTGCCCGCACCGCGAGCCGTCAGGGCCGATTGTCTGGTCCTTGACCTCAGCCGCTGAGTGGTATTTGATATACCAATCCAACGGAGGAGTTCAGCATGGATTTGAATCTGGTCAACAAAGTGGCCCTGATCACCGGCGCAAGCAAAGGCATCGGTCGTGAGGTTGCCACCCGACTGGCGAGCGAGGGCTGTGACGTGGTCATCACTGCGCGCAACCCCGAGGCCTTGGAGAAGACAGCAGCCGAGATTGCCGCCGCGACCGGAAGCAAGGTTGTCGCCCAAGCAGGCGACATGAGCCGGTCCGCAGACGTCGACCGTTGTGTCGAGGCTGCGCTGGAGGAGTTTGGCCGCATCGACGTTCTGGTGACCTGCGCCGGGAGCTCACCCGGCGGTCTGCTCGAGGAGCTGACCGACGAACAGTGGATGGAGAGCCTCAACCTCAAGTTCATGGGCTACGTCCGTACGGTCCGCTCGGTCGTCCCGCACATGGTCAAGCAGGGCTCCGGAGCGATCGTGCTCGTCGTGGGCAACGACGGGCTGAAGCCCAGCTATTGGGAGATGACCGCCGGCGCGGCCAACGCCGCCGACCTGAACTTCGCATCCTCCATCGCCGACCAGTACGGTCCCAAAGGAATCCGGGTGAACACGGTCAACCCGGGCCCCGTCGACACTGAGCGCTGGGACGGTCTCGAAAAGGCATTCGCACGTGACATGGGCGTGGACCAGGCGGAGGCCCGTCGCCGGGCCGAGGCATCGATCCCGCTGGGCAGAATAACCCAACCCCAGGAAGTAGCCGCCTTGGTGTCCTTCCTTGCCTCCGACGTCGCCGCCAGCGTGCACGGCGCCCACATCCCGATCGACGGGGCCCAACGCAAGTCCCTGATGGAACGCTGAGGTGAAGCTCTCCAACTCCTTCTCCATCGACCGACCGTCCGCCGAGGTGTTCGCTGCCTTCCTGGACATCGAGCGAGTGGCCTCGTGCATGCCCGGTTCCCGGGTCACGGGCCGTCCCGAACCCGACACCTACGAAGGCGAGGTCAAGGTCAAGGTCGGGCCCCTGGGAGTTGCCTACACAGGCCAGTTCAAGATCCTGGAGGTCGATCATGATCAATTGCGGCTCACCATGCGGGCGAAAGGGCGCGAGCTCCGCGGTGCCGGCAATGCCGATGCACACATCATCGCCCAGCTGAGCGAGCAACAAGGGCGCACACTGGTGGCGATCAACACCGAGCTCAGCATCCGGGGCAAGGTGGCCCAGTTCGGTCGGGGCGTGATCGGCGAGGTCACCGACGGCATCATGCAGACGTTCGCAAGCAACGTCGAGCAGATGCTGGCCCCCGGTGGCTCTTCCGCCCCAGCGGAAACCGGCCTGCCAGATCCGTCTTCCCGCGACGAGGAGGAAGGACCAGCCGCGTTCGATGGTCCGCCAGCTGCGGCGACTGGCGGCGACTTCGACGTATGGAGCCTGATCATCCGGCCACTGTTGCAACGGCACATGCGCTCCATGGGCACCGTCGCGGCCGCCGGGCTCGCGGCCTATCTCGGAGCGCGGATCGGCGTCGGTCGCAAGGACCGATACCGCAGGAACTGACCTCGGCTGGCGCCGACCCGACAAAGTGAGGATCCAAGATGCCAAACGTCTCAACCGATGACGGCGTCAATCTCTACTACGAGGAGACCGGTCGCGGTGACCCTCTGGTCTTCCTGCACGAGTTCGCCGGCGATCACCGGTCGTGGGAGCCACAGGTTCGCCATTTTGCGCGCACCTACCGCTGCATCGTGCTCGCGGCCCGAGGCTTCCCTCCTTCCGACGTGCCACAGGACCCAACGGCCTACAGCCAGGCACGTGCGGTCGCCGACGTCCTCACCGTGATGGACGACGCGGGGGTGGACAAGGCGTTCGTGGTCGGCAACTCGATGGGCGGCTTCTGCGCCCTCCACTTCGCACTGGCTCATCCGAACCGGACACGGGGATCAGTGGTGGCAGGTTGCGGGTACGGCGCACATCCGGACAACGAGGAGCAGTTCCGCAGGGAATCGGAAAAGGTTGCCACGGCCTTCGAGGACGAAGGGTCGGCGGCGATGTCACATTGGTATGGCTTCGGCCCGGCTCGCGTGCAGTACGAGGCCAAGGACCCGCGTGGCCACGGTGGGCACGTGCAACTACTGGCCCAACATGATCCCGTGGGGGCCGCCAACACGATGCGCGGCGTCCAGAAAACTCGACCGTCGCTCTATGCGATGCAGGACGAGCTCGCCGCCTGCGAACCACCCGTGCTGGTCATCGCAGGGGACGAGGACAACGGGGTCCTAGAGACCGACCTGATGCTGAAGCGCACGATCCCGCGCTGCGGTTTGGCAGTGTTGCCAAAATCCGGCCACGTCACCAATCTCGAGGAGCCGGTCCTGTTCAATGCCCTCCTCGAAAGATTCTTCACCGCTGTCGAGCACGACAAATGGGGCGAACGCGACCCGCGGGCGCCCTCCACCTCGACAACGGGCGCGAAGTAGAAGGGGCCGTCACGATCAGAACATGTGGCCAGCAGAGGGCGGGACGACATGTCCAGCAACGGTCTCAAGGCAACCGGCAACACGTGTCACGGGTCGGGTCTGAAACCTTGACTGTGACACAGATCTCGGGTTTCATTATATTTGAAATTTGATATACCACATCGCCGGTGCGTCAGGAGACGGACAAGCGGTCCCAGCTGAGGACAAGGGAGCATCGACCAACATGGCAACAGAGACCATCAAGACGGGCGACCAGATCGTACAAGAACTGCCGTGGCGCTGGCGCGTCCAAGGCGTGGTGTTCATCATCGGCGGCCTGGGGTTCATGTTCGACGCCTGGGACGTGACCATGAACGGGTTCCTGATCCCGCTCGTCAGTGACGAGTGGGGCCTTTCCCTCGGCCAAGCAGCATGGGTCGGCACCGCCAACCTCATCGGAATGGCAATTGGGGCGTTCATGTGGGGTGGACTCGCCGACATCATCGGTCGCAAGACAGCGTTCAGCCTCACGCTTCTCGTCTTCTCGATCTTCACCGTTCTGGGCGCCCTCTCCCCCGCCTTCTGGTTGTTCTGTGTCTTTCGGTTCTGCGCAGGACTCGGTCTCGGTGGCTGCATCCCGGTCGACTACGCACTGGTCGGCGAATTCACACCAGCCGCCGTACGCGGCCGCGTTCTCACCGCGATGGACGTGTGGTGGCCCATCGGGGCAACGCTGTGCGGCTTGGTGAGCACCGCCCTCCTGGGCTTCACCTTGATCGACAACTGGCGGGCAATGATGCTCGTGATGGTGCTGCCAGCATTCCTCTTGTTCTGGATCAGGCGTTCCGTCCCCGAGTCACCGATGTTCCTCATCCGCCGTGGCCGTCACGCCGAGGCTCGTGAGGTCATCGACTCACTCGTCGAACGTACCGGCGCCGCCCCCGAGGACTGGGAGTTCTCCGCCACCCACGAAGCACCGCAATTGTCGTTGGCATCCATCGCCAAGCAACTTCCGGAACTGTGGAAGTTCAGCGCCAAGATCACTTCCGTGTGCTGGGCCCTCTTCCTCACCGTCTTCCTGCTCTACTACGGCTCCTTGCTCTGGTTGCCGAGCATCTTGGTCGAGCAGGGGTACGGCGAATACGCCGCTTTCATGGTCACGACTTTGATGACCGGAGTCGGAGTGGTGGGCGTTCTCGTCTCTGCGTTGCTCGTCGACGTGGTGGGACGCAAGTGGGTGATCGGCCTCAGTGGCCCAGTGGCCGGCGCGTCGCTGGTCGTGTTCGCCCTGGTGCTGGACATGCCTACTGCGGCGGTCTGGTGGATCGGCATATTCGGATTCGTGATCGAGCTGACGATCCCGGCGCTCTACACGTATGTCTCCGAGCTGTACCCGACTCACCTGCGAGCCAGCGGGTTCGGCTGGGCGTCAAGTGTCAGCCGGGTCGGGGCAGGATTCGTACCGCTGATCTTCGGCTCGCTGCTGTGGCCTCACGTCGGCCTTCCCCTGACGTTCGCGGCTGTTGCAGTGCTGATGACACTCGCAGCGGTCTGGATGGCGTTCGCCACACCGGAGACGAAGAACCAGGAACTCGACAACATCGACGGCACCCTCGAGGTGCCGGAGAAGGTCTACCTGTAGGTAGCCGACAAGAGATCAGAGAAGACAACCCCCTGAACGGCGTCCCTGCCGATCAGGGGGTTGTCCTTCTGCTGAGGTCTGACGCTGACCGAGCGACAATCGGAATGCTCACCCGTGATGGTCGTGACGGCGCTGGAGCCCCCATGCCGCTCGACCTGTAGATGGACTGCGTGGGCGTCGTGCCCGCATTCGTCGACGCGTCGACTGCCCGCCGGTGAGCCCCCGCCCCTCAACCGCCACGCCGTCGCACGGCGTCACCCCCGCTCGCGCTGGACCTACATCGAGGCGGCAAGGTCGTTGCCCACCCCGGCCACCACGCGGTTGTCGTGTCGGGCCGACGTGAGCACCGGGACGTGACTCAACCAGGCGATCCGTGCGCTCGCACTGCGCAGCCGCTCGACGAGATCGACGTCCTCGCGCGCGGCCATCGCACGGAAGCCACCAACCTCGAGGTAACGGCGGGCACGAATACCCATGTTCGCGCCGTGCACATGACCGTGGTGACGCCGGCGAGCTGCGTCCTGCGCGTACGTCTCGGCCCAGCCGCGGTGGCGGCGGGCCTCGTGCGGGGCCAGCACCACGGTGCCCAGCACGACGTCCGCGCCGCCCTCTGCCGCCCCGAGATGTTCGGCGAGCCAGTGCCGGGGCACGAGGCTGTCGGCGTCGGTCGTCGCGATCCACAGCCGGTCGAGGCGGCTGGCGAATCGCAGCAGCGCCCACCGGCATCCCGTGCTCCTGGCTGCGCCGACATCAGCGATGTCAGACACGAGGAGGTGGGCGCCCTCCTGCCGGACGATCTCGGCTGTCCGGTCGATGCCGCCGTTGACGACCACGACGACCTCGACGTCGACCGATCGGGCGAGGGGGACGATGGCCCGTCGCACCCCGGCGAGGGCACGGGCGATGTTCGACTCCTCGTTGTGTGCGGGGATCACCACGACGATCGTGTCGACCTCACGCCTGGGCACGGCGGAACACCTCCAGCAGGAAGTCGGTCTCCTCGTGCCGCACGACCGGCTCGAGACTCTCGCGTGCGGCGATCTCGGCGTGGACGTCGTCGCCGGTGCACTCCGCCTCGTCGAACGGGTGCCGCCAGTGGACCGCCATCAGATGGCCGCCAGCGTCGAGGCTCGACTCGACGGCGTCGAGGGCAAACCCACGATCGTCGGCCGACAGGTAGTAGAGCAGCTCGGACAGGAGGATCAGGTCGAACGTGCCGTCCGGCCAGTCGTCGGGGATGCGTCCCTGCGCGACGTTGATGTTCCGCGGTGCCAACCTGGACGCCGCGTCCGCCAGCGGTGCCGCGAACGGGTCTGTGGCCACGACTTCGTCGCAGCGCTTGCTGAGCATCTCGGTGAGCAGCCCGATGGAGCATCCCGGCTCGAACGCCCGGCGGTAGTGCTGGTGCGGGAGGCTCGCCATCGTGAGCTCGTACTTGCGACGTTCGTAGGGGCGCTGCGCGAGATGCCACGGATCGTCCGACTGCGCGTAGAGGTCCTCGAAGTAGCGGGCGTCCGTCATGCCAGCACGACCTCGGGAGCGTGCTCGGCATGCTCGAGCAGGGGGCCGTCGACCACGGCACGGTCGGCAGGGTCGTCGCTCAACGGTCGAACCTGCGTCGTGAAGGCCGCGACGGCTCGTCGCTTGCTGACACGGTCGTCGTCGGAACCGGGCAGGCACCTCATCGACCCGGTCGCCGGGTGGGTACCCGGCACGGTCCACGCCCAGGTCCAGATCGGGAACTCCCACAGCGTCGTGTGTCGCCCGCAGAGCTCGGCCAACGCGCTGCCGACAGCATCGTGGTCGGGGTGCCCGTCGTGGCGGTACGGGCCGAGCACCAGGCCCGCCGCGGCGACGAACGGCCGCAAGGCCAGTAGCAGCGTCTCCCGCTCGGACGAGATCTCGCCGTCGGAGATACCGAGGCGATGGATGACGGGTGACTCGATCCCGAGCAGATGCAGTGCGTCGGTGAGCTCGGCAGGCCTGGCCGAGCGGAGGTCGTCGGCGGTCATCGTCGGGCTGTCGGGGTGCGACGCCTCGCCGTCGGTCACGGTCACGAAGGTCAGGTCCCGATCTCGCTGCGACGAGAGCCATGCCCCGATGGCCAGCACCTCGTCGTCGGGGTGCGCCGACACCACCAGCACAGGTCCGCCGGGGTCATCGACCGGCTCCGGAGCTGAGTCCGCGAGATGCTCCCGCCAGGACTCAGACACGGCTCGGGACCCATGCGCCGAGCCGCTCGAGGTCACGCTCGGCGTGGTGCTGACGGACGAAGACCTGCAGATCCGCCACGTGGTCGGCGTGGTGCTGGTCGAAGGCAAGCGGCCCGGGGCCGAGCGCTCGGCCGACACGCGCGATGACACGGTCGACCACGTCCGCGGCGAGGCTGCGGGTCGACAGGGCGAGTCGCTCGGCATCCGCGACGTCCGAGGCTTCGCCCTCGTCGATCTGCGCCGCCGACTGAGCGATGACCGCCCCGAGGTTGTCGAGGTCGGCCCGCACTGCACCGAGGTGGGCGAGGCCGTGCTTGTCGAGGCGTTCCCGCGCACCCTCCAGCGTGTCGGCAACGCCTTGCGCGCCACCCCACCAGGATGCGGCGATGCCGATGGCACCATGCCAGAAGCCTGCCCGCGAGACGTACCCGCCGACCTGTCCGACGGGTGTGGCGGGCACCCCTTCGAGCAGCAGGGTCCCGGTGTCCGCGCGGTGCATGCCGTGTCCGCTCCACGCCGGAGCGGACATGTCTGCCGAGACCTGGTGGTGGCGCATGTCGATCGCGAACAGTCGCGACCCCCTTCCCGCGTCGGCGGTGGCGAGGGCGTGCGTGACCAGCGAAGCACCCGAGCAGAACGCCTTGCGGCCGGAGAGGAACCATCCGTCGCCCGTCTGGTCGGCGGTGAGCCTCGCGAACGGCGGCTCCGCTGCCCACACCCCCCAGACGTCCCCGACGGCCTGCGGCGGGCCGTCGAGGTCACGCAATATCGCTGCGGCGTCGTGGTGCGGCTCGACCAGCTTGGCCAAGGGGAGATCAGCGCGCGCGACCGCGGCGAGAGCGCGCCATCGCGCGGCGGTCGACCCGTCGCCTGGGTGTGGCAGGGCGCCGTGGACGGCAGACACCAGATCGTCGACGGTGATCGTCGCGGGGTTCGCGGTCAGGCTGCTCACCGGCTCGGCATGCGTCGTCATGGGTCCCTCCCGAGCGACCAGCGCGCCTGGTCGATTGTCCCGTGAGTTACCCCTGCGACCGCCGCCTCAAACGATCTCGACGGCCCCGCGCGGGCTCAGTCGGCGAGCTTGGGCAGGCCCTTCGAGATGGCCCCGGTCAGGATCTTGCCGACGAGTGCCGCCATGCCGGGCACCGGTGCGTCGAAGCCGATCGTGTAGTCGAGCAACGTGCCGCCGTCGGCCGTCGGGCTGAGCCTCTGCACGCCCCAGTGGCCCTTGAGCGGACCGCCCCTCGTGATCTTGTACTCGATCAGGGTGTTCGGCTCGGCGGTCGTGGTGGTCTCGTCGAACCCCGGCAGCGGACCGATCTTGAGGCGGCGGGTCGAACCGACCCCGTTGCGAGAGGTGTCGCCGTCGCGCACCCGGGTGATCTTCGCCCCGAAGACCGGACCGAGGTTCTCGTGCTCAGACAGCTTCTCGAAGACGGTGGCCGGGTCGGACGTGAACGTGTGGGTGACGTGGACGCGCTGAGGAGTGGGCATAACCGGTGATTGTAGGGGGCGGCCGGACGTCTAGGGTTCATGTCCATGGAGCGCCACGGACTTCTGCCGGTGCGCACATGAACCGCGCGGACGTCCAGCAACCTGTCAGTGCCGGCATCATCGCCGCCCTCGTGGGTTACACCAGCTCGTTCGCGGTGGTCCTCACAGGCCTGACCGCCGTGGGGGCGACGCCGCAGCAGGCAGCCTCCGGACTGCTCGCGCTGTGCCTCACCCAGGCCGTCGGCATGATCTGGCTCAGTCGTCGCTACCGCATGCCGCTCGTCCTCGTCTGGTCGACTCCGGGCGTCGCCCTGCTCGCCGGGACGCAACCCGTCGACGGCGGTTGGTCGGCAGCCGTGGGCGCCTTCGTCATCGTCGGTGTCGCCTACCTCGTCACGGGCCTGTGGCCAGCGCTCGGGCTGCTCATTGCGTGTATCCCTGCCCCGATCGCGCAGGCCATGCTCGCCGGGGTGGTGCTCGAGCTGTGCTACGCACCCGTCACGAGCCTGGTCAGAAGTCCCGGTGCCATCATCCCGATCGTGCTCGTGTGGCTCGTGGGCGTCAGGCTCGCTCCTCGGTGGGCCGTGCCGGCCGCCTTCGTGACCGCCGGGGTCGTGATCGGGGTCGAGATGGTGCACACGGGCACGGGTGTCGCCGCCTCGGCGCTCGCCCCGCATCTGTCTCTCACCTCCCCCACGTGGACGTGGGCCGCCGTGGTCGGCATCGCGCTGCCGCTCTACATCGTCACGGTGGCGTCGCAGAACGTCCCGGGGGTGGCGATCATGAAGTCGTTCGGCTACGACGTCCCCTGGCGCGCCTCGATGGCCACCGCAGGTGTCGCGACGATCGTCGGCGCCTCGGCGGGCGCACACTCGGTCAACCTCGCAGCGATCAGCGCGGCCCTCGCCGCGGGTCCCGATGCCGGGGCCGACAGGAGTCGCCGCTGGATAGCGTCCCAGTCTGCGGCATCGACCTACGTGCTGCTGGCGGCTGCGTCGTCCGCACTCGCCGCACTGGTGACGGTTGCTCCGGCCGGTGTCATCGCGACCGTCGCCGGGCTGGCACTCCTGGGGACCCTCGCCAACGCGCTCGAAGGCGCCGTGGCGCACCGAGGTGGGCGAGAGGCGGCAGTGATCACGTTTCTTGTCGCTGCGTCCGGCATCACCGCGTTCGGGGTCGGCTCGGCATTCTGGGCAATCATCGCCGGGCTCCTGGTTCACTTCGTGCTCGACTGGCGCACAGATCGGGTGGGCTGATGTTCCGAATCCTCTTCCACGAGCCACGCATCGCCGGCAACACCGGCGCCGCGATCCGGCTGGCGGCCGTCACCGGTGCCGAGCTGCATCTCGTCGAGCCCCTCGGTTTCGACCTCGAGGAGTCCAAGCTTCGCCGCGCGGGGCTCGACTACCACGACCTCGCCGTGATGACGGTCCACGCCGACCTCGATGCCGCGATGGATGCGCTGCTGCCAGCCCACGTCTACGCGTTCACGGCGCGCGGTGAGCAGCGGTACACCGATGTGGCGTACGAGCCGGGCGACGTCCTGCTCTTCGGCGCCGAACCGACCGGGCTGCCCCCCGAGGTGCTTGCCGATCCCCGGGTCACCGCGCGCGTACGGCTGCCGATGCTGCCGGGCCGACGCTCGATGAACCTCGCCAACACGGCTTCTGTCGCCGTGTTCGAAGCGTGGCGGCAGCACGATTTCGCGATGCCCGAAGGCGGCTGAGGGGCAACCAGACACCGCCGCACGACCAGTGCACCGGTGGCTTCTGCGACGCGCTGATGACGATTGTGTTGACTTGACGCGTTTGGGCATTGTTCGCGGTGAAGTCGGCCTACAGTTGGCCTCGCGAGTGAGGAAGAAAAACGCACCATGACCATGCCCAGAACGGCCGTTCGCCCCACGATTGTTGTCTCGTTCGTCCTCGCGGTGATCATCGCGCCGTTCATCGCATGGCAGGGTGCGCAGGGTGGTGAGCAGGCCAGCGTCTCGGCGCTCGCTCCGCTGGGCATCGTGGTCGTGGGCGACTCCATCACGGCGCGCTACAACGACACACCGGGCGACCTGAGGCAGGGCTGGTGGAGCATCGTCGGCCGCCGGTTCGGCGCACACGTCACGACGTACGCCCAGTCGGGCTCGGGCTACCTCCGCTCCGGGCATGGCCCCGCAGGACCATGCAGCGGCGACCGGTTGATCGACCGGGACGCGGCGTTCACCGGTCCCCCACCCTCCATGCTGATCATCGAGGCGGGACGCAACGACTGGTCGTTCTGCCGACGCGGACGATACGTAGAGGCGCCCGACATCATGATCGACCGCGCCGTCAACCGCTACCTCGACGTGCTGCAGACCTTCCTGCCCTCGTCGACCCGCATCATCGTGATGGGACCTCCGTGGGGTCCACTCGACCAGATCGACGGGCTGCGGATCACCATGATCATCAAGGATGCGGCAACGCGACACGGGCTCCAGTTCATCGACACTCGCGGCACGCTCACCACTGCTCGTGTCCTGGACGGGGTGCACCCCAACCGAGCCGGCAGCGTGGCCATCGCCGACCGGGTCATCCGCTCGATCGACTAGGCGACATCACAGCTTGGCGAGAGCATCGACCACGGTGGGTGCGATCGCCGTCAGGGCCTTGCCACGGTGGCTGATGCGGTCCTTCTCCTTCGGCGCAAGCTCGGCGGTCGAGATGTCGTAGCCGTCGGCGGCGAACAGCGGGTCGTAACCGAACCCACCAGCACCCTGCTCGCTGCTCAGCACGCGCCCCGCCATCTCACCGACCTCGCCGACCTCGATTCCGTCGGGCGTGCAAAAGGCCACCGCACACCGGAACTGCGCCGTGCGTCGGTGCTCGGGCACCTCCGACAGCTGGTTCAGCAGCAACGCATTGTTGGCGGCGTCACCGCCGGCGTCCTTGGCCACCCCGGACCACCGGGCCGACAACACCCCCGGCATGCCGTTCAGGGCATCGACGCACAGCCCAGAGTCGTCAGCGAGCGATGGAAGACCTGTCGCAGCGAGACATGCCCGCGCCTTGATCAGTGCATTGCCCTCGAACGTCGGTTCTGTCTCCGCCGGCTCGTCGTAAGTGGGGACGTCGGCAAGGCCGAGCACCTCGATCGTGGGCACCAGTGGGGTGAGGATGCGGCGCAGCTCGGCGAGCTTCTTCGCGTTGTTGGTGGCCAGGACGACCCTCATCGGCACCTCTCTCACCTACCGAGTGCTTCGTTCTGCATACGCGTCAGGTCGGTGCAGCCCTTGCCGGCCAGCTCGAGCAGGGCGTCAAGCTCGGTCTTGTCGAACGGCACGCCCTCGGCGGTGCCCTGCACCTCGATGAACTTGCCGGAGCCCGTCATCACGACGTTCATGTCGGTCTCGGCCCGGACGTCCTCGACGTACGGGAGGTCGAGCAGCGGCACTCCGTCGATGATGCCGACGCTGATGGCCGCGACTGACTCGACGAGGGGTTCACCCACCAACGCACCCTTGGAACGCAGGTGCTCGACGGCGTCCGCCAAGGCGATGTAGGCGCCGGTGATCGCAGCCGTACGGGTGCCGCCGTCGGCCTGCAGCACGTCGCAGTCGATCGTGATCGTGTTCTCGCCCAGCGCCTTGTAGTCAATCGCGGCGCGCAGCGACCTGCCGACCAGGCGCGAGATCTCGTGCGTGCGTCCGCCGATGCGGCCCTTGACGGACTCCCGTGCCGAGCGGTCGTGGGTGGCCTGCGGCAGCATCGCGTACTCGGCCGTCAACCAGCCGAGGCCCGAGCCCTTGCGCCACCGGGGCACACCCTCGCTGGCGCTCGCGGCGCAGAGGACCTTGGTCTTGCCGAACTCGATCAGGCAGGAACCCTGCGCATGGTCGAGCCAGTTGCGGGTGATCGTGACAGGTCGGAGCTGGTCGGCACTACGGCCGTCTTCGCGGGTCATGCCCGCGAGCCTATCTAGCCGACCGTGTAGGTCGATCCTGCGGTCACCAGCTCGTAGGGCCCGTCCCATGTGCTCTTGACGTCGGCCTCGACCATGGCGCGGTCGGTCCAGGCCGGTATGTGAGTGACGAGGAGCCTGCCGACACCACCGCGCGTGGCGTAGTCGCCGGCCTCCGCACCTGTCAGGTGCAGGTTGGGTGGGTTGATCGCGTCCTCGAGGAACGAGGCCTCGCACAGGAACAGGTCGGCCCCCGCGGCGAGGTCGGCGAGTGCCTCGGTCGGCCCTGTGTCGCCGGAGTAGACCAACGAACCTTCCGGGGTCGAGATCCTGATCGCATAGGCCGGCACCGGGTGGTCGACCCGTACCGCCAGCACGGTGAAGGGTCCGACGACAGACTGCCTGCCGTCGAGCCACGGCTCGAACGCGAACTGTTCGTTCATGCCGCAGGGCTCCTCGATGCCGTAGGCCGACGCGAGGAACGTGTCGGCGCCCTCGGGGGCGAGCACAGGGATGCGATCGAGGGGCCCGTCAGGGTTGTACTTGCTGACGACGTAGAACGCCGACATGTCGAAGCAGTGGTCGGCATGTAGGTGCGAGAGCGCGACGGCGTCGATGTCGCTCACGTCGCAGTGGCGCTGAAGCGGACCGAAGGCACCCGAGCCGAGGTCGAGGAGGAGACGGTAGGTGCGTCCCTCGAACGGCGCTTCGAGCAGGTAGCAGCTGGCCGGGGAATCGGGACCTGGGAACGAGCCAGCACACCCGATGACGGTGAGCTTGATGCTCATGTGGTCACCCGTGCAACCCGTGCGGTGGTGAGAAGCCGATCGACGGACTCGATCTCGGGGCCCAGGAACCGACGGCCGAGATCGCGGAACTCCTCGGGGCTGCCCGTCGTGAGGAAGCGGTGGTGTGGCTCGGGCAGCGACCTGTCGCGCTCGAGGCCCTCACGGACGAGCAACGCGTAGACATCCTTGGCGGTCTCCTCGGCACTCGAGACGAGCGTGACACCGTCGCCCATGACGTAGGACAGCACACCGGTGAGGAGCGGGTAGTGCGTGCAGCCGAGCACGAGCGTGTCGATTTCGAGATCGATGAGGGGTTGCAGGTAGCCCTGTGCCGCCGCGATCAGCTCGGGCCCGCTGGTGACGCCCGTCTCGACGAACTCGACGAGTCGGGGGCATGCCTGCGTGTGCAGAGTGATGCCGGGATTGGCAGCGAAGGCATCGTCGTAGGCACGGGACGTGGCGGTCGCCTCGGTGCAGATGACGCCGATCGAGCCGTTGCGGGTGGCGCTGACGGCGCGACGGGTGGCGGGCACGATGACTTCGACGACGGGCACGTCATAGCGCTCGCGGGCGTCACGCAGGACGGCCGCGCTGGCGGAGTTGCAGGCAATGACGAGAACCTTGACCCCCTGGGCCACCAGGTGGTCGAGGCACTCGAGCGCGAATTCGCGGACCTGCGAGATCGGTCGGGGGCCGTACGGCTGTCGGGCGGTGTCACCCAGGTAGAGCACTGGCTCGTGCGGCAGCTGGTCGAGAACGGCTCGGGCGACGGTCAAGCCGCCGAAGCCGGAGTCGAAGATGCCGATGGGAGCGTCAGTCACAACGGAAAAGCCTACGCGGGCGGAGTGTTACGGCAAAGTGAACGGGCCGCAGATCACATGTGAGCCACCTTGCAGTCCGACCGGTAGGCGTTTCAGAGCGGAAGCTTGGGCTGCGGTGGTGCGTGAGCCGGGTCCACCCCGTCGAAGAGTGATGACACCGACTCACCTGCGTGGATGCGGGCGATGGCCTCGGCGAACAGCCTGGCAACCGAACGGACCTGCAGCTCCGGCCAGTCGGCCGGCGGCGGGACCGTGTCGGTCGTGACGACCTCGGTGATCGAGGGGTGGTTGCGCAGACGCTCGACGGCCTTGCCCGTGAACAGCCCGTGGGTGCAGGCTACCGACGCCTCGGTGCATCCTTCCTCGGCGAGCTTGTTCATCAGCTCGACGATCGAGCCGCCCGTGGCGATCTCGTCGTCGAGGACGATCGCCGTGCGGCCCGCCACGTCACCGACGATGGCGTCGATGACGACCTTGTCGTCCGCCTGGCGCTGCTTCGAGCCTGCCGCGACCGGCAACCCGAGCAGACGGGCGAACAAGGAGGCCGTCTTGGCGTTGCCGAGATCGGGCGAGACGACGACGGTGTTGGAGAGGTCGCGACCCCGGTAGTAGTCGGCCAGCTCGCCGATCGCGGTGAGGTGGTCGACCGGGACGCTGAAGAAGCCGTGCACCTGTGGGGCGTGCAGAGTCATCGTGACGACCCGGTCGGCGCCGGCTGTCGTGAGCATGTCGGCCACGAGTCGTCCGCCGATCGAGATGCGCGAGGCGTCCTTCTTGTCGGAGCGCGCGTACGCGTAGTGCGGTATCACCGCGGTGACCGACTCGGCGGAAGCACCCCGGGCCGCGTCGATCATCAGGAGCAGCTCCATGAGGTGGTCCTGCGTCGGCGGGACCAGCGGTTGGATGATGTAGACGTCCTTCTTGCGGCAGTTCGCGAGCAGCTGCACCTGGAGGCAGTCGTTGCTGAAGCGGATCGTGTCAGAGGCCGAGAGCGGCTGGCCAAGCTCCGAACAAATCTGCTCGGCCAGGGGTCGGTGCGCGCTTCCGGAGAAGACGACGATCTGACTCACGGCAGAAGGCTAGCCGACGCGCTGGAGCGGCGCGCAACGTCCGGCCAACTCGGGGTGCGAATGGTGGTGCAGACACGATGGGCTCAGGCCCAGAGCTGACCGTCGAGCTGGTCCTCGGCGTCGTCGAGCGTCCCCTCATAGGCTCCGGTGGAGAGATACTTCCAACCGCCGTCACAGACGATGAAGACGATGTCTGCCGGCTCCCCCTCCTTGACGCACTTGGCGGCCTGGGCGAGGGCCGCGTGCAGGATCGCGCCGGTCGAGATGCCCGCGAAGATGCCCTCGGACGCGATCAGCTCGCGCATGCGGCGGACGGCGTCGCGCGGGCCGACCGAGAAGCGTGCGTCGATGAGCGTCTCGTCGTAGAGCTCGGGGATGAAGCCCTCGTCGAGGTTGCGCAGCCCGTAGACCAGCTCGCCGTAGCGGGGCTCGGCAGCCACGATGCGCACCGACGACTTGTGCTCACGGAAGAACCGACCGACGCCCATCAGCGTTCCGGTGGTGCCCAGACCGGCCACGAAGTGCGTGATCTCGGGCAGGTCGGCGAGCACTTCAGGGCCGGTGCCCTCGTAATGGGCCTGAGCGTTGGCGGGGTTGCCGTACTGGTAGAGCATGACCCAGTCGGGATGCTCTGCCGCGATGCCCTTGGCAACCCGGACGGCCTCGTTCGACCCCCCTGCGGCGGGCGAGGGGATGATCTCGGCACCCCACATCGTGAGCAGCTGGGTGCGCTCGATCGAGGTGTTCTCCGGCATGACACAGATGAGCTTGTAGCCACGTTGGCTGGCCACCATCGCGAGCGAGATGCCGGTGTTGCCGCTGGTGGGCTCGAGGATCGTCGAGCCGGGGTGCAGCAGGCCGTCCTTCTCCGCTTTCACGATCATGGCCAACGCAGCGCGGTCCTTGATCGACCCCGTCGGGTTCTGGTCCTCGAGCTTGGCCCACAGACGAACGTCAGGGCTCGGCGAGAGACGGGGCAGCCCCACGAGGGGCGTGCCGCCGACGGAGTCGATCAGGGAGTCGAAACGCATGCGTGGCCGATCAGGAGTGGTGGGGGGCGCCACCGGCGACGGCCGGCAGGATGACCACGGTGTCACCGTCGGCGACCGCCGTGCCGAGTCCGCCGGTGAAGCGGATGTCCTCGTCGTTGACGTAGATGTTGACGAACCGTCGCGCCTCGCCACTCTCGACCAGACGTTCCTTGATTCCCGCGTGTTCGGCCTCGAGCTTGTCGATCAGCTCGGTCACGTTTGCTCCGCCGCCCGCGACGACACGCTCGCCGTCGGTGTACGTGCGCAGGATGGTGGGGATGCGGACCTCGATGGTCATCAGTCTTCTGCCTTCTGTTGGGTGGACTGCCCGTGCGTATGAGGCTCGATGTTCTGAGCCCCGTCTGTATAAGCCGCCACGAGGCAAACTTCTTCCTCCGAGACCTCCCCATCGACGATGCGATAGGAACGGAAGTCGACCGGGCCGTCGTCGTGGGCACCGTCACGGGTGGACACCAGGACGTAATGGGCGCCTGGTTCACCGGCGAGGTTGATGTCGGTACGAGACGGATATGCCTCGGTGGCGGTGTGCGAGTGGTAGATCACGACCGGCTCCTCGTCGCGGTCGTCCAGGTCGCGGTAGAGCTTCAGCAGGTCGCCGGAGTCGAACTCGTAGAACGTCGGCGACATCGCGGCGTTGAGCATCGGGATGAACCGCAAGGGGACGTCGGAGTCGATCGGGCCGGCAACGACGCCGCACGCCTCGTCGGGGTGGTCACGGCGAGCATGCGCGATGATCGCGTCATGCGTGGCCTGGTCGATGATCAGCACGGCATCAGTTTATCGGCTACTGCGCGAAGGAACCCGCCGTGACCGGTGAGCAAGACCGCGGTCCGGCGCCGAGCTCGTCAGTCGAGGGCTGCGATGAGTGTCTCCTGGACGTGTCCCAGCCAGTCGTAGATGTGGAACGTCGCGACGATGGCCTCGTCGTCGGACTCGGCGACAAGCATGGCGTCCTCGTCGTTCTCGATGCCGAGGCGTACCGCGAGCGACAGCCGGACGTCGGTGAGTGCCCGCAGCCACGACTGGACCTCGGCCTCGTCGAGCTCGACCTCGATGACGTGCTCGTCGTGCGAGGTGTCGCCGAACGTGAGCCCACCGTCGACGAGCGAGCCGATGAGCGCCTCGGCGTGGTGGACCTTGGCGGTGGTCAGAGACTTCTCGGTGAACCGGCGGAACTCACCGGAGTCTTCCTCGTCGTCGCGATACGCGTCGGGCAGCAGCCTGCGCAGCACCGGGTCTTCCGGTGGGACCGACGGGCCGCCCATGCCGAGCTGGGCCGCCAGCGGGTCTGCGTCGGACTCCTCGGCGCCGTTGCGGTCGCGCAGCAGCTCGACGACCTGTCCTGACAGGTTGGCCAACAGGTGCGCCTCGTCGGGCTCGAAGGTGGCGGCGATGCCCCCACGACGGCGACGCTTGAACGGCTTCACGCGTCAGCCCGCTCGAGCGTGGCCCACAGGCCGTACTCGTGCATGGCCTGCACGTGGACCTCCATCTGCTCGCGGCTGCCGCTGGAGACCGTGGCCTTGCCGTCGTGGTGCACCGCAAGCATCAGCTCGTGAGACTTCTCCTCGGTGTAGCCGAAGTAGTTGCGGAACACGTAGGCAACGTACGACATCAGGTTGACCGGGTCGTTCCAGACGATCGTGACCCAAGGATTCTCGAGCTCGACAATCTCAACGACGTCTGGCTCGGCGATCTCGACGGGGGCCGGGGTTGTCACGCCCCCATTGTGTCGCAGCGTCATGCCGAAGCGAAATGGTGCCACCCGCAACGGCCGGCCAGACGTCACCGACGCACGCGCGCCACGGCACCTATCCTGAAGTGGTGAACGCTTCCGCCAGCACGGCACTGCTCACCGATCGCTACGAGCTCACGATGTTGCAGGCGACATTGCGCGACGGAACGGCGCAACGACGCTCCGTCTTCGAGATGTTCGCCCGCCGTCTGTCGGCCGGTCGGCGATACGGGGTCGTCGCCGGAATCGGGCGCATCCTCGACGCGCTCCAGGACTTCCACTTCGGCGAGGACGAGCTGCAGTGGCTCCGTGAGGCAGAAGTCGTCGACGAGGCCACCCTCAGCTGGCTTGCCGACTACCGCTTCGGTGGAAGCGTCTGGGGCTATCCCGACGGCGGGCTCTACTTCCCGCAGTCGCCCGTGCTCATCGTCGAGGGCACCTTCGCCGAGTGCGTGATCCTCGAGACGCTGTTTCTCTCGATCCTCAACCACGACTCAGCCATCGCTTCGGCGGCGACCCGGATG
This sequence comes from Aeromicrobium sp., assembly GCF_014378035.1. GTDB lineage: Bacteria > Actinomycetota > Actinomycetes > Propionibacteriales > Nocardioidaceae > Aeromicrobium. Next base: position 17,819 of record NZ_JACMOM010000372.1, on the reverse strand, counting down.
ATCAGCGCCGCCGGCGGCCGCCCATGCATCGAGATGGGATCACGCCGTACCCACGAGATCTCCGCTGTCGCCGCCGCACGCTCGGCCTACATCGCCGGGTTCGCCGCGACGTCCAACCTCGAGGCCGGACGGACATACGGCATCCCCACCACGGGCACCAGCGCGCACTCCTACACGTTGCTCCACGACACCGAGAGGGAGGCGTTCGCCGCACAGATCCGGGCCCTCGGACCTGGCACCACCCTGCTGGTCGACACGTACGACATACCCGCCGCGATCCGCACGGCAGTTGACCTCGCGGGTCCCGAGCTCGGCGGTGTGCGCCTCGACTCGGGCGACCTCGTGTCGCTCGCCCGGACAGTTCGCTCGCAGCTCGACGAGCTCGGCGCGACGTCGACCCGCATCACCGTCACGAGTGACCTGGACGAGTTCGCGATCGCCGGTCTGGCGGCCGCGCCTGTCGACGGCTACGGCGTCGGCACCGCGCTGGTGACCGGTTCGGGGGTTCCGACGAGCGGATTCGTCTACAAGCTCGTCGCGCGGGTCGGCGACGACGGCGAGATGATGCCTGTGGCGAAGAAGAGCAAGGACAAGGTCTCGATGGGCGGCCGCAAGCACCCGACGCGCCGGCTCGGGTCGTCAGGTCGTGCGCAGGCGGAAGTCATCGGTATCGGGGAGCCGCCCGCACACGACGGCAACGACCGCCCGCTCCTCGTCGAGCTCGTCCGCGACGGTCAGCGGGCCCACCACGAGACCCTCGACGACGCGCGAGCCAGGCTGCGCGCGGCCCTCGGCGAGCTGCCGCCGTCGGCGATGCAGCTGTCGCGAGGCGAACCGATTCTCGACACGGTGTACGAGGGAGCCTTCTCATGACGAGGGCCCTCATCGTCGTCGACGTGCAGAACGACTTCTGCGAGGGTGGTTCGCTTGCGGTCGCCGGTGGCGCTGCTGTCGCCATCGGTGTCGCTGAGCTGCTGGCATTCGGTTCCCACCAGCTGGTCGTGGCCACGCGCGACCACCACATCGACCCGGGCGACCACTTCTCCGACACCCCCGACTTCATCGACTCGTGGCCTCGGCACTGTGTCGTCGGCACCCCCGGCGAGCAGATGCATGCGCCGCTCGACCCGTCGATGTTTGCCGAGTCGTTCCTCAAGGGTGAGTACACCGCGGCCTACTCGGGGTTCGAGGGGGTGACCGCCTCGGGCATCGGACTGGCCGACTGGCTCCGTGAGCGTGGTGTCGACGAGGTCGACATCTGCGGCATCGCTACTGACCACTGCGTCCGGGCGACGGCCCTTGACGCGGCCCGCGAGGGCTTCTCGGTCCGGGTCATCGCGGGCCTGACCGCAGCGGTGTCGCCCGACAATATCCCCGCGGTGACGGACGAGCTCGGAGCAGCCGGGGTCGTGACTGTCTGAGCCCGTCCGACGTCGATATCCTGACAGCATGAGCGCCGAACATGCAGGTTCCCGACACCTCGAGATCGGCGTCGATGGGACGTCGCGAGACCTGCTTGCCGCCGACGGCCTTCGTCTCGGTCTTGTCGACACCGCCGACGAGGCGGCCTTCGCGGCCTGGACGGAGGCGGAGTCACGTGGTTTCCATTCGGCCGCCGGCACCACCGAGCACGTCGAGCAGCGTCGGGGCTACGCACGCGTGCGCCGCACCACCGGGGTGTGGGACGACAGCGAGGCGAATCCCCTGACTCCGGTGGCCACGACCCAGGTGTGGCCAGCCGAGCTGACGGTGCCGGGGCACAGGTCGTTGCCCGCTTGGGCAATCAGTGGCGTGACGGTCGCACCGACGCACCGCCGCCGCGGCATCGCGAGGGCCGTCATCGAGGCCGAGCTGCGCACGGCTGCGGCGCTCGACCTCCCGCTCGCGATGCTGACGGTGTCGGAGTCCACGATCTATGGCCGGTTCGGTTTCGCCCCGTCGGCCATGGCCTGCGACCTGACGGTCGACACCCGCCGCGCGAGATGGATCGGCCCCGTGGCCGGCGGCCGGGTGCAGTTCGTCAGCCCCCAGCAGCTGCGCGTCGGCGGCCACGAGATCGTCGAGCGGGTGCGCCTGGCGACACCCGGCCAGATCGCCTACGACGGCATCCTCTGGGACCGTCAGCTCGGGCTCATGGTGGGCGACGAGGAGGCCAAGACCCTGCGCTGCGTCCGGTACGACGACGAGTCGGGCATGGCTCAGGGTTTCGCGATCTTCCGCGTCAAGGAGAACGCCGGCGACTTCACCAACCACCACCTCACGCTGCTGCACCTCGTGTCAGCCACCGCCGATGCGTACGCGGGCCTCTGGCGATTCCTCGTGCAGATGGACCTCGTCTCCACGATCACGGCCCACCTGCGCCCGCCCGACGAGCCCCTGCGCTGGATGATCGCCGACCACCGCGCCGTCGGCGTGACTGAGTTCGACCACCTCTGGACCCGCATCCTCGACGTCAAGGCAGCCCTCGAGGCGCGCACGTATGCGACTCCCGGACGCATCGTCGTCGGGGTCGCCGACCCGTTGGGGGCAGCTGCCGGGCTCCACACCGAGGGTGCGTGGGTTCTTGAGGTTGACTCAACCGGATCGGCCGTCGTGACAGCGGTCGGCGAGCCGGTCGACGTCAGCATGTCGATCAACGAGCTCAGCGCGATCCACCTCGGTGGCGTCTCACCGCTCGTGCTGGCCCAGGCCGGCCGGGTCACGGGTGACGCCACGACGCTCGAGGCGATGTTCAGGTCGCCCGTCGCGCCGTGGCTCAGCATCTGGTTCTGACCGGAGCGTCAGCGAACGATCACGCGTGAGACGGTCGATGCCGGACCGGGCCTTGCTCCTCGTGAGGGTCGCGGCCTTGCTCGTCCCCACGCCGAGTGGTCAACCGTCGTTCGCGGCGGCGAACGGCACCATGGCAGCAGCAAGGGCACCGGCAGCGATACCCGCGAGCGCCGGGCGGACCGCCGAGCGAACGAGCAGATTCAGGCGTGACGGCATCGGGGCATCTGGCTGGGGCATGCACCGACCATGTCGGTCTCGTCCCAACGCCAGCCCACCTCACGGTGAACTGGCGGCGGCGAGCAGAGCAATGCTCGCTCAGAGCAGCTCTTTGGCAAGCAGCTCGACGGTGTGCTCGCGACCAGGTGCCGCACGCGGGTCGGTGCCGCGGCGGTCAGACGCGACGGGGTTGATCATCACCTCGTCGACGCCGAACTGCTCGGCCAGCGACCTGATCTGGGCGGCAGCTGACTCGGGTGTGCCGACGACAGCGCGAGCCAGGCTGGATTCGACGATGGCCTGTGCCTGGGGTGCCAACGAGATGGCTTCGGCGTCCTCGACGAGGTCGAGTGCCGTGAGCGGCTGGCCCGTGCGGAGCTTTGCCATCATGTGCAGGTTGGGCAGCATCAGGGCGGCGGCCTCCTCCTCGGTGTCGGCCACCGAGGCATTCACGGTGAGGAAGGTGACGGGCTCCGGTGAGAGGTCGCTGGGCCGGAACTCCGAGCGGTAGACCTCAAGCGCCTCAGCAGTGCCGTGACCCGAGAAGTGGTGGGCGAAGACGTAGGGCAGGCCCTTGGCCGCCGCGAGGTGCGCCGAGTACATCGACGATCCGAGCAGCCACATGCGCGGCTCGCTCGCCGCAGCGGGCGTGGCCTTGAGGATGTACTCCTGACGGGGTATCGCCACACGCACGCCGTCGGCGCCCATCAGGGCGACGACGTCGTCGAGGTACTGCGGGAAGTTCTCGATGTCGGTGTCGTCGCGGCCCGCCGCACCACGCAGGGCCATCGATGTCACGGGGTCGGAGCCGGGGGCGCGACCGATGCCGAGGTCGATGCGGCCGGGAGTGGCCGCCTCGAGCAGGGCGAACTGCTCCGCCACGGCGAGCGGCGCGTGGTTGGGCAGCATGACACCACCGGAACCGAGCCTGATCGTGGAGGTGTGGGCCCCGAGGATCGCGATGAGCACCGGCGGCGATGTCGCGGCAACCGCAGGCATGTTGTGGTGCTCGGCCACCCAGTAACGGGTGTAGCCGACTCGGTCGGCGACCTGCGCGAGCGACACGGTCGCGGCAACGGCATCGCTGGTCGTCTGATCGGTGCGGACAGGAACGAGATCGAGCACAGAAAGTCTCACACGGGGTGCAACGCGACTCCCCCGGCGAAACTTCCCGACCGACGGTGTCAGCGGCCAGGCTCGTGAGCTCGCCGGTGTCGAGGGTGGCTGTCATGACAGCGTCACGACGGTTCGCCCTGCCAGCATGCCTCAGAGCGTCGTCGACAGAAAATCGACGATGTCGTCGAGCGCTCTCTTGGACACCGGAACCACCCCGGGGAGGCTCATGAAACCGTGAATCGCACCGCCGTACTCGGCATAGCGCACCGGCACCCCGTCGGCCACGAGCGCGTCGCGGTAGTGCGCGCCATTGTCCAGGAGCGGGTCGTGCTCAGCCGTGAGGATGAAGGCCTTCGGCAGGTCGGCGTGCGAGGAGGCCCTGATCGGGGAGGCGCGGAAGTCCTCCGTGCCGTACTGCTCGCCGAGGTAGAGCCGCCCGAAGGCGCGCATGCCCTCCGACGTCAGCACCGGCGCCTCGGCGTTGCGGTCCTCCGACGGCCAGCGGTCGTACATCTCGACACCCGGATAGATCAGCACCTGCGCGCGCAGCACCGGGCCACCGGCGTCCCGCGCGAGCAACGCCACGACGGCGGCCAGGTTGCCGCCAGCGCTGTCGCCCATCACCGCGATGCGCTCAGGGTTGATGCCGAGCTCGTCGGCGTGCTCGACCACCCACGCCACGGCATCGCGGCAGTCGTGGAGACCGGCCGGGAAGACGTTTTCGGGGGCGAGCCGGTACGACGGTGAGATCACGACGGCCTTGTTGCGCACCGCGACCCGGCTCGAGAGCCACGCGGACTGCTCGGGGTTGCCTTGCACCCAGCCGCCACCGTGGAAGTTGATGACGCACGGGAGTGGGCCGATGGCACCCTTCGGCCGGTGCACCAGCGCGCGCGAACCAGCTCCGACGGTGATCTCCTCGACCGTCGCCGCCTTGTCGACGCGACCGAAGATCAGGCCTCCGGCAGCCGAGGCCTGCAGCTTCAACCGCTCGGCGCGGAGCTTGGAGTAGTCCTTCGCCTCCTCGACGGGCGTCGCAGTGCGTCGCAGGATTGCGGCGAAGACTCGCGTGCGCAGGGCCATGGCAGTCAACTGAAGTCCTTTCTCGGGTCCTCATCGTCCCGCCGACCTGACGGTGCGAGTCGTGCGTCTCACGTGCGGCGTCAGCCGGATGCCTTGAGGGCCCACACCCGCACGGCGTCGATGCGCGCCTGCAGCTGGGCCGACGAGGCCTGCGCCGCGGCCGGACCGCCGCACTGCTGACGCAGGCGGCTGTGAGTGACCCCGTGCGGCTGCCCCGTGCGGTGGAACCAGGCACCGACAAGGGCGTGCAGCTCTCGGCGGAGCTCACTACGTCGTTCGAACGCCACATCGGCCTCAGCCGGGGCTGTGGCGGCCGACGCGCTCTTCGCCTTCGCCCGCTTGGCCCGAGACGTCCGGAGCAGCTCGGCGACCTGGTCGTGGTCGAGCAGGCCGGGGATGCCGAGGAAGTCGAGCTCGCCGTCATCGTCGGACAGCGAGTCGTACCCGAACTCGCCGCCGTCGTAGACCAGCCGATCGAAGGAGGCGTCGCTGCCCAGCGCGCGGTACTCACCGAGCTGGTCGGAGGCACCCTCGTCCTGCTGTGCCTGGGCGAGGAGCTCTGCCTCGGCGGCGAAGAGATCGGCCTCGTCCTTGACTGGGCGCCCGATGACGTGGTCGCGCTGCGCCTCGAGGTCGGACGCCAGCGCGAGCAGCACGGGCACGCTGGGCACGAAGATCGAGGCGGTCTCACCCTTGCGTCGGGCCCGCACGAATCGACCGACGGCCTGGGCGAAGTAGAGCGGGGTGGCGGTCGTCGTGGCGTAGACACCCACCGAGAGCCGGGGGATGTCGACGCCTTCGCTGACCATGCGCACGGCCACCATCCAGGTCGTCATCCCGGCCGAGAAGTCGGCGATGCGAGCGCTCGAACCGGGCTCGTCCGAGAGCACGACGGTGGGCACCACCCCCGTGATGTCTGCCAGCACCGACGCGTACTGACGTGCGGTGTCCTGGTCGCTCGCGATCACCAGACCGCCGGCGTCAGGGACGTCGCGGCGCACCTCCATCAGGCGCGTGTGCGCCGCCGTGAGCACCGCCGGTATCCATGAGCCCTGCGGGTGCAGTGCGGTGCGGAGCGCCTGAGCCGTGGCAGCCCGGTCGAGTGGTTCGCCGAGCCGCGCCGCGACCTCGTCGCCGGCGCGGGTGCGCCAGTGCATCTGCCCCGAGTAGGCCATGAACAGCACGGGACGGACGACACCGTCCTTCAGCGCATGACCGTAGCCGTACGAGAAGTCGGCGACGCTCGTGACGGTTCCGTCGGTGGCCGGCGCGTACGTGACGAAGGGGATGGGGTTGTCGTCGGACCGAAACGGCGTGCCGGTCAGCGACAGCCGGCGGATGGCCGGCTCACAGGCCTCCTGCACGGCGTCGCCCCACGACAGTGCGTCGGCGGCGTGGTGCACCTCATCGAGGATGACCATCGTCGGGCGGTGCTCGATACGGGCACGGTAGGCGTTGGGGTTGACCGCCAGGCCCGCGTAGGTGACCGCGAAGCCTTGGAAGTCGCTCCCGAGGACGCCCGAACCCGCGAGAGTCGGGTCGAGGATGATGCCGATGCCCGAGGCCGCCAGGGCCCATTGGGTCTTGAGGTGGTCGGTCGGGGTGACGACGACGACACGCTCGACGAGGCCGCGGGCGAGCAGGTCGGCGGCGATCGTCAGAGCAAAGGTCGTCTTGCCTGCGCCGGGCGTGGCCACAGTGAGGAAGTCGCGCGGCTGCGCACGCTGGTAGAGCTCGAACGCCTCACGCTGCCAGACCCGGAGGTGCTGGCTACGCGTCACCCGAAGGGTCTCCGTCGTCGCTGTTCATGCTCTCCCAGATGTCCTTGCACTCGGGGCACACGGGAAACCGTTCTGGATCACGGCTCGGGATCCAGACCTTGCCGCACAGAGCAACGACCGGCTCCCCCATGATCATGGCCTCGGTGAGCTTTTCCTTGGGCACGTAGTGCGAGAACTTCTCGTGGTCACCATCTTCGGTGCGCATGTCGGTGCGCTCGTCGACCACTGTCTCTGAACCTCGCCCGAAGAATGCCACCCCAAGAGTCTAGCGAGTCCGGGTCAGTTGGTGGAGGGGTCGTCGGGGAATGTCGTCCAGAACCTCACATCGTCGTCCTGTCGACGCAGCACCTCACGCCAGAGCGTCTCCGGCTGTGGCGACACCAGGTCGGCGTCGAGCGCGTCGACGCACAGCCAAGCACCTTCCGCGAGCTCGTCCTCGAGCTGCCCGGGTTCCCACCCGGCGTAGCCCGCGAAGACCCTGAGCCCCACGAACTGTCCGTCCCTGGGCAGTGGGCCCTCCAGGTCGACGAGGCCCACCCGTCCGGCCATCTGACGCCAGCCGGTTGCCGGGGCGACATCGGCGATGACTCCCAGCGCAAGGGCGGAGTCCATCGCCACGGGGCCTCCGTCGAAGAGACACACCGGGGCGTTGACGAGACGAGCCCAGTCAGGCAGGACATCGTCGACGTCGGAGTCGAGCGGCCTGTTGACGATGACGCCCAAGGCGCCGTCAGCGTCGTGGTCGAGCATGAACACGACGCTGCGCAGAAACGGCCCCGACTCGATCGCCGGGGTGGCCACCAGGAGGCGGCCCCGCATCGTGTCCATGGTCCCCATGATGCCCCGCAGGCTGCAGCGGCGGCATGCTGCCGCGCCCCCTATGCTTCACCTCATGCCAGCGGATGAGTCAGCGATCGACGAGTTCACCGTCGACGAGCTGGCCTCGCGGGCGCAGATGACTGTGCGCAACGTCCGGGCCTACGCCGGGCGGGGCCTGATCGACGCCCCTCGCCTCGCCGGACGCACCGGCTACTACAACCGCGACCACCTGCAGAGGTTGCAGCTGATCCGCCAGCTGCTCGAGCGGGGGTTCACCCTCGCGGCCGTCGAACAGGCCCTGCAGAACACTCCTCAGACGGCCGCCGGGCACGCCCTCGACCTCATGACGATCCTCGACCAGCCCGACAACGTCGAGACCGAGGTCATGCAGCGCGACGATCTCGCCGCGCTGGCCGGAGTCGACCGCGATTCCCGCTTGATCGACGCTCTCGAGGAGCTCGGACTCGTCGAGCGCAAGGAAGGCGACCAACTGCTGCTGGTCGAGCCCGCTGTCGTTCGGGCGGGTGCTGCCGCAGTCACGATCGGGCTGGCGCCTCAAACCGTCATCGACATGTTCCCGATACTGCAGACGCACTTGCGCACTATCGCCGACACCTTCGTCCGTCAGGTCGTCACCGAGCTCGTCCAACCGTTCGTTGACGCGGGCTACCCCGAGGACGACTGGCCGAGGGTGCTGGGCATCATCGAGAGCCTGCTGCCAGTCGCCAGCCAAGTCACCCTCGGCATCTTTCGCAGCGAGCTGCGCGATGCCATCGACGTCGAGCTGGGCGAGCAGCTCAACGGCCTCGGCGATCACCCCGCTGCTCCGTAGTGCTCCAAGGCGTCCCGACAGGGAAGAACCCTGCCCGGCGCCGCAGGGAGGGAGGGAAAGTGGCGCCGGGCAGGGTTCTGGTCGTGGTGTCGTCAGGCGGCGATCATGCCGCGAAGCCGGGAGATCAGTCCCGTCCGCGTGTTGTCATCGGGCGTGATCGGTTCGGCGTAGACCACGGACTCGCGAGCGGAGTCCTGGATCCGCTGACCGACATCGGTGAGACGAGGGTGGTGGGTCGGCACGCCGGCTGACGCTGCCAGGAACGACAGCTCCTTGGCCTGCGCCTTCTGGAGGGCTGGGTCGGTGCGGTGGGCGTCAAGCAGGGCCCGGGCGCCGGGCATCTCGGCCGCTGCGTTGACCCATGCCGTGACGGCCACCAGCTCGGGGGTCTCGAGGCCTTCTGAGAGAAGACGGTCCATCTGGCCGCTGAGGCGCTGGAACCAGACCATCTGGAGATCGAAGAGAAGCTCGGTCTCGTTCGCGAAGGCGTCGTGGCCTCCGTCGACCGTGTCGAGCAGATCGGTGAGGGACACGTCGCGATGCTGATCAGCGATCGTCAGCATGGCTCGGAGTGTTTCCTTACGACGGTGGTAAGCATTCCAGGTCATGGTGTGCTCCTTTCTGTTCGACGAAGCGAAGGCTACATACCCTCGGTACGTACTCTCAGTATGTTCGCGGCCGATCCGATTGGCAAACCCCTGGTATGTGATTCCCACCACCCGCGCCATCCCGCCTAGACTTGCTGCATGCCAACCCCTGCACGCGTGACGAAGACCGTCTTGCGCACCGCTCGCAAGACCACGCGTCGCCAGGACTATTCCTCCAGCACCAAGGGCGCGCTGCTGGACAACGCGACCGTCCTGTTCACTGATCACGGCTACGCCGGCACCTCGCTCGACGAGGTCGTCGCGGCCGCACGGGTGACCAAGGGCGCGCTCTACCACCACTTCCCGAGCAAGCTGGCCCTGTTCGAGAGCGTCTTCGACCGGGTGCAGGAGCGCACCGTTCGCGACATCGAAAAAGGTCTCACCGTCTCGAAGGACCCGTGGGAGCGTGCGAAGATCGGCCTTGAGAAGTTCCTCGAGGTGTGCCGTGAGCCGCAGTACCGCCGTATCTGCATCCAGGAGGGCCCCGTAGCCCTCGGCCACGAACGGTGGCACGAGGCCGAGAAGGCATCGTCGTTGGGCATCGTGCAGCGAACCGTTGACGACCTGCTCGACGACCTCGGCGGGGCCGACGGGCTCAGCGAGGCGTTCGGCGCGGTGTTCTACGGGGCCATCCGGTCGGCATCGGAGTACGTTGCCGACGCCGATGACCCCGATGCCGCCAGTGAAGAGGTACAGGCAACGATCGGTGCGATCCTGGCCGGCATGCGTCTCCTGCCGACCATCGGCACCTGACTGAGCGACGGATCCGGCAGACCAGACCTACCCGAGGTTGACCGAGCCGCCGTCCTTGGGCACGAGCTCGAGGAACACGTGGCCGGGATCGATCGTGTAGGGCTTGCCGCCAGCGGAGCTGAACGTGATCGACGCGCCGAGGCTCGACTTGTGCCACGTCACCTCGGTGACATCCTTGCCGTGGAAGACGACGGCCCGCCCCCGGCCCTTGAGCTTGGTCTCGGGCACCGGGTTGCCTGCGGGGTCTGTGTAGCCGGCGTCACCAACCTTGCAGAACATCGCGATCATCGTGTCGGCCTTGAAGTCGTGGCCCGGTGAGGCATGACCGTTGGTCCGCTGCCACTTTCCGCTCTTGAGCGCCCACTGCGTGCGGGTCGAGTTCGAGAACGCGACCGTGGCCGACCTGGCCCGCTTCGGCGCACCCGCACCCGCCGTCGGAGCCATGGCCGAGCCCTTCGACGTCCACGGAAGGTAGGGAGCGTGGATCTTGTTGCGCTTCGCCTTCTTGGCGACGGTCTTCAGGTTGATCAGGCGGTTGTACGGACGATCCTTCGCCTGGTCGCTGCTGAACCCCGGCGCGCCGTGATCCTCCGAGAACACCGTGATTCCGGCTTTCTTGACCCGTCCGTAGGTACCGCCCGCCCCACCCGACGCCACGATCTGACCGCCGACCGGTGACGCGATGCCGATGTCGGTGGCACGCATCGATCGCACGTGGCCGACCTTCGAGGGCAGCTGGGAGTAGTAGAAGGCGGCGAGCCTCGTGAGGCCCCCCTCGACGAGCTCTTCGATGACCAGATCGGCCTTGTCGAGGCCGTACTGCGGCGCGCCCGCGTCGGTGTTCTCGACCTTCACGACGAACACGGGGTTGGCCGGGGCCCCCTTGGTGAGCGCTCTGCCGGTCAGCGGAGACATCTGGACGAGCTTCTGGCTGGAGCCCTTGTCGACGTTCGGTCCGGGTGCAGACGTGCCGCCGTCGGAGGAGCAAGCGGTCAGGCTCAAGGCCGCAGCAGAGACGAGGACGAGCAGGCGCATCTTCATGCGGCCCAGCATGCCCCATGGGGTCGACCGGATCGCGCACCGCGTCCGCGTCCGACCCGGTGCTCGTCTGACCTTTACTAGCGCCGCGACCTGCGGAAACCAGCCGCGACCGCGTCGTCCTCGCCGGTGAACCAGATCTGGGCGACGGTCCGGGAGTACGACGAGCCGCCGGGCGGGTGGTAGATCATCGACTTCACGTTGCCCTTGATGACGTGTGCGGGCGAAGGCGCCTCGCCGCCCGGGAGCGGAGCGGCCGATCTGGGGAACGCCCCCGGCGCGATGGTTGGTGCTGCCGTCCTGACTGGTGCCTTCTTCGGAGCTGCCCTCTTCTTCGGAGCTGCTTTCTTTGCCAAGGCCGGCTCCTCTGCCGGGACGCTCTCCTGCGGTGGAGACGTGGGCTCATCGTCAGACCCCGGCGGCTCGGCAACAGCGTCCGGGACCTTCGCCGTCAACGACGTGGCGCGGAACCGCTGCTCCCTCATCAGCCAGCCAAGGGCGAACCCGAGCGCAGAGGCGAGGACGAGCCAGATGATGATCTCCCCGACCGTGAACATCGACACGACTCAAACCGCCTTCACGATCAGTCCGGACGTCACGACGTCGAGCCCGGGCACGGCCGCCGCCACCGACGACTGGACGACCGTGGCAGCAGCACGGCTGCCGACAGTGCCCCCGATCCACAGGGACCCGCTGCCATCGATCTGCAACGTCAGACCCGCGACGTCGACGAGGCGACTGAAAGCCTTCGGGAGCGTGGTCCCCCATGAGGCAGCCCCGACGGAAGCCCGGATCGCGAGGTCTCCGCGCACAGGCACGCCGAATTCCTCCGCCGCGCGAGCCTTGAGCTCAGCAGACACCTCTGCATCAGCCACGGTGCCACTGATCTCGAGGCCGTCGGCCGTTCGTCGCAGGACAAGCGTCGGGACTTTGTCAGCAGGGCTCGGCGCAGGTGGGGCGGGCACCGCCACGTCGCCACCCGGCACGCCGACCCGACGGACGCCACGAAGGTGTGCGACGACCGACTCGGCCCTGACCAGGTCTTGCCGCGTCCCACCTGCGAGCTCGGCCTCGCGACCCTCAAAGCTCACCGCCACCATGTCGAGGCCCGCGGCAGAAAGTGCCTCCGTCGCTGCCGGCTCGAGGTCGGTGGCGACGGAGCGTGACCCCATCAAGGCTCCGATGACGATGACCGTCACGAGCGCCACCCCGGTCAGGGCGACGAGCTCCCTGAGCCTGTCCTCGGTCACGTACCGTCCCCTGTGGTCGACGTCGCGACCGTGCCGATCTGGCCGCGACAAGTGCTCAGGATAGCCGTCCCCACCAGGGGTGCCTGCGCAGTCCCGTGCGAGTGTCGGTGGTGGCTGGGACGATGGACGGATGCCCGGTCCGATCGATCGTTTCGCCCCCGCGACGCGGGAGTGGTTCAACGATTCGTTCGCTGCCCCCACCCCCGCGCAGCTCGGCGCATGGGACGGTGTCGCCGGTGACGATCACGTTCTCGTGGTCGCGCCGACAGGCTCGGGCAAGACGCTGGCGGCGTTCCTCTCCTCCATCGACCGGCTCATGCACGCGGGCGAGTCCGAGGGCACCCGCGTCCTGTACATCTCGCCGCTCAAGGCGCTTGCAGTCGACGTCGAGCGCAACCTGCGGTCGCCGCTCGTCGGCATCACGCAGGCGGCAGCGCGGCGCGGCGACACCTTCCGCGAGGTCACGGTCGGCGTCCGTTCAGGCGACACCACACAGCGCGACCGTCGCACCCTCGTGACCCACCCGCCCGACATCCTCATCACGACGCCCGAGTCGCTCTTCCTCATGCTCACGTCGGCCGCGCGCGAGACCTTGCGCACCGTCGACACCGTCATCATCGACGAGATTCATGCGGTCGCGGGCACCAAGCGCGGCGCCCACCTGGCATTGTCGCTCGAACGGCTTGACGCCCTGATGGAGTCGCCCGCCCGGCGCATCGGCCTGAGTGCCACCGTCAGGCCCCACGAGGAGGTCGCGCGGTTTCTTGCGGGCTCCTCACCCGTGCAGATCGTCGCGCCGCTGGCCGAGACCCGGCTGCGGCTCGAGGTCGCGGTCCCGGTGGAAGACATGACCAAGCTGCCGGCGGTCAAGCGCGAGGAGGGAAGTGGCGCCCGGTCGGTCGAAGCGGGCCCGGCCGCGGCGGCAGCCGACGACCAACCCCGGGGCAGCATCTGGCCCCATGTCGAGGAGGCCGTCATGGAGCGGGTCCTCCAGCATCGGTCCACGATCATCTTCGTCAACTCCCGCGGCGTGGCCGAACGACTCACGGCTCGGCTCAACGAGGCCTACGCCGAGCGCATCGGCGCCGATGCCGACGCTTCCCCTGCCACCGCGCCGCGCGCACCTGCGCAGATCGGTGGCTCCCACAACCAGACCACCGGTGCCGAGCCGGTGCTTGCCCGAGCCCATCACGGATCAGTCAGCAAGGACCAGCGCGCCATCATCGAGGACGAGCTCAAGACCGGTCGGCTGCGATGCGTCGTAGCCACGTCGAGCCTCGAGCTCGGCATCGACATGGGCGCCGTCGACCTGGTCATCCAGGTCTCCACCCCTCCATCGGTGGCCAGCGGGCTGCAACGGGTGGGCCGGGCTGGTCACCAGGTCGGTGAGATCTCCGAGGGAGTCATGTACCCGACGTCCCGGCAAGACCTCCTCGGGGCCGCCGTCACCACGTCCCGCATGCAGCAAGGGCTCATCGAGCGGCTCGACATCCCGTCCAACCCGCTCGACATCCTGGCGCAACAGACCGTCGCCGCCACGGCTCTTGAGGCGCTCGACGTCGAGGAGTGGTTCGACATCGTCCGTCGCAGCGCACCGTTCGCCTCGCTCCCCCGCTCCGCCTACGACGCGACGCTCGACCTGCTGTCGGGCCGCTACCCGTCCGATGAGTTCGCCGAGCTCCGCCCCCGTCTGGTGTGGGACCGCGACGCCGGCACCATCACCGGTCGCCCCGGGGCCCAGCGGCTCGCCGTCACGAGCGGAGGCACGATCCCCGACCGGGGCATGTTCTCCGTGACGTTGGCTGCGGGCACCGAGGAGACTGGCAGCCGCAAGGTCGGAGAGCTCGACGAGGAGATGGTCTACGAGTCGCGCATCAACGACGTCTTCGCCCTCGGCGCCACCAGCTGGCGCATCCAGGAGATCACCCATGATCGCGTCGTCGTCACCCCGGCGTTCGGCCAGCCCGCCCGTCTCCCGTTCTGGCGGGGCGACGCCGTCGGCCGGCCCTACGAGCTCGGCGAGGCAATCGGCGCATTCGTGCGCGAGGTATCCACGCTGACACCGGCGGCGCTTGCCGACCGCGCCGAGTCGCTCGGCCTCGACCGACGGGCGTCTGACAACCTCGCCGCCTACCTGCGCGACCAGCGCGAGGCCACGGGTCAGGTGCCATCTGACCGCACGCTGGTGGTCGAGCGCTTCCGCGACGAGCTCGGCGACTGGCGGGTCGTGCTGCACTCCCCCTTCGGCCGTCGCGTCCACGCGCCGTGGGCTCTCGCAGTGGCGGCCCGCATCATCGAACGCTTCGGCATGGACGGCTCTGTGGTGGCCAGCGACGACGGCATCGTGGCCCGCATCCCCGACACCGAGGCCGAGCCGCCCGGTGCCGAGCTGTTCGTCTTCGAGGCCGACGAGCTCGATGCCGTCGTCACCGAGGAGGTCGGCGGATCGGCACTGTTCGCGTCGCGATTCCGCGAGTGCGCTTCCCGCGCGCTGCTGCTGCCGCGCCGCAACCCGGGTTCGCGCGCTCCGCTGTGGCAGCAGCGCCAACGCGCCGCCCAGCTGCTCGTCGTCGCCCGCAAGTACCCCTCGTTCCCCATCCTCCTCGAGACGGCCCGCGAGTGCCTGCAGGACGTCTACGACCTGCCGGCCCTCACAGCCCTCGCGCGCAAGCTGGCCTCCCGCGAGATCCAGATCGCGGAGGTCACCACCGAGCGCGCGTCGCCGTTCGCGCAGACATTGTTGTTCGGCTACGTCGCGGCCTTCCTCTACGAGGGCGACACCCCTCTCGCCGAGCGCAGGGCGTCGGCCCTCACGCTCGACCCCGCGCTGCTCGCCGAGCTGCTGGGTCGGGCAGAGCTGCGTGAGCTCCTCGACCCCGAGGTGCTCGAGCGCACCGAGCTCGAGCTGCAGCGGCTCAGCGACGATCGGCTGGCCAAGGACGTCGAAGGGGTGGCCGACCTGATGCGCATCCTCGGCCCGTTGTCGCTCGAGGAGGTGCAGGCCCGGCTGCAACCCGACGCCCGACATGAGGCCCAGGCCTGGCTCACCGAGCTGCAGGTGGCCCGGCGAGCCATCGAGGTGTCCGTCGCCGGCCAACAGCGGTGGGCCGTGGTCGAGGATGCAGCCCGCCTCCGTGAGGCCCTCGGCATCGTCCTTCCGCTCGGCATCCCCGAGGCCCACCTGCAGCCCACCAACGATCCGCTCCTCGACCTCATCTCGCGGTTCACCCGCACCCACGGACCCTTCACGACAGAGGAGACCGCAACACGCTTCGGCCTCGGCACGGCCGTCGCGCTCCAGGTGCTCCGGCGGCTCAGCCGCGACGGTCGCCTCACCGAAGGAGAGTTCCGCCCGCAGGCCACCGGCACCGAGTGGGTCGAGCCCGGTGTCCTGCGACGCATCCGATCACGATCACTCGCCGCGGCGCGTCAGCAGGTCGAGCCCGTCGACCCCACGACCTACGCACGATTCCTGCCGTCGTGGCAGAACGTCGGCGGTTCGCTGAGGGGCGCCGACGGAGTGCTCACCGTCATCGACCAACTCGTCGGCCTCGCCCTCCCAGCATCAGCCTGGGAGTCGCTCGTGCTGCCGGCGCGGGTTCGCGACTACTCTCCCGGCATGCTCGACGAGCTCACGTCGGCGGGCGAGATCGTCTGGACAGGTGCGGGTGCGCTGCCCGGCAACGACGGCTGGGTACAGCTGCATCCGGCCGACCTCGTGCTCCCGCAGCGCACCGCCGTCGAGCCCGACACGCTGCATGCCGAGATCGCCTCGGCGCTCGAGGGGGGCGGGGCGTTCCTCTTCCGCCAGCTCGCGCAGGCGTTGCCCGAGGGTTCGGCCGGCCGCGACAACGACAGCGTGCTCGCCCAGTCGTTGTGGGACCTCGTCTGGTCGGGCCACGTCAGCAACGACACCTTCGCGCCCATCCGCACGATGGTCGGGCGAGGCGGGGCCCACCGCACGACGAGGCCAGCACCCCGCGCCCGCATCCACGGCCGGCGCACCCGCTCGCCACGGGTCGCCCTGCAAGGGCCGCCCACCGTCAGCGGCCGGTGGTTCGCCCTGCCCGACAGCCTGCCCGACCTCACGAGCCTGCAGCTGGCTCGCACCGAGGCACTGCTGGGGCGCTACGGCGTCGTCACCCGCGGGTCCGTCATGGCCGAGCAGACGCCCGGCGGGTTCGCGGCCATCTACCGGGTCCTGCGCGAGCTCGAGCAGACCGGCGCATGCCTGCGCGGCTACTACATCGAGACCCTCGGCGCAGCCCAGTTCGCTGCCCCGGCCACGGTCGATCGCATGCGCGGGCACTCCACCGACCCCGAGGACGACCGCGTCGCCGACGTCAAGGCGCTGACGCTGGCCGCGACCGACCCCGCCAACCCGTTCGGCGCGGCGCTGCCGTGGCCCGAGCGAAGCGCAGACGAGGCCACCCGCCACCGGCCCGCCCGCAAGGCCGGCTCGCTCGTGGTCATCCACGACGGCCGCCTGGTGCTCTACCTCGAGCGAGGCGGCAAGAAGGTGCTGGTGTTCAACGACGACCCCGTCCGGTTGGCGGCCGCCGCGGCATCCTTGGCCGCCACCGTGCGCGGCAAGCGCATCAGCCGGCTCACGATCGAGACCGCGACGGGCCAGCCGGTGGCGTCCTCGCCGTTGGGCGATGCACTCGTCGAAGCGGGGTTCGAGCGCGTCGTCAAGGGTCTGAGACTCGATGCCTGAGGGCGACACCGTCTGGCGGACGGCGCACCACCTGCACGAGGTTCTCGCCGGTCGCCAGCTGACCCGCACCGACTTCCGCGTGCCGGCGTTCGCCACCGTCGACCTCCGCGGGGAGCTGGTCGACGAGGTCGTGAGCCACGGCAAGCACCTGCTGATCCGCACAGCTACGCACTCCATCCACTCGCACCTCAAGATGGAGGGGGCATGGCACGTCTACCGACTCGGGTCCCCGTGGCGCCGGCCCGGGCACTCGGCACGAGCGGTGCTCGAGAACGACGAGTGGCAGACGGTCGGCTACTCGCTCGGCATCCTCGAGGTGCTCGCGCGAGCCGACGAGCCGTCCGCCGTCGGCTACCTCGGCCCCGATCTCCTGGGACCGCACTGGGATCTTGACGAAGCGGTGCGCCGGGTCACTGCCGACCCCGACCGACCCGTGTTCCTCGCGCTCCTCGACCAGCGCAACCTCGCCGGCTTCGGCAACGAGTACGTCAACGAGCTGCTGTTCCTGATGGGCCTTCTGCCCACGCGTCCCGTCGGCCGGGTCGGCGACATTCGTCGAGTCATCCAGCGGGGGCAGCGCATGCTCGACGTCAACAAGGCGCGCGTCGAACGCTCGTTCACGGGCAGCACCCGCACCGGTGAGGACCGATGGGTCTACAACCGCGAGCGAGCTCGCTGCCGCCGGTGCAAGAACCGGCTGCTCAGCGGCAAGCTCGGCGACCGTCCCACCACCGAGCGCGACACGTTCTGGTGCCCGCACTGCCAGACCTGAGCAAGGCCGCGCTACCAGCTCGT
>NZ_JACMOM010000066.1 GCF_014378035.1 Aeromicrobium sp. | reverse complement strand
TCAGTGATTTCCTGAAAACGGTCACGGAAACATTGCGAATGCCTGATTCTCATGACAGGCTATTGCAATCGCTGCGGGCCACCACGGAGAAGCGACTTTCCAGTTGTTGGGGCCGGTTTATCCGGGCTTCGTTTGCCCTATCGTTGTGGAGGCGGATCTGATGATCGGGGATATCGCAGCCATTGCGACTGCCGTCGGTGTGGCGATAGTGCTGGTCCAGATCGAGGCGCAGCGCCGCCAGCGTCGTGCGCAGTTCGAGGAGGACTTCACCAAGCGATACTGGACAATCCTCGACGGACTGAGCCTGGCGGTGCAGCGAGGGGCGGACACGGCCACCGATGCTGATCGGGTGCAGGCACACGCTTACTTCAGGCTCTCAGATGAGCAAATCTTTCAGTCACTGAAGAGCGGCGTGTCAGCCGGCATGCTTGGATCATGTGGGCCAGTGGCATTAGGGTCACAATGGAGCGTGCGCCATTTCTTCAGGAATGGAAGGAGCTGGATGAGGAAATGAAACATATCCACTTTGGTGATTTTTTGTGCTTCCTGGCGTCATCCGACCCAAGCCGCGTCCAATACCGGTCCTGGACGGGGTGGGTCCGCACCCGAGATTCTCGGGCATAGCGAAGACTGTCCGCCTTTTCGGTTCGGTGTGAAAAGTGGCTTGTCTGGTGCCGGCGAGTGACGCCTGGCCAGTCCGAAAAATTACGGACTGTGCGGATCAGAGCCCATATGCGTTACGTTGATCCCACGTTCGTTCACCACGAAGAACGTCGCGCCCCCGAGGAGACAATTGTTGTCCGAGATCCAGCCCGAGCCCGCCATCGACGAGGTCCTGACGCAGTTGCAGCAGGACGTGGCGGAGCGACTCGCCACCCTTTCACTCGCGGCCGAGTACCCAAACGGAGTTTCAGCTGTGGACCTCTTCGAGGCCGAAGATGTCGACTTTGGTTCGGGCTCGTGGCGTGAGCGCCTGCTGTCGGTCGAGGGCTGGCTCAACATGGGCGTGCCGCTCGTTAGATCCAGTCCAGAGGCGTTCGTCGACTCCCTGAGCGACGCGCTCGGACTGGCTACTACCTCGCTAGGCGGCGTTTCCACTGCAGGGCTGCTTGAGAAACTGCACGTACACGCAGACACTGCGGTGCACGCCCAACGGAACTTCATCGAGGAGATGGAGCGCGAGGACTCCACGCCCGAGGCGGCGACGGCCCGGTGGCGGGCCGCATGGGACGACAACACGGACGATGAAGAAGAGCAGTCTTCTGAGCCGGTGAACGCGGCCGCCGATACCTGGAGGGTCAAAGAGTTCGTCGACCTGGCTAGAGAGGGCGACATCAACCTCGCGCCGTCCTACCAGCGCAGCGATGTCTGGTCCCTTAGCGCGCGGCAGATGCTCATCGAGTCGATCCTGCGGGGTATCCCGCTGCCCTCGATCATCTTGCTGAACGATCAGGACAGAGGCGCGTCAAGTCCCTACGACGTTGTCGACGGCCGTCAGCGCCTCACCTCCATCTTTCGGTTCATTGGTGCCCACCCGACCGCGCTGACGAAGGTGGACGAGGTGGACAAGGAGAATCCAGACCTCGGCCTCAAGAATTTGTTCAGGACGGACTACCCGAAGTTTAAGCGGGCCTGGAGGTCGCTGTATGGCTCGCTCAGCGCCAAGGACGAGGAGAAGTACTACTTCCCGTTCAAGCTGCGCACCGGCGACCACGTTATGCAGGGTCCACTCGAGGCTCTTCGCGGCAAGTACTACTCCCAGATCCAGAAGAACGAGGTCCGGACCGCTGGAGGGACGGAGCCGATCCGCAAGATCTTCGAGAGCGCGAGCCAGTACAAGGTGCCAGTGATCGTGTACACAAAGGCCACGCCGAAGCAGATCCACGAGGTTTTCAACCTGTACAACAAGCAGGGGGTCCACCTAAACGCCGAGGAGATCCGCAACGCGATCTTCCACGAGCTCGAGATCACCCGGGCGATCCTCTTGGCCTCCGGTGACTTCACGCCCGTTGAGGGCCAGAAGAGCATCGCGCCCAGCCTCGACGGGATCACCAGCGAGATCAGCGCCCTACACGAGGCACTCGAGAGCTATCACCTCACCACCGCCCGATACCGCAGCTCCAAGATCGTCTCCTGGGTCATCGCCACGCTTTTGCACTCCCCGGACGCCCCGTCTCACGCGAGGCTGCCGCGCTACGGCTCCACCTCGAAGCACCTCGATTCCCTCCTACAGCGGGTGCAGAGCGGCGGATACCTGCAGCTGCAGAGTGCCGACGCGCTGACAGACCTCTTTACGACCTTGGCTGCCGCCGCCGAGGTGCACTCCTCGGTACAAGGTGAAGTCTGGACAGAAGAGTTCAAGCAGGGTGCAAAGTGGCTCGACCTCGAGCTGGTCGGGAGCCTGGTCGGCGTGCTTGCCGCCGCGGTGATGCTCGGCGACGACCTCGCCGACGCCATGGAAAACTCGTCCGACAGGCTCAGTCTCGTTATGTCCTCCTGGAAGCGACCGGCCAACGCACAGTCGGCCAGCCAGTGGGTCTACGTGGCGACGATTGCCCGAGGCACTGTCATCGCTCTCGGCGTCGACCCCGCACAGGCTCACGCGGCCGTGGCGAAGAGGTTCGGGGTTTCCGGCCTGCAGTCACTGTTCTCCCTCGCTGGCAGCGACACCTCGCCATCTTCCTGATGACGTCCGAGACTCTCTACGAGCACCCGCACGAGCCAACTCCCCCGAACGGGGGCTCGGGCGACGCGCCCCACTCCTGGTGGGCTACTTACCATGACGGGCTAAGCCGCCTCACGCCGATCTCGCGCGACGTCATCGACGCCGACTGCACCTTTATCGTTGACCACGGAGTGCACGGTGTAGCGGCCAGCCAGGCGGGCGTTTGGCCCAAGGAACGCGTTCGCCGGGGGCTTGTCATGGGCGCCGTCCAGTCAGGCAAGACGGCCTCCATGTTCGGAGTCGCGGCCAAGTCGCTGGATGCAGGCGTCGACGTTCTCGTCGTCCTCTCCGGAACCCGGCTGTCTCTCTGGCGTCAGACCCTGGACCGCTTTCAGTCCGAGCTTGACCTGCCACTCCCTCGCACTGCTCGCGAGCGGGCGCGGATCCTTCTACCCGTCCCTGACCAGGTCGGTGTGGGCAAGGTCAGCCGGATGTACGAGGTCCCGCCTGCACGCGTGCGTAGTGCCCGCAGGAGGCACTCCCCACTTGTCTTCTTTGCCCTCAAGCAGACGGATCACCTCCAGGCACTCGCGATGAGCCTGCGGACGAACGTCTTCCCCCAGATGGTGGGCACCGACTTCCAGATGCTCGTTCTCGACGACGAAGCCGACGACGGGTCCGTCCTCGACGCCGCGGTCGAGGCGAGCGAGGACCCGTTGTACGGCAACCTCAAGCAGATCCCTCGCTCCATCGCGCGGCTGTGGCGGCCGACGGAGAACACCGGTGGCTTGCACACGACGTACCTCGCGTACACCGCGACGCCGCAGGCTAACTTTCTGCAGGACCACCACAACCCACTGTCGCCCCGCGATTTCGTGATGAGTCTGCGTACGCCTGCGGACATCGGCGAACTCACACCGCGCAGCAGCACCTATCGCGAGCCCCAGGGGCTACCCCTGATGTATACCGGCGGCGAAGCCTTTTACCGGCGTGGCGCGGCAGCCAACCTGTGTCTGCCGACTGACGGCGACATCTCCCAGGAGCTCATCCGAGGGCTCCGAGCATTCCTCGTCGCCGGTGCCGTGCGCTTCCTCGCCCAGACCGGTAAGCCGGGCCCGAGCAAAGCGCGTGCCCTCAGATTCTCGTCGAGGGAGGCAGCGGCAAGTGCATGTCCCAAGCCGCACGGCATGCTCATCCACCCCTCGGCCGCGATCGCCGACCAAAAGCAGGCAGCGCTCGACCTACTCGCTTGGGGGGGCGGGCGAACGCCGGCCGAAGCCGAGGAGCTCCTCACGTCCGGCCGTGGCGCTCTGCCGCACACCGTGGCTCAGGACCTCGCAGACAACGAGGCGGAGTGGCGGGCCTGGCTCGACGATTTCGGCTCGTCGGCACAGGCTCTCGCCCTGGAGTTCGCGCAACCAACGCCAGCGGTCCTACCCGCCTGGGAGGACGTGCGTCAGGCGCTCCTCGTCGAGCTCATCCCAGGTACTCGAGTGTCAGTCGTAAACAGCCACCCGGACACTGACGACCGTCCCGAGTACGAGCCGGAGGATGAGGACGGCAGTTGGCGGGCCCCCCGCGACCTTTGCACGATCTTCGTATCCGGAAACGTGATGTCGCGCGGAATCACCCTCGAGGGTCTCACCACGACCCTGTTCCTCCGGGGAGCCAACCAGCCTCTCGCCGACACCCAAATGCAGATGCAGCGGTGGTTCGGCTTCCGCGGTGAGTACCTCCACCTGTGTCGGCTGCTGGCCCCTGTCGCCCAACTCAAGCTGCTGGCCTCCTACCACGACACCGACGAGGCGCTCCGTCGGTTCGTCATAGAGAAGATGAACCACCCGGAGGACAGCGAGTCGGCACTGCAGGTGCTGCACGGCGGAGACTTCCTCGCTACTGGCAAGATCGCGAACCTCGGCAAGTTCCCCCTCGTCCCAGGGCCAGCACCGTTCGTTCGTCTTACCAACGCTCACGTCGACGTCGACCCCAACTTGAGTCGGGTGGCAGCCGCATTCCCACCGGGAACCTCGGTCGACCTGGTGCACCCGGAAACGACCCGCGGGCGGATCGGACAGGAGCCCATATCGCTGCTCGACGCTGCTGACCTGCTCGACTCGCTGACCTACACGGACTACCACCCCGGCACCTCGTCACGAATCTGGCGGATGTGGGACAACTTGCACTCGAGGGTCGGCGCCCACTCGCCGGACTCCGTTCCCCCTCGCTTCTACACACCTCCTGAAGTCTCCTCAGGGCTGATGCCCTCGGCGGAGCGCGCGGACTGTCCCTATGCGATCGCGGCCTACCTCCGCTTGTGGGACGCGTGCTTGACACGGCACGTGCGAGGGCTTTTCTCGACCGATCGGACTGCCGCGCGCTGGTCCATGACCGATCTGGCATCCAAGCGACAGCAGCAGCCGCGCTTCTGGATTGGGATCAGGTACGGCGCCGGGCCAACCGCGGAAGTGGGGCCTCTCGCAGAACTGGATTTCACTATCAAGTCCACCTCGCGAGAGGTCGTTGACGGTCAGCTGAACAACGCGTGGGGTAGCCGCGACCCTGATGCCGGCCCGCAGGGGTATCGCGGTGACGACTTCTTCGACTTTTACCACCGCGGCGAGGAGGTCCCTCCAGGCGGTGACTGGCGCCTACCCGGCACGGATGGTCAGATTCTCTTCTTCGTGAACCAGGGCGAGGGCCAGACATCTCCCTCCGTCGCGTTTGGCGTATGCATCCCGTCAGGGGGTCCCGACCAGATCGCAGCGTTGACGAACACACTCGAAGGGTCTTGACCTCCATGACTTACGAGATCGCGCTCGAAACACTCGTCTCGCTGAAGCCCTCCTCGTCCGATGAGGTGCGGGACGTGACGTGGTTGGGCACGAGCCAGACGGTTGGCGTATCGCGCACATCCAAAGGGGGCATCGAGATCTTCCTGGCCGGGGCCCCACTCCACTCGATCTACCCGAGTCTGGCGAGAAGCCTGGTGCACGGGCCGTGGCACCGGTCCGGTGGACAGCCGCCGGTCGAGGCCAACCGGCTGCAGTTGCCCTCCGCTGGACACTTCGCCCAAGTGGCCGCACTCATCTGCACCGAACTGCTTCGGAACGGTGCCGACGACGATCTGCCAAGGGCATTCCAGAGGTCTGAGGCACTCATCAACCACTCCGTTGAGGGACTCAGCATGAACGCCCAGGCCCTCGTTGGGCTCAAGGGCGAGCTCGTTCTCCTCCAGGCCCTGCTTCAGAGCCCCAGCTCTCATGACGTCACTCAGCTGATCGGCACCTGGCACGGTTGGCGTCGGTCGACTCGTGACTTCGCACTCGGACCCACCGGGGTGGAGGTCAAAACAACAACAGAACCTACCGTCACCCACAAGATCCAGGGCATCCACCAGGTGGAGGTCAGCACTCCGCCCGGTGATGAGGAGCGGCTGCTACTGGTCAGCGTCGGAATCGAGCGCACAACGCCGGACAACGCCAGTGCATTTACGCTCCCCCGCACCGTAGACACGATCCTGGACCGCGTCCGCCACCTTTTGCCGCCAGCCGAGGCTGACAAAGTCTGCACCGAGTTCCTCGTCCACTTGCAGGACTACGGGTCCGAGTACGGGATCAGCTACGACCACACCACCATGCACGAGGACCCGTCGTTTGCCCAGCCGTTCGCTCTCCAGTGGGTTCGGGCCTACGACATGGGTGACCCGGCGGTCAAGGTGCTCAGGTCGTCGACCGTCTCCACATTCGTCCACGTGGAACCCGGTTCGGTGAGCTACTCCGTACAACTCCCACCTCAGATCGCGGGTGACACGAACCCCGTGAACGGGTTGGCGGCCGTCGCCGCAGCCATCCTCGACGGACCTGGACCGGGCTAGAGGCCCTGCGCGCCGGAGCCGTGTTGTGCTCGTGAATCTTTGCTGCTGAGGGCTCAGGGGACCGGAGGGCCGTTTTCCTTAAGTATCAAGAGCCGTCGTTTCGTGGCTAAAGTCGCTGTCACCCATCAGAATCACTACTGACTGCCAGACTAGGTCAAGCCCAATCCTGGTGACAGTTCCCCCGCTGGATTCGCAGGTGACGACACTCCACTGCAGATCAGCGGCCTGGACGATCTGGTGGGCGAGATTTGGCTTGGTGAGTTTGTCGGGCTCAATTGCCAAGCCTAGTTCTTCCACGATCATCTCGAAGATGCGTTTCGGTTCGGTACTCCCACTGGACATGCGAGGCGGTTCCACGCCAAGCCTGTCGGCAATCTGACCCACCATCTGCTCTTTTGTCGGCACGCGCGCATCGTCCCACAGCAGCTAACCGGCGAGTCGCATTTCGCTCAGTTCGCGTTCAAGCCAGCCTTCGAGGAGTCTGTGCTCAGACCACCCGCTCAGGTCCTCCTCGGCGAGGAGTTCACAGAGCCGGAAGCGGTCGATGACCACGTCGACCGTGAAGTTGGCTTCTTCCCAGGCTTCAACTGTTTGGCCAAGTGTGAATGGGATTACCAGCGCTGTGAACGGGTCCCGGCGCAGCGAAATCCAGGTCCGCCAGCGTGCAAGAACGATGTCCGAGCCCTTGCTCTCGTAGGCGGTTTGCAGGGTGCACTGGGCAAACAGCACCGGGAAGCCCATCCGCCCGTCGGCGAAGGGTCGCCAGGCGACGGCGTCGACACCACCGTCTTGTTCATTGCTGCTGGCCTTGCCCGGACCGACGCTGTGGCCCATCTGCGACGCCAGCCACTGCAAGGCATCCGAGAACGTCGACGGCCTAGACGGTTCTGGTGGCGTGCCGAAGCGTAGGGCCTTCGTCCCGGGACCGAAGATCGTGCCCAGCCCCACGACCGTAAGTTGCTCGAAGAGTCGGACGACTGTGTTCCAGTCCTTGCTCTGCCGAAACGGTGCCTCGTCCAAACTGCACGCCAGCATGAAGTCATATGCCCTATTTGCGCGGACGTGCCGGCGTACACCGGACCCACTTACCTCGTAGGGGTAGAGAGGACCACCAATTCTCTCGCGTCGCCGGATCTCCGCCAGCGCTAGGGACATCGACGCTTCATCGTCGTTGCCGTCAGCCGCCAGGCGGCGCCGGATCGACGCCTTGGCGAACATGCCGCGCCCCTCAATCGCCATCGTCGCCTCGATCCAGTCAGCGATCGACCCGACATCGCGCCTCGCCGGGGGGCGCAGGATGCTCTCGTTCATCGGGCCGCGGTGGCCTTGATGTCGGTCAGGGCCTCGTCGCAGTCCTCAATGAGCGCTGTCAGTTCCTCATCGGTCACTTCAAGTTCAGCCAGTAACTCGGCAACGGCTCGAAGCCCAGTTCGCGCGGTCGTCAGCCTGTTGAGGATCTTCCGGCGGACGTCCTCAAAGCCGTCGGCAGTTGCCTCAGCAGCTGTCTTGAGGTCACCCTGAGATCGCAGCGACGTGACACCGCCCGGGTTAGTCAGAACCCGCGCCAGCAGCCCCAGGTCCCGCGACTCGGCGATGACCCGGCCTTGGCCGCCCTCGTCACCGTAGATCCAGATAAGCAACTCGCCGAGTTCGTCTCTCTTGTCCTCCGGCACCGGGTGAACTCCAGGCTGCACTTGCCCGGGATCGGGCGCCCCAATGAAGGTGCGCAGCGCGCGGTGGCCCATGGCCGACGTGAAGACACCAAACTGCTCCTCAACCCGGTCGGTGTCGAGGTCGTGGGCGTCACGCGCCTGCTTGAGGATTGAGTAGTTTCGATAGTTGCTTGCGACGTCGCCCCGCTTCTCGCCCACGAGCGCTGCCACCTCGGCGAACGGCAGTCCTTCGTCGTCCACCAGCGCCGCGATGAAACGGGCCTTGGCGAAGGGTTCCCACTGCATAATGCCGGAGATGTGCCGAAAGCCGATGATCGGCGCGACGGTCTTGCGGTTCGCGACGACCAGCACCGGCACCTCGTCTGGCACCGAGTACTTGGCCTTGGCGTCTGCGGCAGCCACCGCCCATAGTGAGGGCGACTCCAACTCGGGGCGAATCTGGGCATCAGTGAGCCCGAGCAGCGCCGTCAGTCGGCGGTTGCCCTCCACAACGACAAAGGCGTCGCCGTCTGGCACCGCGATCAGCGGCTCGGATTCGAAGTAGCCGTGCTCGGCGATCGAGACGGCCACGCTCAGGGGGTCATACGCCTCCGAGATGTATATGGCGAGATCCCGCTGAGAGCCGCCCTGTACGTCCTCTGGCAGGCGAGGGTTCAACGGATCTAGCCGCAGCTTCTCCAATGGCAATCGGTTGATCTTGCCGCTCTCAGCCATCGTGACTCCTAGGACGCAGTCACGGGCGCCAGATCGGGCAGTTGCACCGACGGCCATCCGACCTCACTGGCATCGAACAACGCACGTGCGACATGTTTGACGACACCGACGTTCACGGCATTACCCATTTGCTTGTAACTTACGGCGTCCTTCTCGTGAAGCAAGAAGCCGTCGGGCAGGCCTTGGAGCCTTGCCGCCTCGCGCGGCGTGATCCTGCGACGCTTCGATCCAATGATCGACGTCTGGTTGATCGCGACCAGCGCTGGCAGGTAGGTCGGTGCCTTGACGCGTAACCCGCTGGGGCGCAGGTGCATCACAGTTTTCCAGAGATCCGGTGTAGCGGTCTTTCCGGCCTGCCATTCGAACTTCTGGCGGGAGTCCGGGAAGTCATCGACACCGTGGTCTTGCTTCCACGCGTCGATCCAGCGGTTACGCCGGTACAGCGCGGCGTTCTTCTCCAGGAAGTTAACCTTCCAAGGTGGCGTCCAGCTGAAGACGCGCGCCTTGGTTCTGAACTCGGCAGCCCAGATCGGGTGGCCCGGCAGCGGCTCCTTCGCGGCCAAACGCTTCACGAAATCGTCCCAGGCCTCGATCCACTGCAATTCGTTCGGCCGGAGGGCGTAGCGGCTCGGGTGCTCGATCTCAGCGTCGTCTTGCAGCCAGTCCTCAATATTCCATTTACGAGGGTGCCAGTTCGGGACTGGGCCCCGCTCCACGAGCGGCTGGACGTCCATCCAGGCGAGGTCTTCGTCGCCGATGTACTCAGCGAGGATGAAGACGCGCTCGCGGATCTGAGGACGACCGTCATGGGCCTCGTCCAGGAAGTGCGGACTGAAGACCGTCGGCTTGTCGGGCACGCGGTAGCCGAGCTTCCTGAGATTCAGGATAATCGTGTCCCACGTGGCCTTCTGGCGCGGTCCGGCCAGATTGCGGACGTTCTCTAGGATGACGAAGCGCGGCCGACGGGCCTCAATGATCTTCAGGATATTAAAGAAGAGCGTTCCGCGGGTCTCCTCCATGCCTCGCTGGAAGCCAGACTTGCTGAATGGCTGACAAGGAAACCCAGCGCAGAGAACGTCGTGCTCCGGAACGAGGATCTTGGCACCCTCAGTAAGCGGTCGGATGTCGCCCGCAGGCTCCATGCCGTAGTTGGCTCGGTAGACCGTCCGCGCGTCGCGGTCGATTTCGGAGGCAAAGACGCACTCGCCGCCTAGGTCAGTCATGGCCTGATGGAACCCACCGACGCCCGCGAACAGGTCGATGAACCGCCAAGCCGGAGCGTGGCTGGCCTCTGGGGCGGCCTGCAGTGTCTTGATGATCTTTGGGCCGCTCATGAATCAGGAGCCTACCGACTGGCTGCGACAGATCATCCATCTGGCGTCAGACGCGCACGAGCCGTGGTGGTTGGTGAGGCAACGTGTACTTCGCCGACCGGAGTCGAACGTGGCCGCGAACTTGGCCAGCATTTCCGGGGCGTGTGAGCCGACGAGCTTCACGTTCCATTCCAGACCACCGAGTGAACGGCCTTTCCTGCGCGCTCCCGAAGCGGTGCGGTCGGGCGGGAGGGATTGCGTCGCGCCACGAAACGGCACCACATCGACCGGCTTGCCCGCGGCCTCGTCAAGAACCCACTGGGGCACCCGACCGGTCCGTGAGCTGGGGATGCTGGGGAAGTACGGGTCGTGCCCCATCGTCTCCTCGTCACTGTGGCCGCCGAAATCCTAGGGGGAATAGGCCAGTGACGAGCGACAGAACCCGTGACCGGATCAGCCTGGCGCCGCTCGTGACCATCACTGCCAGC
>NZ_JACMOM010000065.1 GCF_014378035.1 Aeromicrobium sp. | reverse complement strand
GCTTTGTCGTAGGGGATGGTGACGACTTCGCGGACCAGGGGGGCGAAGTCCTTCACGATCCGGTCCATGTTTGGGTCTTTGCCGGAGGTTCGCTTGCTGATGATCGCCACGGCGTTCTGTGCGAGCTTGCGGGAGTGCTCGTCACGGTTGGCTAGTGCTTCGAGCATGCGTGCTCCAGCCTCGGCTGTGTCCTCCACGTTCGTGCAGGGCACGACGAGTTGCTGAGAGTGCTCGATCATCGAGCGCCAGTTGACGGCGCGCTCGTTGTTGCCTGAATCCATCATGATCAGCCGGTAGTACTTCGCGGCGACTCGGTGGATCGCGTCGACCTCTTCGCCGGACACTTCGTGCTCTCCGTCGACGGACTGGTCGGAGTGCAGGACGTCGAACTTGTCTTCGGGCTGGTGATGCGCGAAGTAGGACATCTCAGCCGACTGGGCGCCGGTGCCAAGCAGCTTCTCGGCTTGGGGGAGGAGCTCGAGCACGGTGTTGGAGTGCCCGGACTGCTGGGTGCGCCAGGCAAGAGATCCCCGGGTCTCGTTGTTGTCCCACGCCAGTACGCCTGCCCCGCCGAAGCGGGCGAACACTGCGGCGAGCATGACGGTGGTGGGGGTCTTGTTCGCGGACCCTTTGCCGTTGGCGATCGCGATGGTCCGCGGTCCGGGCCAGTGGCGGGAGACCTGCTTGACGTCGTCTCGCCACAACAGCTCATCAGCCCCTGGGTCTAGGCGCATACCAACCCAGTTGACGGCGCCGCGCCATCCCTGTTTGGCAGGCTCGAGCACAGGACCTTCAGCGATGAACGATTTGCGCTCATGGTGTCGCGGGACGTCAGGTCCGGCGAGCAGCTGAGTGCCGGCACGCGGTGGGGTCAAAGGGATGGCCGGGTGAGCGAGGGCTGGCGTCTCTGCGGCCGTGACCGCGCCGGTCGGTGCGGGCGCCGCTTCCTGTTCGACGATGGCGGCTGGGGTCGGGGCGTCAAGAGGTGTAGCCAGCTGGTCGACGGGCTCCGCGATCGGCCACGTGTCGTTCGGATGGGCTTCGTCGTAGTACGTGCCGCCGGGGGTCACGATGAGCACGGCGGGGCTGTTGTCGGCGGCGCGGGTGTTGACGCGGATCGGGCGGTTGAGATCGGGCTCCTTGGCGACACCCCACAGGTAGGCCAGCGCTTTGCTCCGCGCGTCCCCGGTGTCGTCGGTGAAGAACATCTGACTCACGCCGAGCAGCTGCACCTCAACGGTGTCTTCGGGGTGGAAAGTGGCCATGATGCTTGGGAAGTTGGGGATGGTGTCAACAGTCATGAGGGTGCCTTTCTGGTGGGTTAAAGGGGTGCGCCGAGCGGGAAGACCGGAGGTGACCAGCCGAGATATCGGCCGCCTGCACCCATGCGGGACATCGGCGTGAGGTCGATGCATCCGGGCCGGACGTAGTCGTTTGAGAACGCTTGACCGTTGCCGGCGTAGATCGCGATGTGCCCGGCCGGGTCGGAGGAACTGAAGTACACAAGGGCCCCTGCGGGGATCTCCTTGCTGGTGCTGATGAGGCCTTTGGACTCCATCAGCCGGAACTGGGCGAGCGCCGTGGGGGTGCCGGAGCTGGCGTAGCCGTAGGCCCGGGCCACGAACTCCAGGCATCGGCGGCGCCAGGTGCCGCCACGGACCGTGTTGGTACAGGCTGAGGCGCGCGCGATCCGCGCCGCTTCGTTGAGAGCTTGCGTGCAGTTGCGCGGGGTGCGGATGTTCCTGAAGTCGCAATCGGCACCCGATGCCCACACGGCGTCGGTGGTCTCCCCGCCGCTACATCCGGGAGCGGAGCCGTAACCAGCTTGGGCGGGGGACTGACCAGTCACAGCGGCAACGACCTGGACCGCGTCGTCCCAGAACTGTTCGTAGTGGTTGGGGTCGGCGTTGCGTTGCACCCGGTGAGCGGCCAGCGTGGGTTCAAGGTCCGCCCAGCCTTCGACTCTGAGAAGCGCCCGGTAGAACAAGGTGGCGCTCGCGGTGGGGTCCATCCGATCGGCCAGGGTGCCCCAGCTGTCGCGCTGCTGGAACAGTCCCCGGCTGTCGGGGCCCGATGTGTCGCCGCGGTTGAGGACGGTGAGGCTGGATTCGCCCATCGCGGTCATGACGGCGATAGTCTGCCCGCGGGCGTTGACGCCAAGCATTTTGCCAGCCGCGACGATCGCCGCCACATTCTTGAGCTGGTCGCCCTTCCACTGGCCAACGGTTGTAGCCGGCGCAGCAGCTACGGTCAGGTCGGCCGCCGTGATGTTTGCGGCCGGTGCTGCGTCAGCCGCGGCGGCAGTGTCCGGCGTCTCGGTGGTGCTGCTGTCGGGCTTGACGGGGTTGACCGGCTTGGACCCGGGGAGGCCGATCGTGGCCATGATGGCGTTGTGGTCGGTGATGAACGGGGCCGCATAGCGGCCGTCCTTAGAATCAACGACCTGCTGCCAGGACGCCACGCTGCTTCCCGGGGGCACGTAGATGTGGTCGGTCTGGTTGCCGTTGCGGACGACTTTGCCGGTCGGGTCGCGACCTCGAGCGGAGTTGACGTCCTCGTTGAGCTTGTTGGTGGCTACCGTGACGGCGTCCTTGTATCCGGCGGCTTTCATGACCGCTGCCGGCGCGTCGTAGGCGCGGGACTTGTTGGAGTTGAAGTCGCCCACGACAACCAGCTGTTGGGCACCGGAATCCGCCCGGACCTTCGCCAGGCCGCCGGTCATCTGGGTCTTACGTTTGGTGTCGGCGGACTTTTCAAAGGCCAGGTGCACGTCGACGACGGTGAACTCCACACCGTCGGCCTTCGTGCGCAGGTTGACCCACGCCATGCCGTGGTTGCCGCCAAGATCGATCGACCCGGACTTGTCGGCGTCGAACTTACCGGGCTTGTAGAAGATGTACCGGCCGATGAACGGGGCCTTGTCGTTGGCGTTGGCATACCCCAGCGACCCGAAGCCCTTGAACGTCGGTGCCCGTTTGCTCTTGCCCCAGCCGCCTTCCTGGACGGACAAAATGTCCGGGCTGATCCTCCCGACCTGCTCGATGGCGGGCCCGATGCGCTGGTCCCAGTTGCCGCATGAGGTCGCGCACACGTTCCAGGACATGATCGAGACTGCGTCGCTGGTCGGCCCGGTCGTTGATGCGAGCGCAGGATCGCAATCGGCGCCGCCGAACAGTAGTGGGACCGCGACGACCAGCGCCAGGATCATCGTGACGGGAGCTGTGAAGGCCACCCAAACCTTGGACGGGTTCATCACTGCAACCTGGAGTAGTCGCCGGGGAAGATGATGTTCTCCGCGATCCAGTGCCCGGGGATTGAGGTCCTGGACAGGTCGACCCCGAAGTCACCCGCCGTGGTGGGGAAGGTGATCGTCACGACGTGAGGGTTGTCGTTGTTGGACTCCACGCCCGGGCCGGTGATCTCCAACGCCGGGACGTTGGCGGGGTCGGTGTATGCGTACTTCTGCTGCCCCTCGGGACTCAGCAGGGGCTCAAGCTCGGCCCACCACTGCTCATAGGCCAGCGTCGGGCGTGACCAGGTCGCCAAGAGCGTCTTGGCCGCCTCTTGTGCAGCGGTGTGGCTTTGCTGGTCCCACATCGCCACAGGCGACGCAGCTGGAGATTCCGGTGTGGCCCGCGTCGCGGGATCGTTCTCGCCGGCGCCGGTACAGCCACTCAGGACGGCGAGCACCACGATGGCGGTCGCGAGCCTGCTCAGTGCGGCAGAGCTACTCTTCCGGCTCTTTTGTCGTGGCGTTGGGGTTCGGATTCCAACCTTCGTCAACCCAGGCTTGCAGCTGCTCACGGTCGAAACGGATAGTGCCCGCGAGTCTCCCGTGCGGAATTCGTCCTTCGGCACACCATTTGCGAATGGTCTTGTCGCTGACACTCATGAACTTCGCGACCTCAACGACGGTGAGCATGTCGCCCTCGGTCGGATCAGGTACTCGCGGACTCACGAAGAGGAGTGTTTCACGCATGACCTCCGCGCACCCCCCTATAGGTCTTTATAGTGAATCAGGTTATTAGCGTCGTATAACGCGTTTCGTCTGAATCTATCCTATAGAGCAAGTTAGGGGTAGGGTTCCATCAAGAAGAACTAGTTCGTTAGAACTAGATGACAATATTTCACGAAGTAAATCAGAGATGCGTCTGTTTTGGGGGAAATCTCATGAGCAATCCGTGGATTCCAGCGCCGTCGAAAACACTCCAGGCACCAGAGGCGCCAGCCAGGGTGATTGAGCCGACGGGTGCCAGTGCGCCTCAGCCGGCTGTCACGCCGCCAGGGGCATCTGAACAGCTTCCCGTGTGGGCAACATCGACTCCATCGCGTGTCTGGGTTGTCGGCACGCACGGGGGAGCGGGAGAGACAACGCTCGCGCAACTGCTTGGCGGCACGGCTACCGACCGTCGGTGGCCGTCGATCAGCCCACAGCCCGCCGTTGTCCTGGTCGCCAGAACCCATGCCACCGGCCTGGCCGCAGCCCAGCTTGCGATGCGCGCCTGGGCGGCAGCCGAGACACCCCACGTGCGACTCGCCGGCATCGTGCTGGTTGCAGACGCACCCGGCAAGCTTCCGAAACCGCTGGCCGACCTCGCCAACATCTTGGGCGGGGGAGTGCCCCACATGTGGCACGTCCCGTGGGTTGGCGCCTACCGCCTCGAGGTCGACCCCGTCGATCCACCCCGCCAGGTCCGAAGAGTCCTTGCCGAGATCAACGCCGTCATCGCCACCACCACCTAGGAGCCACCATGTACATCCTCACCGCACTGCCCGAGCTCCTCACCACCATCGCCACCGCAGTGCCTGACCCCGGCCAAGGTGAAGCACCCCCCGGATCCGACGGCCTCGTCACCATCCTGCGCTGGGTGTTCTACATCGCCTCAGCCATGTGCGTCCTCGGCGTCCTCATCGCCGGCGGCATGATGGCCGTCTCCGTCCAACGCGGCTCAGGCGGCGAACACGTCTCCCGCCTCGGCTGGGCACTCGGCGGCTGCATCGTCATCGGCGCCGCCTCCGCCCTCGTCGGCGCCCTGCTCTAGAACAGGAGACAAGCCATGTCGAATGTGAACCAAGCGGTCCTTGACTGGGTAGGAACGGGCGCGTTCATGGTCGCGTTAACGCTCACTCTGTACTGCGCTCAATGGGTGGCGCGGGAAGCGGTCGTGGTCGGAGGAAGACCTGATCTCCCCCGGCACATCTCGCAGTTGAGCTGGGCTGGCGTCGCCTTCCTGACCGTCTCTATCGCCTGCGCCGTAGTGGCGGTGATGTCATGAGTGACACCAAGGAGCCCCGCGACACCCGCCTCGTCGCGTCGGCAGCCCTCCTCGGTCTGATCGTCGTGGCCGGCATCATCGTCGTAGTCCTTCGACTAAGCGGAGGTGGCGGCGATGCCGGCGCAGGCGGGAATCCCGAACCGTCGGCGACGCAAAGTGCTGACTCGTCGTCGGTGTGCGGTTTGCCAGATAGTGATCAAGCGGTGCCGTCGGCCGCGGCTCCTGAGGCTACTTGGGAACTCAACGGCAAGATGGCGCAACCGCGAAGCCCAAAGTATGGTCCCGGCAGTCTTGCAGGTGGGGTGGGCAGTTGTTTTGCCCATAGCCCCACAGGTGCTCTGTTCGCGGCTGCTACCTACCTGGTAGATGCCTCGAACCCGTCCACTAGTGATGCTTCGCTCCGATCTAGGTTTACCGAAGGCTCGCCGGAGATCAACGATCCCGACGACGGCTCAGTGGCCCCGACTTACCAAATTGCTGGATACCGGTTCGATGACGTCACAGCTGACCGCGCAACAGTCGCAGTTGCGGTACGAGTAACGGAGGGACCTGCGGCCGGAGGTCAAGTTGCTCTGACGTTCACCATGATGTGGGAAAAGGACGATTGGCGGATCGTCGTGCCGGTTGACGGCGAACTGCCGTCGGCCGGCATAACCTCGCTAGCAGGTTTCGTGCCGTGGGCAGGTGCCTGATGTGCAAGATCTATCGACCCGACCAGTGCGTCGTGGATGGGGTCAAAGATGTAGTGGGCGGCGCTGCGTCTTCGGTGGCGGGTAGTGCAATCGACAAGTTCGCTAATGCTGTGTCGGAGGCCGTCGGTGAGTCTGTGAAGTCGGTCGCGACGATCTGGACGAAGGTTCCTACAGTTGGCCTGGGCTCTGGTGAGACGGCTACTAAGCTGCAGGACAACTTATTCTGGTTCGTCGGTTTCGCCGCGGTGCTGAGTGTGATTATCGCTGGCGGTCGCATGGCCTGGGAGGCGCGCGCTCAACCGTTGCGTGAGCTCGGTCAGTCGTTGATCACGCTGGTTCTGGTGACGGGCGCAGGCTTGGCCGTGCTTCGCCTCGTCGTGGTAGCCGGCGACGATTTCTCGACCTGGTTGATTGGCGGTGCCGGTGGAGCCGACTTCAACAAGAAGATGACCGGAATGCTTACGGCCGTGACGA
This sequence comes from Aeromicrobium sp., assembly GCF_014378035.1. Lineage (GTDB taxonomy): Bacteria > Actinomycetota > Actinomycetes > Propionibacteriales > Nocardioidaceae > Aeromicrobium. Next base: position 11,946 of record NZ_JACMOM010000065.1, on the reverse strand, counting down.
CCGCAGGTGGGCCGTTGGGCGCGATGCTCGTGATCCTGGTGGGGCTGATCCTGGTTCTGTCCTCCATCGCACAGATCGTGCTCATGATCGCCCGATCAGGAATGCTCGTGCTTCTAGCGGGGATTCTTCCGCTGTCGGCAGCGGCCACCAACACCGAATCCGGTAAGCAGTGGTTCCAAAAAACTGTCGGGTGGCTGATCGCGTTCGCCCTCTATAAACCAGCCGCGGCGTTGGTCTACGCGGCCGCGTTCGAGTTGTTCGGAGATTCGAAGGACCTTATGGGTGCCCTGACGGGCATGACGATGATGATCTTGGCCATCGCAGCCCTGCCGGCGCTGATGAAGCTCTGCGTGCCGCTGGTCGGCGGTCTATCCGGTGGCGGCGGTGGTGGCGGTGGCGCAATGGCGGCAGGCGCGATAGCCACTCAGTCGATCGGCCGTGGCGGTCCAACAGGCGCGGTCTCGCAGCCGTCGCAGTCACCTGCATCGACGGGCACGCCGGGCAGCCGTGGGTCGTCCGGTCCGTCCGGTGCCGCCGCGAGCGGAGGCGGGTCAACAGCCGGTGCGGGCGCTTCTAGCGCGGGCAGCGCAGCCACATCCGGTGGCGCGGGTGCCGCAGCAGGACCCGCAGGGGCGGCAGCTGCCGCGGCAACGCAAGTCATGAACAAGGGCAAGCAGGCAGCAAATGATGCTGCCGGAGGCGGGGGACCTGATGGAAGCAACTGACGAGACCAAGATGCGGACCTACGGGAACTTCCGGCGGCCTGAATCGCCAGGGATCGGGACGCTCGGCACGATCGGCACCGCCGTAGTGTTCATCGGCATCCTGGGCCTGATCTTGTTGATGACTGTGCACCAACTGATTGCCGCCGGCGTCTGGACGGTGGCAGTCTTAGTGGTGCTGGGACTGATGATGTTCAAGGACTCCCACGGCCGCTCCGGCCTGCAACGCCTCGCCAACCGCGCCGGTTGGAGCCGGACGAAGTCCCGCAGCCAGCACCTCTACCGCGCCGGGGTCCTGGGCCGCACCGGGTGGGGCACGTTCCAGCTCCCCGGGTTACTCGCGCAGACCAAACTGACGGAGCACCACGACTCCTACAACCGTCCCTTCGCTGTGCTGGAAACACCATCGGTAGGCCACTACTCGATCGTGATCGGCTGCGAACCTGACGGCGCGTCGCTGGTCGACCAGCACCAGATCGACTCGTGGGTCGCCGCCTGGGGCGACTGGTTGGCTGGTCTGGGTCACGAGCTCGGCATCGTCGCCGCCGCAGTCACCGTCGAAACCGCACCCGACACCGGCGCCAGGTTGCGCCGCGAAGTCACCGGCCGCATCGACCCGAACGCACCCGAGCTCGCCAAGACAATGCTGAATCAGGTCATGGACACCTACCCGGTCGGTTCCGCGCAAGTCCGCGCGTGGGTGTCGCTCACGTTCAACGGGCGCACGTATGCGGGCAGGAAACGCACTGCCGACGACGTCGCTAGGGATCTCGCCGCACGCCTACCAGGACTGACGCAGACACTCGCCGCAACCGGCGCCGGCCCAGCCAGACCCGTCGATGCGCAAACACTGTGCGAAATCGTGCGCGTCGCCTACGACCCGGCAGCCGCAACACTGATTGATGATGTCCACGCCTCCGGGCACTCCCCAAAGCTGTCCTGGAACGACATCGGGCCGGCCGCGACCCAGACCGGGTGGGACCACTACCGCCACGACGGGGCGTTCTCTCGGACGTGGGAGATGACGTCCGCACCCCGAGGTGAAGTCTTCTCCTCAGTCCTGACACGGTTGCTGTCACCTCACGGCGACATCGACCGCAAACGAGTCACGATCATCTACCGGCCATTGGACTCAGCCAAAGCAGCCCACACCGTGGAAACCGACAAACGCAACGCCGACTTCCGCATCGGCTCCTCCAACCGGCCCTCCGCCCGCGCCCTGACATCCGCCAGGTCTGCGGCCTCCACCGCAGCCGAGGAAGCCAAAGGGGCAGGGCTCGTCGACTTCGGGATCCTGATCACCGCGACGGTCACCGACGCCGACCGGATGCCCGACGCCCGCGCAGCGATCGACAACCTCGCCGCCACCGCAAGACTGATCATCCGCCCTGTCTACGGGTCGCAGGATTCGGCCTTTGCCGCGTGCCTGCCGCTCGGTCTAGTTCTTCAGTCACATCTGCGGATCCCCGTCGAGATCCGGGACGCACTATGACCAAACAGACCCCGACCAAACGGAACCAGGCGACTTCGCTCAATCGCTTCGGCCGGGCACAGCGCCACCGCGACGTCACCACTGCGGCAGAGGACCAGCTGCAAGCCCAAGCCGATGCGGCAGTTCAGGCTGCCAAGAATTTGGCGAAGAACCCCACCAGGCCCGGGTCCCGTGGTTGGTCGGGCAAAGCTGCTGGGGGAGTGGCCTACCTCCAAGCACCCACGGAGTGGCGTGGCACGACCGTGCAGGTCTGCGGCCTGTGGCCCTACGCCGCAGGATCCGGATCACCCATGGTCGGTGTCCCCTTGGGACGGAACATACTCACCGGGGGCACCTTGTGCTGCGACCCCATCAGCTGGTTCCAACGCGCCAACCTGATCTCCAACCCCTCAGCGTTCGTCCTCGGACTCCCCGGCCTGGGCAAATCCAGCCTCGTACGACGCATGGCGCTCGGGCTGTCCGGGTTCGGCGTCAACACCATGGTCTTTGGTGATCTCAAACCGGACTACGTCGACGTCATCCGCGCTATGGGCGGACAAGTCATCGAGCTCGGTAGGGGCCGCGGGGCAATCAACATCCTCGACCCCGGCGAAGCGTCCGAAGCCGCCACCAGGTTGACCGGCGACGCCCGCCAACAGGTCCTTGCCGACGCCCACGGACGCAAGCTCACCATGATCGGCGCGCTCATCACGATCCTTCGTTCCGAACCGCCCACTGATCGTGAAGAGTCCATCATCGACCGGGCCCTGAAGATCCTCGAGGACACCCACGACGGCATCCCCGTCCTGGCGGATCTGTTAAAAGTCATCCAGGACGCACCCGACGATCTGCGCAATGTGGCGCTCGACCGGGGTTCGATGGACCGGTACCGCGACATCACCGAAGGCCTCGAAGCAACTCTGATTGGCCTCACCTCTGGTGGGCGGCTCGGGACGATCTTCTCCCAACAGACCACAGTCCCGATGCGCCGCGACCGTCCCGTCGTGTTCGACATCTCCTCAATCGACGACTCCGAATCGGACCTGCAAGCTGCCGTGATGCTGGCGTGCTGGTCCTACGGGTTCGGTGCCATCAACATCGCCCACGCCCTCGCCGACGCCGGCCTGGAACCACAACGGAACTACTTCGTCGTTTTGGATGAGCTGTGGCGCGCGATCCGCGCCGGCCGCGGGATGGTCGACCGCGTCGACGCCCTCACACGTCTAAACCGCCAACGTGGTGTCGGGATGGCGATGATCTCCCACACGATGGCCGACCTCATGTCCCTGCCCGACGAGCACGACCGGATGAAAGCCCGCGGATTCGTCGAGCGCGCCGGCATGGTCCTGTGCGGGGGACTGCCCCGCGCCGAAATGCCGCGCCTCAACGAAGCCGTGATGATGTCCAACGCTGAAGAAGAGATGCTCGTCGGCTGGTCCGCCCCACCATCGTGGGACTCCCAAGCCGGCCAAGAAGCCGAACCACCCGGCAGGGGCAAATTCCTCGTCAAAGTCGGCGGCCGCCCCGGCATCCCCTTCCAAGTCGCCCTCACCGAAGTCGAGATGGCCGTCAACGACACCAACAAACGCTGGCACGGCAAAATTGGGAAGCTCGAATGAACTTCGACGCTTTTGGCCTGAACTTGAGCATCCTCGGGGGTCACAGCCGGTGTGGGTGCTCAGGTTCGTCGAACTCGTTCGCCCTCGATGGTGAGGTCGGGGTGCCGTTCGCAGATCCGGCAAACGAACCTACGCGCATGGAGTCAGCGCTGGAACCTGCCGCCGCCCCCACCACTGATCCCATGGCCGGCACGAGCCTGCTCGGAACACAGGCGGTCTGACATGTCCTCCACAGCCAGAAGAAGCAACCCGTCCGCAGCCGGCGCCGAGGCAGTGCTCGTGTGGGCCTTCGTCGCCCTCGCGGCCATCGCTCTCGTGACCACCTGGTCAGCCACACACCTAGCCGCCAAGATCGACGGCAACCCGGCACCTCCGTCCAACCCATTCAAGGTGCTGTTCGGGATCGCCGGCGGAGACGTCACCTGGACGGCCACGGCCACCAAGGCCGCGGTCGGCATCGGTGTCGTACTGCTGCTCCTGATCGCCTTTGTCGGCGCAGCGGCGTTGAAGATGTTCCGCAAAACGACCAGCGTCGACAAGGCCGACCGTCACATGGCCCGCGGCCAGCAGCTCGGCGCGCTCCGTAAAACGAGCGCCAACAAGGTAGCCAAACGACTCGGTAGTCCCTATGGCCCTGGTGTGCCGATCGCCCGGACGCTGAGCGGCAAGATGCTGTACCGGACGTGGGAAGACGTCGTGATCGTGCTCGCCGGCCCCCGCGTCGGCAAAACCACCAGCTTCGTCATCCCCGAAATCCTCAGCGCCCCCGGCGCCGTCCTCACGACGTCCAACAAAGCAGACGTCGTACAGACCACCCGGGCCTACCGGTCGACGCTGGGTCAGACGTGGGTCTTCGACCCGCAGGGCCTCGCCACCGAGCCGATGACCTGGTGGTGGAATCCGCTGTCGTACGTCACCAACGAGGTGAAGGCCCGCCAGCTGGCCGACATGTTCGAGGCCGCGTCCCACGACCCCGACGCCAAGGTCGACGGATACTTCGGCCCCAAGGGACGAGATCTGCTCGCGAACCTGCTGCTCGCGGCCGCGATCTCGAGCAAACCGTTGACGCAGGTGTACCTCTGGCTGACCGACCCGACCGATGACACGCCTGCGGTGATCCTTCACAACAACGGCTTCGACCTCATCTCGGCCGCGGTGCGCTCTGCCATGTCGGCCGCCCCGGAAGAGCGAAGCGGCATCTTCGGCAGCGCCGAACAGATGGCGTCGTTCATGCTCAACCGTGAAGCCACCCGTTGGGTCACACCGCCAACCGTCCCCGGCCTGCCGGAGTTCGACCCGCACGCGTTCGTGCGGACAAACGACACCCTCTACAGCCTCTCCAAGGAAGGCCAAGGCTCGGCCGGGGGACTGGTCGCCGCGCTCGCGGCCGCAGTGTGCGAGGCTGCCGAGGATCTCGCCCAGACCGAACCCAACGGACGTCTCTCCACACCGATGCTGGTCGTGCTCGACGAGGCGGCGAACGTGTGCCGCTGGGCTGAGCTCCCGAACCTCTACTCACACTACGGATCACGCGGAATCCTCATCTCGACCTACTTGCAGTCACCCGCGCAGGGACGCGCCGTGTGGGGCAACGACGGCTACGAGAAGCTGTACTCCGCGGCCAACATCAAGGTCTACGCCGGCGGCGTCGACGACATGAAATACCTCACCGACCTCTCCAAGGCGATCGGCAACTACACCCACAACCGACCGTCAGTGAGTTCCGGCAGGAACGGCCGGAGCGTCAGCCGCCAAGAACAGTCCGACCTCATCCTCGACGTCGCCGACCTCCGCGCCCTGCCGCGCGGCCGGGCGGTGTTGCTGGCATCGGGGACTCGAGCCGTGCTCGGCCGAACCCTGCCGTGGATGGATGGCCCCCACGCGAAATCAGTGAAGGGATCCCAGACGTGAGCAGCCCAACAGGATGGGAAGAAGAACCCGATTTCGAAACCGGCGAGGAAGAGGCTCCGAGGCTGTACTACCAAAACCTGCCTGAGTTCATTCGCGAGTTCTTCATTCCGATGTTCCCACGCGACGTCACCAACATTCCCGGCCTCACCTGGTGCCCGAAATGGTGGCTTCACCCCGAAGCGGCTTACCGATTCGACAGCCTTTGGCGATCCTGGGAACACCTGCGCCTCGACGCGGCCACGGGCAGCTCGAGTTGGCTGCGCGAACATTTGGACCATCATCTTCCGCTCCTCCTTTCAGACTCCGGCACGTTCAAGGGGTGCTCGATTAAGAACGGCCACGCGGCCGATCGGGACTACTGCTTTCCGGCCGAAGAACCACCGGAGGGGCTGTACCCCGATCAGACCTCGTCGGTCACCGGCTCCCTTCCGTAGAGCATGGGTCGATTGCCGTACCCGAACAGCTGGGGTGCTGCAGTCCGCCCCGAAGACGCAGCCAAATTGTCGCTATCTGGACGATCGCAAGGTGCTACGCCCCTGCCAAGGCGTGGGTGGATGGCATACCTCACTGGCCCACCCGCGGACTCCTTGTCCTCACTGGGCATGGTCGGCAGAAGGGAGCAGTTCCACAGCGTGTCGATCCGCGGTGGCCGTCGCGAGCCGTCGAAGGCACTCATGATTGATGCACCAGGGGCGTTTCTTCCGAGGATGACGTAGATCACATGGGATGATTGAAGGTCTACGAGTTGGAGAAGAAATGGCGCATACCCGTTGTTGGCACACCATGCAGGAGGCGCGTCGCCAAGCTTGCGTCGCGGTCGAGTTCTACAACCGCTCCGGAGAGAAGGCCAGCTTCTATGACTTCGTGCTGCACATGCACCTGGCGTGGCAGAACCTGCTCCACGCCGATCTCGATCGACGCGGTGTGAATACCTACTTCCGCAAGCCCAACGGCTGGTACGTGCGGGACAAGAACGGTGAGAAGCAGTCGTGGGACCTGGGCACCTGCTTGAAGAAGGAGTTCCCGGACGACCAGGATCCCGTGCGCGCAAACGTCGAGCTGTTCATCGGGCTCCGGAACAAGATCGAGCACAGGTTCCAGGAGGCGTTCATCATGGAAACGTCGGCGTACGCCCATGCTCTGGTGCTCAACTTCGAAGCCGAGCTCGTGAAGCGGTTTAGTGCTGAGTTCAGTCTCGGCAAGCAGCTCAGGTTCCCGATCTTTGTGCAGTCTTTGACGCCCGAGGGCATCAAGGAGCAGAAGGCGCTCCGTCGCCAGCTGCCGCTGAGCGCTCGGAACTACATCACGAAGTTCGAGGCGAAGTTCGACCCGTCCATCCTCGAAGACGAGCGCTTCATCTACCGGGTGATGCTGACTCCGGTCAAGGGACCCAAGACCGACGCCGACACGGCGTTCACCTTCGTGCGCATGGATGAGCTGACGGCCGAGGATCAGCGGGATCTCATGAACAAGAAGGGCACTGCCGTCGTGATCGAGAAGCTCCGGAGCGTCGCTCTGAAGGACGAGGTCCTCCCGAAGCCCGCCGCCAAGGCTGTCGAGGCTCTCATCCCCTTCCGGTTCAACGTCCATGACTTCACGAAGATGAGGTATCGGCACGAGGTTGGCGGGCGAAACGGCAAGCGGATGGCTCACAGCCGGGACGACTACTGCGTGTGGATCGCTTCCACTCGTAACTGGGTCTACACGCCCAAGTACATCAAGAAGTGCGCGGACGAGCTGCAGACGGCGGACGCCTACATCGCTGCGCTGGGCAAGGTCCCGAGGCTGAAGAAGGCGACGACCACGAAGGTCGCCTAGCGCACCGACTGTGGCCTTGTGGACTCTTCGACCCCCCACCGCAGCCGGTTGACCTGTCACCTCTGGAGCAGGCCTGGACGAGCTGCCGCAGCACTACGTTCCAGTTGCTGCCACCGCAGCCTGTTCACTTGTTGCGTTCACGCAGCCGAGCCTTTGTGGCTCGCGACTTGGCGTTGTGTGCCTCGCGGCACGGGTCGCAGCGACACCCAACGTCGTACCGGTACGACGTTCCATGCACCACGTTGGGCAGCTCTGCCAGCTCGCCAGACTCGCGGATACGGGTCATGTACTCGCCGTGCTTGATCCGGTTTGCTTCTCGACACGCGTCACACCGGCACTTGTGATTGCCGTAGCCATTCTGGGTCCCGTGGCGCGGATCACCCTCGGCCAGCTCACTCATGAGACGGAGTTTAGGGCACCATCGAGAAAACTATGGCGCCACCCGCTCAGAGTGGCTGTTTCTGTTGCTCACGCGTGGCAGGATGACGCTCGTGACCATTGCTCCAGATCACCCCATCGCCACGGCCGAGTTCTTCGCCGGAATCGGCCTCATGGCCGCTGCCTTGGAGCCCCGAGGGTTCGACGTTCAGTGGGCGAACGACATCGAGCGGGCGAAGTACGACCTGTACTTGGCCAACCGCCCTCACGCGGTCGACGCCTTCAAGCTTGGTGATGTCCGCGGTGTGCTTGGTGACCAGCTCCCGAACATCGAGCTTGCGACAGCCTCCTTCCCCTGCGTAGATCTGAGCCTGGCAGGCAACCGGAAGGGGCTGACGGGCGAGCAGAGCGGCATGTTCTGGGAGTTCGCTCGGGTCCTTGAGCAGATGAACGAACTTCGTCCGCGCGCGGTACTCCTAGAGAACGTGCACGGATTCGCCACGAGCCGTGGCGGGAAGGATCTTCGAATCGCTATGGAGCGGCTCGCCGAGCTTGGCTACAGCTGCGACGTCATCGCCATCAACGCTCGTCACTTTGTTCCGCAGAGCCGGCCTCGCATGTTCGTTGTCGGGCTGCGTGGTGACCTACCCGCAGGCGCTCAACTGGGTGTTCCGCCGATCTCCGACGTACGGCCGGGTTGGGTCCAGCAGATCCACGCTCTGAACCAAGACCTGCCGATGCACTACATCGATCTGCCAGGTCTTCCGGACGGTCCTGAGGATCTTCGTAGGGTCGTGCAGCGCCTCGACGCCGATGATGCTCGCTGGTGGGACGAAGAGCGGACTGCGAAATTCGTAACCAGTCTCGCGCCGCTTCACGCGGCACGGCTGGAATCTTTGGCTGCAGGCGAGAAAACTGCTTGGCGTACGGCATACCGGCGCACGCGGCACGGCGTTGCGACGTGGGAGATCCGAGCCGATCCCATCGCAGGATGCCTCCGTACGACCGGCGGAGGGTCATCGAAGCAGGCACTCGTGCAGGCCGGGCGAGGTCAGATGCGGGTTCGCTGGATGACTCCGCTCGAGTACGCCCGTCTTATGGGGGCAGGTCGGTTTAAGACGAGAGCTCGAACGGACAATCAGGCACTGTTCGGTTTCGGTGATGCCGTGGTAGTCGACGTGATCGCATGGATCGCTGACAATTACCTGCTGCCGACATTGCGGCCCGCTGCACTTATCTAGCCCCTAGACTCTGTCTCTAGAGTTAAGGGGACAAGTTGCCGCCGAAGATCAAGAAGCAGAATCAGCCGCCTCGCGCTGTCCGCCTCATCCGTGTGGAGCTTGCCAAACTCATGGCCGAGCCTGACCCAGAGACCCCTAGCAAGGCGATAGGTGACGCCGTGGGCATCTACGCGTACTTCGACTACGACGACGAGCCGATCTACGTTGGACAGACGTCTGCGATGTTCCGTGATCGGGTGGGTCGGCACCTCACCGGCCAACGTTCCGATGCCGTGGCCAAGTTCATCTTGGACCCATTCGAGGTCGCCAAAGTTGCGATGTGGAGCGTCCCGAGCGTTGCGGCGGCGATGAATCCGGCCGATCCCATGAAGAAAGCCACCACGGCTCAGAAGCGCACCCTCCTCAGCCCGTACGAGTACACGGTCTACAAGGAGCTGGAAACACAGAGTGTGTTCCACGCGGTCTTGAACGAGGGCGTCATCCACGCCTCTGACGTGATCGCCCTACCGACGGCCGTTCGCGGCAGGATCATTCCTGACGAGCTGTGGGAGGACCGGAAGCACTCAGATGTGCGCATCGCGCGACGAGCCTCCACGATCTCTCGTCTGTCACAGATGATTTCCGAGCGGGAGGTTTCAGGCGGTATGCGTCGAACTCTGCTTTTGCAGGCGAAGCGGCTGACTTGGCTCGCGGAGCAGCGCATCCACGAGATCGGCGCGGAGATCCCCGATGCCGACGACGCGCAGATTTCCGACGACTAGCTCTGAGCCGGTCGTGCGGGGCTGACAGTGCCTGCGACGAGATCGGCAACTCGTGTCAGCATCCACACTCCATCACCGAACTGCACCTCGTACAGCTCGCCTCCGCGGCCCATCAGCTTGGCGGCGTACGCCTCATCATCTGTGGAGAGGCCTTCGTCCAAACGCTTCATGGCGAAGTATGGCTCTCCGTCTCGTCGCTGAGCTTCCCCGTCGCGGGTCGAGATCGATCGGAATACGCCGAGCGGCTCCGGGGAGGGCGCGTCGGCCTCTGCAGACCAGATCCAGGACTCAGCTCCAAGCTGGTACAGGCCGTGCGCGTCGGGCAGGAGGACTTGCGGCTCGTAGCCGTCATCGTCCTCGTACTGGCAGTCCGTAAGGACCAGGGCACCGTCGTTTTGCCATTCGTACCGGTACTCCAGTTCAAAGTCATCCTTCGGGTTGCCGTTGAGCATGTCGATCACGGTCACCACTGCTAGCGGATCGAGCCAAGGACACAGCCACCCGTTCCAGCACTCTGTCTCGTCGTACTGGCCGAGGACGGCAGGGGGCTGTCCGTCGAGCGACACGAGCCCGACTGTGATGCGATCCATGTCGCCAGCATCCCTCATGCGTTCACGAGGACGTCTCCGGTTCGGAGATTCTGAATGCATCTAAGCGTGGGGTCCTCGACCGTGGCGGGCTCCAATGTCTTTGCCGGGTGCCGCGCTCCTGGCTTGGTTCACAACCTGCCCGGGGCGGCGCTTGACTGCTTCGCGTGCCGGTTGTCCCTGGCCCGTGCTAACGACCATGCCGACGGCGATCGCTTTGGCCGAGGCCCGTCCATCGAGCGCATTGGCCATACTCGTCCGTCGCTCGGCTGAATCCCACATCATCTCAGCACGCTGCCGACATGCGATCTGGTATTCAGCGTCGGCGGCAGCTCGCTCGTTTACATCGGCGGCAGCGTCGCCGCCGGCAACCACGGCAGCCGCGTTGTCGAGGTGTGCTTCGTCACTCTGGTCGGCGGCATCGCGATCCAGCTGCGCAGCCCGATCCAGAGCCATAGGATCAACCTCGCACCTGGCGCTGGCCTCGCTACGGATCCGGTTGGCTGCGGTGCGCGCGTCCGGGTCGTACTTCTCCCACGCCCGCGCGGTCTCGTACGCCGAGGTGATCTGATCCGGTCGGGCGGTCGCCCGCTCGGCGTCGAATCTGGCCGTGAGTTCGGCGGCTCGTTGCTCGGAGGCGGCTTGCACTTCGCGCTGGCGCTGCTCGAGTGCACGCATGACCCGTTGCGCGACCTGTGCTGCTGCGGCCATCGCCGTGCGCATCCCTGCCGTGACTTTCTCGCTCGCTTCGTCCTGTGGTTCTGTCATGATCGATTCCCCCTCGATAGCCGTTCCGGAGCCTCAGATGTGTGGGCGGTTATCGCCGTCGGCCAGGGCTCTGGTCGGGCGGCTGCGTGGGCCGCGTGGGGTCCTTGCTGGGCAGCGGTGGACGCACTGGCAACTTGACCGCGTCCCGCGCCGGGACCTGTCCGGGGATCTTGAACACGTCGGCCGCGGTGTCTTGGCCATTACTCTGGCCATCGCGGCGAGGCGGTGCGCCGGCAGTGGCCAGCACTGCCGGCAACGTCTTGCGGACCTCCATCAGCGACCCTCGCACAGCGACCTCGACCTGCCTCGCGGCCTGTCCTTGAGCGGTGGCTTGCTGGTAGTCATACATCGACTTGAGCATCTGCATCATGGTCTGAATCATCAGCGCCTTGGATGCCATCGACGACGGGTTAGAGGTCGCCTGCATCAGCAACATCGCGGCCTGGCGCATCCCCGGCTGAGGGACCCGCTTCACCGGGACCTGGTGGGCTCGGACCTGACCGAACCTCGACAGGGCGCCTGACGCACCGGCCAACGGGCCCGGTGTTGTCTCGGTCTGGATCGACCAGGCCGCGAACACTCCTGAGGTCTCGCGGGCCAGCTGAGTCCACGCCTCGGTGTCATCCGTCCCGACCGTTCGCATGCGATCGCGCAGCTGCTCGATCTGCGC
>NZ_JACMOM010000371.1 GCF_014378035.1 Aeromicrobium sp. | reverse complement strand
GGCCACTGATGTTGTCACCGCGGCCGGCGACCGGATCGAGGCCGTCGGAGCCACCGCCGCACCGGGCGGAACACGGCGGGCCGGCGATGCCGTGGCGACCCTCGGGTCGGCTGTCGCAGGACGCGGCACCCCGCTGCGGATCGTCCTGGAGGCCAAGACCAGGACAAGGCCGCTGACCGTCAGTCAGTGGCGCGCCGAGCTCGGGACCGGGCGCGAGACTCGGGAAGCCGTTGCGGGGCTCGGGCTCGTCCCGACGTGCGACCAGGTCCCTGGCGGCGGCAGCTTCGCCCGGGTCGACGAGCTCAGCTACGTGGTCGCCCTCGACGACGACAGCGCACTCGGGCTGGTGTACCTCGTGCTACGGGAGCTTGTCGCTGCCACCCACACCCGGGACACCGACAGCGAGGTCGACTTGACAAAGCTCGAGGCCCACCTCGACACCGCACTTCGGGCGCTCGAAGACTTCGACGACGTCGGTCGCAACGCCAAGGCGGCGCAACGCAGCCTGGAGAACATCCTGACCACCGGAGCCGCCGTCAAGGCCCGGCTTGGTACGTCCATCACGGCAGGGCTCGCCCTGCTCCACGACTGACCACGAACGGGGAGAGGCCAACAGGCCTCTCCCCGTTCTACTCGCGGGCGTCGTAGCAGCGCGGGACCCGGTCACCCGCAGGCACTCCTAGCGGCGACTGCCGCACCGGGTGAGCACAGGACGGTCCGCCACCATGACACGCGATGAGTGGCTGCAGACTGCCCTTGACAACGCCCCCGAGATGACGAATGAGAGGTGGGCAACCCTCATGCGTTTGCTGGAGCGTGGCTCCGCCAGATCGGCACGAGACGACCTGGGTCAAATCTGTTGCCGCGGCGAGTAGCGCGGCGAACGAAAATCGCCTCGAGCTCCGCACGAGCGTATGCACGACGGTCTGCGGTGGACAGTTCGTGCCACACCTCCGCCCCAACCGTCCGCAGCCGCTGTTGCCTACCCTGCTCGTGCACCCAGGCATTTCGCTGCATGCGCAACTCGTCCGCCTGCTCCTGCAAGCCGCGCAGCTGCGCCAGAATCCTCTGCGCCAGCTCCCCCGTAGCAGTCGAGAAGGCATCGACGTCGGCCCTGATCTTCGACTTGACCACCTCGAGAGCCCCTCCGCCCTCCCATCCGGTGGGCTCAGGTTGCCCAGCGTCCACTGTTCTCATCCTGGCCTTAAGAAGCGCCCCGATGATCTCGTCAACGGCTACCCCTGACGCGCTGACCTTTCCGCAACCTCCCGTACCATTCATCCCACCGCCTCGCACCTTGCAGGCGTAGTAAAAGTGCTTTTCGGTCCTCGCGTTGCCGTGGAGTGGGCCGCTGCATTCGGAGCACCTCAGCAAGCCACTGAGAAAGTAGTCACGATGAGCCTCACTACGACGTTCGACAGTTGCGTTCTCATCACCCATCAGGAGGTCTTCAAGCGCTCCCCACGTCTCCTCGGAAAGAATGGGATCCCACTGGCCCTTCACAAAGCTCTGCGTTTTCGGGTCCACCAGCATTTCACCTTGGTGCACCCGGTAGCCGACAAGTCGCGGGCTAAGCATCAACTGCTTCAAGGTTGCCCCACTCCACGGGTTGCCCTTGGAAGTTCTAATGTTGCGACCATTCAAATCTCGCACCACGGAGTTGATGGAGCACCCGAGGAGCAGGTCGTCAGCTATCCGCTGTATCTCTCCAGCCTCCGCCGCGTCGATCGCTTGATTTCCTTTACTACTGGGCTTGATGACCTCCGGCAGTAAACGACCGTCCGCGAGAGCGACCTCGTGCCGGGTCCAGTACCACCCGAACGGCCGCGTGCCACTTACTGGACGCCCAGTCAAGGCGGTAGCTCGGTGCTTTGCGGCAACTCGTCGCCCCGTATCCCTCGACGCTTTGTTCGCAAAGGCGACCATCACCCGAGCCAGGGTGATGCCATCAGGGGACGACAGGTCAATGGCGTCATGAACGGTGCGAAAATGCAGAATACGATGGGCCCTTGCTGCCCTATCGTAAATATCGATCACGCGCTCGAGGTCCTTCGGGCGGCGCGCCAGTCGATCGAGGTCATAAACAACGATGCCACTGATGACACCTGAGTCAAGGTCAAGGAGCAGTCGTTCGAACCCGGGGCGGAGTACCTCCTTGAATGCGGATACGTCGTTGTCCTCGTAAGCCGGGCCGTTGATCTTCCAGGCACTCTCGCGCTCGCTCACTGCTCGGCAGAGCTGCTCGATCGCCTCGAACTGGCGACCTACACCCGCGCGACGGTCGCCAGTGAGCTCGTCCTCCTGATCGTCGGAGATACGTGTGTAGGCGCCGAGCACGATGTCCGGAACAGCCTCGAGGGATTCGACCCGCTCAGCCCCCACGGATGCCGCACCCCGGCGGAGCAGAGTCGCGTTCCGCGTCTTGGCCATGGGCCAAGTGTAACCCCTTATGCTCCTGTACTGATGTGCTGGTCGAGCAACATTCCGAGCAGCAGCGCGAAGGGGTCGGCCAGGATCTCGTCGGCCGCGGCGTCGCCGGTGATGTGGAGGCCCATGAGCCTGAGCACGCCGCACCTTTCGGGGCGCGGTTCGGCTGTACGTCGGGCCGCATTCCCCTCCGTGCCCGCGCCGACTCCGGCGCTGCAGCCGACATGGGGTGGCCGAGCCTGCGGCGGCCGCGATCGAAGAGGGGTCGCGGGGTTACCGACATATGTGGTG
>NZ_JACMOM010000370.1 GCF_014378035.1 Aeromicrobium sp. | reverse complement strand
TGTCGACCTCCCACGCCAGGTGGTAGAGCCCCACCGTCGTGACGCCGGCACCCGACGGCCCAGCCTGCGGCCCGAGCTGGAAGAGCCCGAGGTCATGGTCGTTGTTGCTGCCGCCAGCCTGCAGGAACGCGGCGCCGGGGCCGCCCATCACGTGACGGAATCCGAGCGTGCGCTCGTAGAAGGCTGCGCTGGCATCGACATCCCGGACGTACAGGACGGCGTGGTTCAGGCGGGTGACAGGCATGATGCGCTCCTTATTGGTTGAATCTTCATTTACTTTACACCCGTTAGGCTGGCCGGGTGGCTCCGTCAAGGTTGTTCAGGCGCGCCTCCTGGCCGGAGGCGTCGCGAATCGCCGAGATCCTGCGCCAGGAGACGCTCGGCGGGGTTCTGCTGCTCATCGCAGCGGTCGCGGCTATCACGGCGGCCAACCTCGGCGACGGGTACGCCTCCCTGCGCGACACCGCCTTCGGCCCGGCCTCGCTCCATCTGCACCTGACGTTCGGTCAGTGGGCTTCCGACGGGCTGCTTGCCATCTTCTTCTTCGTTGCCGGCCTCGAGCTCAAGCGTGAGTTCGTCGCCGGAGACCTCCGCGAGCCGAGCCGGGCGGCCCTCCCCGTCGCGGCCGCGGTGGGCGGCATGGTGGTGCCGGCGCTCGTGTTCACGCTCGTCAACCTCGGCGGCTCGCTCGAGGGCTGGGCCATCCCCACCGCCACCGACATCGCGTTCGCCCTCGCGGTGCTGGCGGTCATCGGCAGCCACCTGCCGTCGGGGCTCCGGACGTTCCTGCTCACGCTCGCCGTCGTGGACGACCTGCTCGCGATCATCATCATCGCCGTGGTCTACACCAAGACCCTGCACCCCGGTTACCTGCTGCTGGCGCTGCTGCCGCTGGCGGTCTTCGCAGTGCTGGTGCAACGGCGGGTCCGGTCGTGGTGGATCCTGCTGCCGCTCGCCGCCCTCACGTGGGGCCTGGTGCACGCCTCTGGCGTCCACGCGACGGTGGCGGGGGTCCTTCTTGCCTTCGTCGTGCCCGTCGTCCGCCGAGCCCCCGGCGACGGGCCCGGCCTTGCCGAGCACTTCGAGCACCGTTTTCGTCCGATGTCCGCGGCCATCGCGGTGCCGGTCTTTGCCTTCTTCTCCGCCGGTGTGCAGGTCGACGGGTGGAGCGGCCTGACCCGCGCGATGTCCGAGCCCATCACGCTCGGCATCGTCGGCGGCCTCTTCCTCGGCAAGACTGTCGGCGTCTTCGGTGCGACGTGGCTCGTGGCGGCCTTCACCAGGGCCGAGCTCGACGACGACCTCGCCTGGCTTGACGTGCTGGGGCTGGCGATGTTGGCGGGCGTCGGATTCACGGTGTCGCTGTTGATCGGCGAGCTGGCGTACGGCATCGGCACCGCGACCGACGAGTACGTCAAGACCGGCGTCCTGGTGGGGTCACTGATCTCTGCCGCCGCCGCGGCGGTGCTGCTACGGGCTCGCAACCGCTCCTACCGGATCATCCACGAGCGCGAGGCACTCGACTCCGACGGCGACGGCGTCCCCGACGTCTACGACACCTGACCCGTCAGCCCAGTGCACCGTCAACCCAGTGCACCGTCAACCCAGTGCACCGTCAACCCAGTGCACCGTCAACCCAGTGCCCGGTCGAGGTTGATGGCGGCGCTGATCAGGGCGAGGTGGGTGAAGGCCTGCGGGAAGTTGCCGAGCTGGTCTCCTGTGGCGCTCACCTGCTCGGCGTAGAGCCCGACGTGGTTGGCGTAGGTGAACATCTTCTCGAGCGCGAGCTGAGCGTCGTCGAGCCGTCCGGCCCTGGTGAGTGCCTCGACGTACCAGAACGAGCACAGTGAGAAGGTGCCCTCCTCACCGTCGAGACCGTCGGACACACGGCCCGGGTCGTAACGGAACACCAGGCTGTCGGCGACGAGTCGCTTCTCCACCGCCTCGAGCGTCGACAAGAACTTCGGGTCAGCCGGCGAGAGGAACTTGACCATCGGCATCAGCAGCACGCCCGCATCGAGCGCCTCGCCACCCTCCTCCTGCACGAAAGCCTGCAGGTCGTCGTCCCACGACTTCTCCATGAGTCGGGCATAGATCTCGTCACGGGCCCGCGACCACGCTGTCAGGTCGCCGGGCAGCCCGCGCTGGCGAGCCACTCGGATCATCCGCTCGAACGCGACCCAGCACATCAGCCGCGACGTCGTGTGGGGACGCGGGCCGTCGCGGATCTCCCACATGCCTGCGTCGTCGCGATCCCAGTTGTCGAGCAGCCACTCGAGCATGCGGGTCAGGTCGGCCCACGCATCGCTGGTGATGCCGGGCCCGTACTTGTTGAACAGGTAGATCGAGTCGATGATCTCGCCGTAGATGTCGAGCTGCAGCTGGTCGACGGCAGCGTTGCCGACGCGCACCGGCGACGAGTCGCGGTAGCCGCTGAGATGATCGAGCTCAGACTCTGCGGTCGGTGTGTTGCCGTCGATGTCATAGAGCACCCGCAGCGGGCCGAGGCCGTGCTTGTCATCGCTCTCCTCACCGAGCCGCTCTGACAGCCACCGCACGAAGGAGTTCGCCTCCTGCGTGAAGCCGAGCCGCAGCAGGGCGTAGAGGCTGAAGGCGGCGTCACGCATCCAGACGTAGCGGTAGTCCCAGTTGCGTCCACCCCCGATCTCCTCGGGCAGGCTGGTCGTGGGCGCCGCGATGAGTGCGCCGCTGGGCTCGTGGGTAAGGAGCTTGAGGGTGATGGCCGAGCGATTGACCATCTCGCGCCACCGGCCCGTGTAGGTCGACTGCGACAGCCAGGTGCGCCAGAACGCGGTGGTGGCGTCGATCAGGTCCTCGGTGTCCTCGGTGCTGCCGTCACGGAACTCCTCCTCCGGGTCGAGCACCTCCAGCACGAACAGTGCCGCCTCGCCGCTCGAGAGGCTGAACTCGGCGTTGACGACACCGTCGTCGGCCTCGAGCTCCATGGTCGCGCTGAGGCCCATGCGAACCCCGTCACCACTGAGGACGAGACCGCGGTCCACCTGCTCGACGGTGCACCGCTCCCGCCCGTAGTCGGGGCGGGCGTCGAGTGACATCCGGACCCGAGCCGTTCCGCGCACCGCCATGACTCGACGAACGAGTCGCTGGCGGTGCTGGGTGTCGCCGGGCTCGAGGATGGGCATGAAGTCGTGCACCTCGACCACGCCGGCATCGGTGAGGAAGCGCGTGGCGAGCACGGCCGAGTCGGGCAGGTAGAACTGTTGGGTACGGGTCGACCCACCTACCGGCGAGAGGGTCCACGCGCCGCCCTCCTCACGGTCGAGCAGGGCGCCGAACACGCTCGGCGAGACGAACCGCGGGCAGCAGAACCAGTCGATCGTGCCGTCCGTGCCGACGAGAGCAGACGTGCGCAGGTCACCGATCAGACCGTGGTCGGCAATCGACGGCCACGGCCGGTCGGCACCGGGCTCAGCAGAGGCGTCGGGGTCAGCGTCAGGCATCAGGCAGTCGCCAGCCGCGCTCGCCCGGCATCGCCACGGCGTCGTCCGGCCCCCACGACCCCGCGGCGTACGGCTGCGTGGGCGGCGGGTCCTTGAGCACAGGCTCGCAGAGCTGCCACAGGCGGTCGACCTCGTCCGACCGGGTGAACAGCGTCTGGTCGCCCCGCATGACGTCGAGCAGCAGTCGCTCGTAGGCCTCGAGCGGCGCGTCTTCAGAGTCGTCCTGGGCCAGGTCGAGGTGCATCGTCGTCGACGTCAGCTCCATGGTTGGGCCGGGGCGCTTGGCGTAGAGGTCGACAGCGATCTTGGGCGAGTCTGTGAGCTCGAGCACGAGCTCGTTGGGGCCGTAGTCATCGTCGCCGAAGCGGCCCATCGGCGGCGTCCTGAATGTCAAGGTGATGGTGCGCCGGGTGGCCCCGAGAGCCTTGCCCGTGCGCAGGTAGAACGGCACGCCCTGCCAGCGCTCGGTGTCGACGAACACTTCGAGTGCGACGAATGTCTCGACCTCGGAGTCGTCGGCGACATCGTCCTCGTCGCGATAACCCTCGTACTGCCCGAACACCACCCGCTTGGGGTCGATGGGGCGCATCGCCTGGAAGACCTTGGACTTCTCGTTGCGCAGCGATGTCGCGTCCAGATGCACCGGCGGCTCCATCGCCACGAAGCCGAGCACCTGTGAGAGGTGGGTCGAGATCATGTCGCGGAAGCATCCCGTCGCCTCGTAGAAGCTGCCTCGCCCCTCGACTGTCAGCTCCTCCGGAACGTCGATCTGGACCGAGCACAGGTGGTCGCGGTTCCATGCGGGCTCGATCAGCCCGTTGGCGAAGCGTAGGGCGAGGATGTTCTGCACTGCCTCCTTGCCGAGGAAGTGGTCGATGCGGAAGATGCGGTCCTCCGAGCTGACCTTCTTGAGTGCCGCGTCGAGCTTGCGGGCCGACTTCAGGTCGGTACCGAAGGGTTTCTCGGTGACGATGTGCGCATCCTCGTCGGCAATGCCCTCGCGTCCGAGCATCCCGATCATCGGCTCCATGGCCGACGGCGGGACGGAGAGGTAGACGAGCTTCTTGGCGCCGTCACCGAGGCCCTCGAACGCCTTCTTCACTGCTGCTGCCAGGTCGGCGCCGTCGTCGGAGTCCGACACCTCGAACGACAGACGTCCGAGCAGGTCATCGGCGATCGAGTCGTCGAGGTCGTCGACGAACTCTTGGAGTCCCTCGCGGATCTTGGCGCGGAAGTCGTCATCGGATCCCGGTGAGTGGCGGCCCGAGCCGATCACGGCGTAGTCCTCCGGGAGACGGCCGGCGGCGGCGAGCTTGTAGAGGCCCGGGAAGAGCTTGCGCTTCGCCAGGTCGCCCGTCGCCCCGAAGAGGACGAAGACCTGGGGTGCCGGTGATTCTTGGGTGGAGGTCACGATGCCAGCCTAGGGAAATGAGCCGCAGCCGCCAGTCGGACGCGCATCAGGGCCTGCCCACGCGCGCGAGGAGGTGGGCCGCGACGCTGGTCGGTGCCTCCAGCGCCGTGAGGTGGCCGACTCCGGGGAGCACCTCCAGGTGACCCCTGCCTCCGCGGGCGGCGAGCATCTCCTCACCGCGGGACGCAGGAGTGGCTTGATCCTCCGCACCGAACACCAGCG
>NZ_JACMOM010000369.1 GCF_014378035.1 Aeromicrobium sp. | reverse complement strand
CGTCATGCTGGCCACATTGGCGGCCAGGCAGATGATGGCCACGGATCATCAAGCGCACCGCACGAGCACAGGACGGACGGCAGCGCTGCTGCGTCTTTCCACCGCGAATGGGTCACCTGTTGATGGGCAACGCAGGGTGTGGTGCACCAACGAGTGACAGCTCGACGCTTGCCAGTCAACGAATCGCCACCAGTGCGTCCTCGGCGCCCCGACGAGCCCGACATGAGAACGTTGCGCTCATCCCGCAAGGGATCCCGGAAAGGTTTATGCCCGTCGCGTCGGCATGCCACGGGGGTGGGCTGTCAGTGGGCCATGGCGCTGTCATTGCGGATGGTCCAGTCCTCGATCGTGCCGGCTGGGACGTCCTGGTCGATACGGTCTGCACCGAAGGGGTGGCCGTCGAGGGTGAGTGCGAAGTAGCGCGAGTTGCACGCGTTGACCACGCGCCAGCGTTCGTGTTGTCGGGGGCGGGCCTAGAACGCGGGGTTCACCTGGCCGCTGACCAACACGAAGCCCGTGCCCTAAGGCGCTTGCAGCGTGTGGCGCGACGTCCTCACGGCTTCGATTTCACCTCCCTACGACGTGTAGATCTGAGCAGCCCCGCGCGCGCAGGTCAGGTCTCCGGAGCGCCGAACTGGTCAGTCAACGAACTCGACGGTGGCAGCGACTCGGTTGGCGCTGCAGCCGGTCGCAGTCATGTTCACAACGGAACCTCGGTCCGGAACTGATTGACGGCCGAGTCAGTGAGCTCGTCGGTCGTCAAGGCTTCGATGACCTCCCAGGTCGTGGTGATTGCCTCTGCCCCGTTAGCGAAAGCCTCCAGTGCCTGCTCAGCAGACTTGATGCTCGCGGCAAGGATGCCCGGGGAGCCTGGTCTGCTGACCGCGCTGAGTTGCGCGACCACGTCACGGGAGTCTGGGCGCAACCTGCGCGCCCGGTCGACGTAGGGGATGACGTAGCGCGCCCCGGCCTGCATGGCAGCGATCATCTGACCTGGGTGGTAGACCGCCGTGAAGGCGACATGATGCCCCTGTCGGACCAATCGTGCGCCGAACGAGAACCACTCGAATTGAGCGGGCAGCTTGAAGATGACCCTCGGGGCGTCATCACCGAGCTGTGTGACGAGCTCGTCCACCTGCGTCCGGGCAGACGCGGCGTCGCGCGCGTGGATCTGATAGAAGATCGGCCCGTCGGGGAACAGCTCGAAGAGCGACAGCAGGTGCACGATCGGCGTCGTGGTCGGCGCTGCCTGGCGCAGGATCGAGGGGTTGGTCGTCACGCCGCTGACGAGACCTGAGCTCGCGGCGAGTTGGATATCCGCTGGCATCGCTGAATCGAGGAACAGGAGATCCATCTCGATCACCTCACCTTGTCGACTTCGGCCACGATGCATCGGGTGCGCTCGACACTGACCGGGTTCCACCAGACACCCTCTTCCTTCATGGCGCTGCCTACGATCGCGCCGTCGGCGATCTGCATCAACTCTTGGGCGTTGTCGGAGTTCAGGCCACTCCCGACTAGGACCGGTCTCGAGGCCACGGAGGAGATGTCCAGCACCTCTTGTGCGGTGGTGGGGTCGCCAGTGCGCTGCCCTGTTGCAATCAGAGCGTCTGCTCCGAACGCCTCGGTGTCATGGGTCAGTTCAGCGATCGTGCGGTCTGCGACGATGGCATGGCTTCCGTGCTTGACGTGGACGTCGGCCAGGACCTTCACGTTTTCGGCCTGGATGGCCGCGCGATAGCGCAGCGTCACGGCCGCGGCCCCTTCGATGATTCCCTCGTTCGCCACGTAGGCGTTCGCCCACTGGTTCGCTCGGATGAACCTGGCCCCGGTCGCCTTGGCAACGGCCAGGCTCTGGAGCGTCGCGTTGGCCAGGCAGAACACACCGACCGGAACATTGACAGCGGCGATCACGGCGCTGGTCGCCACCGCCAGCGCGGCGACCGTCTCAGGGCCCACCAGGTCCGGCTTCAAGAACGGGATGTCACCCTCGTTCTCGACGATCAGACCGTCGATGCCGCCTTCGACGTACCGGAGCGCGTCGGTCACGGCCCGATCGATGATGTCGCGCATAGCGGCTCCCCGGTACTGGGGCGCGCCCGGGAGCGGCTCGAGGTGAATGGTGCCGATCAGGGGCTTGAGTCCGGGAAAGACAGAGCGGAAAGCGTCGGATGGCGGAACGACCTGTCCCTTCGCGTGTGTCATGTGACCTCTCTGAGAAGTTGTCGAGCGACGTTGGATCGATGCTCGACGAGTTGCGGATCGATGTGAGCGGCCGCGGCAAGCGCCCCGCGGGCCTCACACACGAACGAGGAGGAGACCACGCCTCGCACGGCGGCCTCCACGGGGTCGCCGGTGGCCACCAGTCCGGCCAGGAACCCGCCGCAGAAGGCGTCACCGGCGCCGGTCGGGTCCACAAGGTCGTGGACCACCGAGGGAACACGGATAACGGATTGGTCGACCAGCACGTCGACACCCAGGGGACCGCGCTTGATAACGACCGCGGCGCGGCTGCCCCGTTCGATCAGCCACCGCGAGAGGCAGCGAATGTCCGTGTGTCCCCACAAGTCCATGACCTCTTGCTCGCTCGGCAAGAAGGCATCCACCTGACCGAAGAGCTCACCGGATAGATAGGGAGTCCGGTCGATCATGGGCTCGATCAGCACGTCAAGGGTAATGATCAGATCGCGCCCATCCAGCTGCCGCAGCGCCTGGACCTGTCCGTTGCTCGACTGAGGTGCGATATGGACGCCAGCTGGTTGAAAGTCAGTGGGAAAGGGTGAGGCGCGGTGGGCATCGACCTCGGCGAAGCTTCCTCCGCGGCGCTTCTCGATCTGTCGGCGGGCTCCGTCGGTCTCGTACAACAGCCAGAGTCCTATGCTCGCGATCGTCGCCGAGCGGGCCACGCGCTCGGTGCTGATCCCAGCCTGGTTCAGCTGGTCGAGCAGGCCGGCTGGGTAGTCATGGCCTACGACACAGTTGACTGCGACTTCCTCGCACCAGACCCGGGCGCCGACCGCGCTGTACAGCCCGCCTCCTCCAGCTTGCTTCCAGTCGGCGCCCTCGTTCTCGACGATCACGTCGTCAAGTGTGAGCTCGCCCAGCATCACGAGCTGCTCACCGACGGCGGTCACCAGTCCACTGCCAATTGCTCGGTGGAGACCCCCACTGCGAGGGCAACCAGGGCGCGGGCGAGCTGCATCAGGTCGTGGAGGTTCGCGGACGGAAGGCCGCGGTCGAAGTGTCGGTTGGCACCGGGATACCCGAGGACCAGGACCCGGTTGGTGTGGGTCATAGCTACGACGTCGTCCGATCGGGGGACGTAGCCGCCCGAGTTGGGCCTGACGCCGTCGACGATCGAGTTGCCCTTGCACAGGAAGTCCCTCGCGGCCGCGTAGAGCTGTGGCGGCGCGACCGAGCCCCGTCCATGGCTGCTGAATTCGGCCAGCGATGCGCCCCACGGCACGGCGTGGCCCCGCACGTCCTCTTCGTCACGTGCCGGAACCCCGTGGATGTCGATCGCCACGGTCAGCGGAGCGTCCTGGAGCTGGCTTCTGTGAAAATACCGGGCCGCTCCGCGCGAGATCGTTTGGCTCGAGGCACCACTGGGACCTTCCTCCTCGTCGGTGAGGATCAGTGTGAAAGGCACGCCGACCTCTGCCAACACGGAAGCAGCGAGCAGTGCCGCAGTCACCCCCGCTGCGTTGTCGAGCGATCCCGTGACCAGGCCGGTGCTCCGGTCGCAGGCGAGTTCGCTGGCGAGGCAGATCCGATCTCCGGGACCGAGATCGACGTTCGCCGCGCAGCGGAAGAAGTGCTTTCCTCCTTCTTCGATGACCTCGCCTCGATCTGCGGCCGTCCACGTGCCGTCGGGATGGAAGCGGACCACGCGGGCGGGAGCCGGACCTTCCGCCAGGTGGTAGCAGTACGGCGAGATCGGCCAGAGCCCGGGGACGATCCAGCTGTCGTCAACGAGATATGAGACTTCGTCGAGATGGGCCAACATGCGAAGCCCACCCGTGCCGGACGTCAACAGGTCACAGCCGGTCCGCTGATAATCCAGATGCAGCTCAGTGCCCTGCTTTGACATGTCCTGGTCTACGAACCACGCCCGCACGCGTGCACCCCTGGTGATCGACGAGGCCCCCGACGGTGCGGGTGTATTCGCCACGGTCGCCAACAGCTCTAGGGTGCTGTCGAAGGTGATGAGCTCATCACAGGCGCGGGCCGCAGCCGCTGCCACTGCCGGGTGATCGGCGCGCATCTCAGAGCCCCCGTGCACTCTTGCGCTGGAGCAGAGCCGCAGCGATGATCAGAGCGCCCCGGAAGAGGTTCTGCGCATACGGGCTCACCCCGGTGAGGTTGAGGAAGTTGGAGAGCACCCCCAACAAGGCTGCCCCGATGAACGTGCCGCCAACGCCGCCAGCACCACCGAACAGGCTGGTGCCGCCCACCACAGTTGCTGCGATGGCGGCAAGCTCGTACCCGTCGCCGGAAACCGGGGATCCGACTCCCAACTGACTGGCGTAGAGCACGCCGGCCACTCCTGCCATCAACCCTGAGATCACATAGACGGTCGTCTTCACCCGGCCGACAGAGATTCCTGAGAGGCGAGCGGCCTCTTCGTTGGCTCCCACGGCGTAGACGGAGCGGCCGAAGACCGTGTGCCGGAGCACGAACCAGGTGACGACGACCAGGGACAAGAAAACAAGGATCGGATTCGGGATGCCGAGGACGCGCCCGTTGCCGAGGGCGAGGAACGTCTGGTTGGTGATCACGATCGGCGTTCCCTGGGTGTACAGGAGCGCGATGCCTTTGGCCATGGCCAACATGCCAAGGGTCATGATGAATGGCTGCACCTTGCCGAGGGTGATGCCGATGCCGTTGATCAGCCCGAGCAACGCCCCCATGCCTAGCGCCACCACGATCCCTATGAAGACCCCTTGTGTTTGGACGGCGTCGGCGCCGTACACCACGACGACGCTCAGGATCGCACCTACTGACAGGTCGATCCCGGCCGTGATGATGACGAACGTCATGCCCAGACCCAGCACTCCGACGATCGAGATCTGGCGCAGGACGTTGAGCAGGTTCTGAACCTGCAGGAATCGATCAGAACTAAGGGTGGCGACGACGATCATGAGCGCCAACGCGATCGCGGGTCCGTACTTTCGCACGATCGCTCCAAGCCTCTCAAGGCGAGCGATGGCCGCCTGCGAATTCTTCGCGACGTTGATGGTCGTGCTCACCGGTGCTCCTCCGACGTACGTTTGTGTGTGCTGGCTGCGGGAGCTCCCTGTGAGGCTCCGACTGGACGGTTGGTGTCGACGATGGCGGCCCGCGTCACTGCTTGTTCGGTGATGTCGGACCCCACGAATTCGGCGGCGATGGTGCGATCGCGCATCACGACCACCCGGTTCGACAAGGACAAGATCTCTTCGATCTCACTGGAGATCATCAGGATCGCCCGACCGCTTTCTGCGAGCTGGTGGATCAGCCGATAGATCTCGGCCTTGCTGCCGACATCGATCCCGCGGGTGGGCTCATCGAGGATGAGCACGGAAGGGTCGGCGGCAAGCCACCGAGCGATCATCACCTTCTGCTGGTTTCCCCCGGACAGTGTTCCGGCCTGGACCGAAAGGTTGGGCGCGCTCAAGCTCACCGCGGCGGCATGATGCTCCGAGTTCCGCGAGTCCCAGCCGGACCGGATCACGCCGAGTCGCGAGCGCATCTTCAGGCTAGCCAGTCCGATGTTCTCTCGGATCGATCTGTTGAGGAGCAAGCCTTGGTCCTTGCGGTCCTCCGGCAGGTAGGCGATTCCTCTGCGCTTCGCGCGGCGAGGAGATCGTCGTCGA
This sequence comes from Aeromicrobium sp., assembly GCF_014378035.1. GTDB lineage: Bacteria > Actinomycetota > Actinomycetes > Propionibacteriales > Nocardioidaceae > Aeromicrobium. The sequence continues at coordinate 10,301 of NZ_JACMOM010000369.1, read as the reverse complement.
AACAGCTCGCCGTGTACCAAGACGCAGCCCTGCGACGGGTCGGCACCGATAATGGCTCGCGCCAGTTCGGTTCGACCGGATCCGACGAGCCCGGCGAGTCCGACGATCTCGCCTGCCTTCACGCTGAGGCTTATCGGGCCCTTGCCACCGCGCAAGCTAAGGTTCCGAACCTCGAGCAGGGTGGCTGCATCTGCCGACGGCGACGACTTCTTCGGGACGGCCAGTTCCCGGCCGGTCATCAGGGTGACCAGCTGCTCCTGATCAATGCTCCGAGTCTGGACGGTTTTTTGAAGCTGGCCATCCTTGAGCACCGTTACGCGGTCACTGAGGTCGAGGACCTCACCGAGCCGGTGTGAGATGTAAACAATGCCGACGCCGTCGGCGCGCAGCGACCTGACGACGTCGTACAGGGTCTGGAGCTCGGCTTGGCCCAGGTTCGCCGACGCCTCGTCGAGGACCAGCACTGAGGTGTCCCGGGTGAGTGCGCGGGCGATTTCCACGAGCTGTTGCTGGCCCAGACCCAACCTGTTCATGGGGGACTTCTCACTGATTTCAACCCCCAGCCGGTCAAGCACCTCCCGAGACCGTCGGTGGGCAGTGCTCCAGTCGACTCGGCCGTAGCGTTGCGGGAGCCGGCCCAGCAGGATGTTCTCCGTGACGCTCAGCATGGGGGCCGCCACCAGTTCCTGGTGAACCAGGCTGATTCCGTGAGCGAGCGCATCGCGGGGACCTGCCATCCTTACCCGCTGACCCCGTATCGCGATCTCCCCCGCGGTCGGGTGAATGACGCCGCCCAAAATCTTCATCAGCGTGGACTTGCCAGCGCCGTTCTCCCCGGCGAGCGCGTGGATTTCGCCGGGGAGGACGTCGAAGTCGACACCATCGAGTGCACGAACGCCTGGGTACCGCTTCTCGATGCCGGTTAACTGCACCAGTGGGCTCTGAGCGTCGTTCTCCTTCATGGGTTCCTCTGGCGTCGGTGGTCGGCGGTTGGTTAGGACAGATCAGGCGCAGGGGTTGACCGGCTTCTCGAACCCGCCCCAGCCCTTGGGAATCCACTCCTCTGCGTTCTCGGGCACGACCGTCGGCAAGCTAGGCAGCTGCAGCATCTGACCGGGCTCCACGTAGGACTCAGCCCCGGGGATGGACTCGCCCTGAAGCGCCATCAGTGCTGCGCGCACGCCGATGTCGCCGATGTAGGGCGAGTAGTTCCCGTCCGCCTGGAAACTTCCGTCCTTGACCCACTCGAAAGCCGGAGCGGATCCGTCGTGGGTGTAGTGAAGAATGTTCTCGTCACAGCGTCCGGCGTTGGCGATTGCCTGCTGCGCTCCCCATGAAGACTCTTCGGCGTGCGAGAAGATCGCGTCGATGTCGTCGTACTTCGTGAGCCAGTCGTCCATGAGGGTCACGGCAGGCTCCCGCACCCACTCGCCATCTCCGACCGCGAGGATCTCGATGCCCGGCGCCTCCTTCAGCGCCCGGCGCAGTCCCGCACTCCGATCGGTCGCCGGAGACGAGCCCGACAGGCCGGTGATCTCTAGGATCCTCCCTTGCCCATCCATGTCCTCGATCATTTGCTTCGCGGTCTCGTAGGCCATCTCCTCGTTCGACTGACCGATGAAGAGGGTCTTTTCAGTGGGCACGTCTCGGTCCAGCACGATCAAGGGGATGTTCGCGGCCATGACTCGATCGGCTGCCGGTGCCAGACCGGCCGACTCCACAGGACTCAAAATGATGGCGTCTGCGCCGCTGGATATCAGGTCGGCCACATCGTTCGACTGATCGGCCACATCGCAGTTGCCGTCCGCGACGATCAGCTTGACTCCGTCGTGTCGGGCAACCTCCGCCTTCGCACTCTCCACCATCTCCGTGCGCCACGGGTGGTTGAAGCACGTCTGAGAGAACCCGATCGTGATTTCCTCCTTCCCGCCGACATCTACCGCGCCGTCATCCATCGAAAGAATGTCGGTAAAGGGAAGGGTGCCGTAGTCCTTGCCAGCGCCCTCGGCGTCGCCGGACCCGTTCGCGGAGTCGACAGAGGAGGCAGTGCAGCCGGCCGTTAGCACTGCGGCTGCGGCCAGCGCGGTCAATCCTTTGAGCATGGGTTCTCCTTGGAAAGGCCGCAGCGCCCCGGGACGGGCGCGCTGCAGTATGGGTTGATGTGACGGATCAGGCTCAGCGTGGGTTGGTCAAGTCGACGGTGTACTCGTAGCGGTCAGCCGCGAACGTCATAACGGTCCATTCGACCGGCCGCTCGCTGGGTGTGTAGCTCACCCGACGCACGACAAGGGTCGCGCTGTCGGCCGCTACCTCCAGTTGTTGGGCTTGCTCGCTTGTGGCGTGCGCGCCCCGCACGGTTTCGACTCCACGGGCAAGACGAAGGCCGATGTCCGGGCCTTGCAGCAGCTCATAGAGGGACGAGCCCTCGATCACCTCGGCGGTGAAGAGGTCGGTCCGGCCGCTCAGGCACTCGATCGGCAACCAGGTCTCCGCGATCGCCAGCGGACATCCGTCCACCAGGAGCAACCTCGAGATGAACTGGAACGGGCCCTCTGGCATGCCCGGCAGGACTCGTGGTTCGGGTGGGGCCTCAACCAAGCAGCTTCTCACCAGTTTTCGTTGCGGATCGTAGCCCTGGCTGCGCATGTTCTGCGTGAAAGAGGTCAACAACGACTGGTGGCTCGGACGCGGCTTGGCGACGAAGGAACCACTCCCCTGCACGCGTTCGACATACCCGTCGGCGACCAGCCGGGTGAGCGCCTGGCGGATCGTCTGCCGGGAGACTCCATAGCTCTCGGCGATCTCGCTCTCCGTGGGGAGCCGGTCCCCGGACTTGAGACCGCGCTGGGCGATGTAAGACAACAGTGCGCTCTCCAGCTGGACGTAGAGCGGCGTCACCAGTCGCCGATCAATAGTTGTCATGACAACATGTCTACCGGTTCACTGACTGTTTAGGGTGCTTCCGTGTGTCGCATCTCACAGTTCAAGATGAACCGAGTCCGCTACCCGATGAGGAGGCACGACGATGAGCGCCAGACCTGTTGCCGAGATGACGAGCCGTGGCTCCCCACGTTCGCCGCGCCTGGTCGCGGTCGACGTGGACGGGACACTGCTGACCAGCGACCACCGCATCACTGGCCCGACGCACGAGGCCGCTGCCCGGATTCGGGCAACGGGCTCCGGAGTCGTCCTGGCCAGCTCCAGGCCGCCACTGGCCCTGGAGCCGATCCTGCGCCGGCTGGGACTCGTTGAGCCGACGGCGTTCACCGCCTCCCAGGGCGCCGTAACCGGAACCGCACGGATGGGAGGCGGCCTCCAGATCCAACACCGGGACTCAATGCCGCTGCTCGCAGCTCGCGCATTCGTTCGCGAGACCGTAGCCGCAGGTTGGACGGTGAGCTGGTTCACGACCAGCACCTGGTTCGTGTCCCGGCTCGACGACGATGTACGGCGGGAGGCCGAGGCCGTCGGACTCGATCCGGTGGTGCGTGACCTGACCGGGGTGGACGATCCCCCAGACAAACTGATGCTCATGTCGGTCCCCCTCCACCTCACTGCGAGCGAGGTGGTCGGGCCGGACTTGGCGGCGACGCTCCAGGCCCTCGACTCGAGCCCTGGGTACGTGGAGATCACCAGGAAGGGGGTGGACAAGTCGACCGCCCTGCGTCGCCTTTGCGAGTCGGGGCACGTCGATGCCTCCTCGGTCGCCGTCATCGGTGACGGTCCCAACGATCTGGCATTGTTCGAGTTCGCGGGGCTCAGCATTGCGACCGCTAACGCCCGGCCCGAGGTGCTCCAGGCGGCCGATTTCGTCACTGCCAGCAACGACGACGACGGAGTCGCGATCGCCCTGAACGCACTCATGGGGTTCCCCGCGGAGTCGCGACTCCCGTGATTTCTGTCGTCGTGGTGCATCTGCGCAACGTCAGAGGACGCATCGGACACGGGTATCTCGCCGTCGCCGAAGGAGCCAATGCGATCAGCCGGCTCAAGGCCATCGCTTCAAACACCGAGCTCGACCTCCGCGTCCCGCACGGGCTCGACCAACGCTTCGCACACTAAACGCCCGTATGGCCGCCGCGCCGGCCGGATTTCGTCCAAACGGACGCAGTTCCGCAGCAGACCGGGTGTCCAATGACGCGAATGGCGAGTCCTGGGACTGGGAGTTGAATCGAGGTGCGTCATTCCGCCGCGAAAGGTGCTGTGGAAAGCGTTGGATTACGGTTGAAGATGTGTTCTAATAGTTGTAGCACGCGAGTTCACTCGCAACCGATGCAGCAGTTCTCCGGGTGTGCTTCCGGGGCCCGTCATCCTGTGACGCAGCTGCATCAAGGTCCTTCGCAAGTCCTGTGGAGCGATACCCGGGCGCAGGTCGACCCTGAGGCTCCTTCGATGCTTTGTCCCTCCAGCATCACCCCAGCAGAGGTTGTCGCGTGCGCCGACGCTCAGCTGGCGCCGCTGAATAATCGGTTGTGGGCCGCGGTGTCGGACGACGAGCTGGTCGAGGGTCTCGGCGCGCTCGTGGAGCACGAGGCGCACCTCGCAGCGCTGCGGGCGCAGATGTTGGGCGAGATCGCGGGTCGTGACCTGGCACGTAAGAAGTTGGCGTGGGCCTCGACCGGTGACTGGTACGCCCACCTCGCCGGGCTCACCCGGGGTGCCGGACACCGTGCAGTGACACACGCCCAGGTCCTGACCAGTGAACTCCCCGCGACGTTGGCCGCTATGACCGACGGCCGGGTCTCGGGGGTACAGGCGGGCGTGATCTGCGAGGCCATCGACAAACTCCCCACCGACGCGACCCTGCGCGACGAGGCCGAGACGCGGTTGCTCGCCGAGGCCGCCCACCTCGACGCCACTCAACTCACCGTGGCCGGACAACAGATCCTCGCCCATGTCGATCCCGACCGTGTCGAGCGCCAAGCCGAGGCCGACCTGGCCCGTGAGGAACGCGCCGCGCACCTCGGACGGAACCTGACGATCACCCCGGACGGTGCCGGCGGGATCCGGATCCGCGGTCGGGGGGCAGTCGAGGACGGTGCGGTCCTGCGCGCAGCACTGCTCCCGTTGACCAAACCGGTGCCCATGGTCGACCCTCAGGACCCCGACGCCGGACTGCAGGGGGACCCGCGTGATCACGGTGCCCGGCTGTGGGATGGCCTGGTCGGACTGGCCCAGCACTCCCTCGACACCAACCTGGCTCCTGAGAGCCACGGCGCCCGCCCCCGTGTCAGTGTCCTGATCGACCTCGACGCCCTACGCCACCACACAGTCCATGCAGATCACGCAGAGGCCACCGGGACCACTGACGACACAGATGACAGCGACGACACGGACAGCGCCGGCGGCGCCCGGAGCGCAGAGGCCACCGGCCACACCGGGGCCACCGGCCACACCGGGGCCACCGGGGGAGCAGCGGTGACCGAGGACGGGCTCCGCCTGTCCCACGCCGCGGCCCGCCGCCTGGCCTGCGACGCCGACATCCTCCCGATCTGCCTGGGCGCCGACAGTGAGGTCCTCGACGTCGGCCGACGACACCGACTGGTGACCACTGCCCTGTGGGTCGCGCTCATCGCCCGCGACCACCACTGCGCCTTCCCGGGCTGCACCCGGCCACCAGTCATGTGCCACGGCCACCACATCCGCCACTGGGCCGACGGCGGCCCGACCAGCCTGCCCAACCTCGTGATGCTCTGCGGCGCCCACCACCGCACCATCCACGACACCACCTGGCAAGTACGCCTCGCAGCCGACAACCGACCCGAGTTCCTCCCACCACCACGACGACGCCACGACCCAGTACCCCAGATCTGGACACGACATCGACCGCGACAAGAGTGAAGTTGATCGGTGAGCCCGACCAGTGAGCCCGACCTGTGATCGGACGTTCAGGACGCCACGATGATCGGTGCCGGCCGCTGTCGGGATCGCAGGTCGGACAGGTTGACGACGGGCTCGCAACCGGCGGCTTCCGAGTTCGGTGCTATCTGGTTCAGCGGAGCGGGGTGGTGCGCGACTCTGGCCCGGGACCGGGCTGGCAGTGCGGGCACCACCACGTGCGCCGGTTGGCCGGGTCGTTTGGCAGCTCGGCGACCATCAGCACCACCGTGCCGCAGCGCAGGCATGGCCGTCGTTGCCGCCCGGCCACCCAGTGGGACTCGCCGCGCCGCGACAGCCCGGTCGTCACCTGGTAGGCGCCGGGCACCGTCGCCGAGTGGCGCAGTGCGGTGCCGGCACGGGTGACGAGCCGGTCGACGTCGACGCTCCCGATCGGCGTCCACGGGCTGACCCCGGTGAGGAAGGCCAGCTCGTTGGCCCACAGGTTGCCGAGGCCGGCCATGAGCGTCTGGTCGAGCAGGGCAGAGACCAGCGCGAGCTCGGGCCGGCTGCGCAGCCGCCGGACGGCCTCGTCGTGGTCCCAGTCGTCACGCAGCGGGTCGGGGCCGAGGTGGCCGATGAGCGACGCCTCCTCGGCGGTCGCCACCAGCGCCAGGTCGTGCAGTCGCAGGCCCCAGGCCGTGGCGCCGTCGTCGAGGCCCAGCACCAGTCGTACGTCGTGCATCAGGCGGCGGGGGAGCTGCTTGCCGGGCCCGGTGACCGACCACTCGCCGTCCATGCGCAGGTGGCTGTGCAGGGTCGCGCCGCCGGAGAAGCGGGTGAGCAGGTGCTTGCCGTGGGTGGCGTGCTCGAGGATGGTGCGCCCGGTCAGGTCGCGCGTCGCGAGTCGGGGCACGCGCAGGTCGGATCCGACGATCGTGCGGTCCAGGAGCGAACGGTCGAGGCGCCGGGCGAGCTTGTAGACGCTGTCCCCCTCCGGCACCCCTCCATCATGCCCAACGGGCCGTCATCGCCCGCAGCGCCGCGTCTCCAAAGTGCTGGCCGAGTCGGCAGTCCGGCCGGCACCGACCGTGGAGACGCGGCCTCGGTGTCAGCCCATCCGGCGCGTCTCGCGCGCAATCACCCTGCCGTCGCGTAGCCACGCAACCGTGACCCGGTGCGCTCCTCGACCGAGTCCGGCGGGTGTGCTCAGGATGTAGCGGTCGCTCCCGTGCCGGGTCATGACCGTCGTGGCGGCGACGCGGGTGCCGTCGACGTAGAGGACCACGCGCTCGTCGTCCTTGGTCGGGCAGCCGTCCGGCGAGATGCTGGCCGCGCGTGGGCACCGGTCGAACGTGTCGAAGGTGCCGTCAGCATCGGTGTCGGGGCAGCCGCCGCCGGCGCTCGGGCCGGCCTTGGTGACACAGGCGTCGGCGATGTTCGGGACGCCGTCATGGTCCTTGTCGGCAACGACGGTCTTCACCGTGGCCGTGAGCGTGTAGGTGACCGGGCCGGTGATCTCCTGCGGGTCGATGGTGAGGCTCAGGTCGCGACGCGCCCACGGAACGGTCACGGTGACCTTCCCGCTCTTGGTCACGGCGTGCTGCCCGGAGCCGCCGTTGACCAACAGCGCGAGAGCAGAGCTCGGGTTGTCCCAGGTGAGCGTCGCGGTGACCGTCGACTGCCGCTTGATCGGCAGGGACAGGTAGTCCCGGCTGTCCACGGTGCTGACCAGCCCCACGCCGAGGGTGCTGTCGGTCGGGACGAAGAGGTTGCCGCTGCCGTTGTCGAGCGAGACGGTCCTGCTGGTGACCCGGCGGGCAACCGGAGCGTCGCGTGACTCGCGCGCCATGCGTGGTGCCGCCAAGGCGAGGCCCTTCGCGTCGGGAGCGGAGTCCGTCGTGGCGAGCCAGTCGTTGCTGCGCGCGTGCAGACCGGTCTCACCGAAGATCGTGTACGGCGCGAAGATGTGCTGGTCGGCCAGGTAGTCGCGGCGGATGTGGAAGGTGACCTCGTTCGTGTCATAGTCCCACTTCGCCGTGCCGGACGGCAGGTAGTAGCCGGTGCCGTTGTCCATGGTCATCGGCTTCCCGCTGGTGTTGCCGGTGCCGATGAAGGAGTCGAAGCGGCGGCCACTGATCAGCAGGCTGTACGCCGTGACCGAGCCGGCCTTCGCGACCGGCCACAGCTGGGAGACCGACATCGTCGCGTCGACGGCGGTGCGGGTCGTGCGCACCTTCACCCCGGTGATGTCGGTGATCGGCGTGATCGAGTCCGACGTCGCGTCGGTGGCCGACCGCGCGTGGGCGTGCGTCACGGGCACCTTGGGCACGTTGCGCGCCGTACCCACGACACGGAGCCGGCCTCCTTGTTCGGTCAGCGTGCCGATGGCGAGTCGCGGCTTGGTCGTCTCGACCTCGTGCGGCATGAAGTCACCGTAGGAGCCCGGGAGGATGCTGTAGTTCGGCTGCGGGCAGTCGGTCGGCGAGCCCGTGGACGAGGCGTAGAGGTGGTCGTCCGGGTGCTGCACCTGGAACGAGTTGGCGCCGTCACCCACGACGTCGTTGGGCACCAACTGGTCGGCCCCGTTGACCTTGCCGTCACCGGTGACGTCGAGGTAGCCGCTCATCCGGAGGGCGAAGCCTTCGACATCGAGCGTCGAGACGCACTTGGTGAGCCCAGGCGGATCGGTGCTGTAGGCCATGATGTCGTTGGTCGGGGTCGGACCCCACGGGCCGTCGGCGCCGTCACCGACGTGGCCGAGGGTCAGGCAGTGCCCGAACTCGTGGCTGATCAGGTCGAAGATCCCGAAGAAGTCCGAGGCTCCCGGCACCGGGTCGATCGCACCGTTGACCGCGAAGCAGACGTTGCCGCCGACGCCGCCACAGTCCTCGACGTAGACACCGCCCTTCTCGCGTCCGTGCTGCTCCCAGCCCGGCTTGGCCTGCCAGGCCGCCATGCTGAACGGGTCGGGGACGCTCGTGCACGGCAGGCCCTCCCCGTCGGTGACGCCGAGCTGGGAGGCGAGGTTGGACGGGTCGACGCCGATCCCGATGCCCCCGACCGGGTTGCTGGCGATGACCACGATCTCGGGGTCCACGAGGTTCAGCGGCTCGGCGAGCGTGCCGTCGGGGTCGATCACCACCTCGTGTGTGCGGATGTGCATGTCGAAGCCCTTGCGCAGCCACTGCAGGTCCATCTCGCCGGCGAGGTAGTGCAGCCCGTCGTCCCACATCTGTACCGCCTGCTCGGCCATCCGCATGTCGCGCTCCGCCGCCGGCGAGACCGGCACCAGGATGTCGACGTCGACGCGAGGTGTATCGAGGGCGTTGAGCCCGACCAACATGTGATAGCAGAGGTTGTCGGGATTGAGCGGGTCGCGGTCGGCGATGCAGCCGGCGGGCAGGCTGCCGTCGCCGAAGTGCGGACCGACGTACGACGCCGAGGGGCTGCTCGTGGCCGGCGGGCTGGTGCTCAGGATCGCAAGGCTCGCCATGGCGACCAGAGCCAGGAAAACGCGGGGGTGGGGGAAGTGCATGCCGTCCCAACGACGCGCGAGCGCAAAGGGAACGTCAGGATCGCGGTGGCGCGTCACTATCGCCCCAGCCGACACCCCACTAACGGGATCGGTTGCCGATGATCACGCTCCCAGCTCTGCCAGCCGCGCCAGGCCCGGTCCGACGTTCACGGCCAGCCGGGCGCCGGCGTCGTCGAAGGCGGCCGAGCGCTGGTGGCCGGGTGGGACACGGGCGGGGTTGAGCGCCACCCCGTCGGCCCAGGCCTTGATGTCGGGCTCGGCGCCGAAGGCAGCGGAGTTGCGCAGGCCCAGCACGTTCATCCGCGCCCAGTCGCCCAGCGAGTTGCCGTACGACGACGGCGCGCACAGCCGGTTCTTCTCGCGGTCGTTGTCGCGCGTCGCCTCGACATAGCCGATCAACGCGGCGCCGAAGCACGGGAAGCCGGCCCGCACGGGCTGCAGGGTGATCGCGTCCGAGCGCCAGATCGGCATCCGGGGAGGGTTCTTGAGGCCGTCGGCCGCGCAGTTGACGACGATGGCGTCGGGCGCGATGGCGACCTCGCCGTCGGCGAGATCGATCCGAGCGGCCGAGACGGAGCGGATGTGCCCGAGCCTCACCACGTTCGTGATCGAGCGGAGCTGCTCGAGCTCCCAGGTGCCCAGGGTCGGCGCCTTCGCCATGGTCGGCGTGATCGAGCGGTCGAGGCGCAGCATGATGCCGGCCTCCTCCAGGCGCAGGAACACGTCGTCCAGCGACGACCCCGACGCGGCGGCCGACATGATGTCGGCAACCATCTTGAGATACACGGCGGGGTCGGGCTGCACCACCGCCCGGTTGAGCATCCACGGGTCACGGGGTCTCACCCAGCCGATCGCGTCGGGGTCCACCCCGCGGCCGAGCAACCAGATGCAGGCGTCGGTGGCGGTCTTGCCCGATCCCACGACGACGTACTGGCTCGGGTCGTCG
>NZ_JACMOM010000368.1 GCF_014378035.1 Aeromicrobium sp. | reverse complement strand
CACCCGGCCCAGACGAAAGAGCACACCGCTCTCGAACTGCCTCACGATCTTGACCCCCAGCATCGCGGCGACGATGAGAACCACGAGGACGATGACGAGGATCAGGGCGAGAACGTTCATGGGTGTCCTTCCACATGTGTGAGCAGCCTCTAGCGCTGTCTCTACGTCGACTGTCGTCCAGGAGAGCCGGCCGGACCACGGTCCACGGTCAGGGTCTGCAGGGTCGAACGGCCCTGCTGAACCACCTCGAGCCGTAGGTCGACGGTACGATCGCCCAGGCCACGACGTGCCCGACGTCGGCGCAGAATTCGTCGACGATGCGGCGGACGCCGTCCACTCCGTAAGACGTTGACCAAAAAACCCGATGACGGGACCTTCTGCCCCTGCGTCAGGGCCGTGGTCAGGCGACGATCAGATGGTGAGCCCCGACCGATGACGTCCACCACCACGCAGACCGGCGCCAGGGCTGTCCTGCGACGGCTCGGACGATCACGGTGGTTCGGCTGGGTCAGGCACGTCAGCCTCGTGGTCGTCACGATCCTGGTGGTCGAGTACGTCGTCCTCCCGCAGCTGGTCGGAGCACGGCAGGACATGACGCTGCTGGCGTCGGCCGACACTCTTTTGCTGGTGGCCGCCCTGGCACTCGAAGCCGCCTCCCTGATGAGCTACAGCGCTCTGACGCGCGTCGCGCTGAGTCCAGTCGGGAGGCCGTCGTACTGGACGCTCCTGCGCATCGACCTCAGCGGACTCGGGGTGAGTCACGTGGTACCCGGTGGCGGCGCTGCCACCGTCGCACTGCGCTACCGCCTTCTGACGGTGGCCGGCGTCCGGCGGGGCGACGCGGCCGCGGGAGCGGCGATCCAGACGGTCGTGTCGATCGTCGCGCTGATCGCCCTGTTCGTGATCGGACTCGGCCTGACGGTGCCCCACCTCGGCGGACACCCCGGCTACGAGGCCGCCGGCATCGTCGCGCTCGCGGTCCTTGCTGTGCTTGGCCTGGCGGCGACAGCATTGATGAGGCACACCGATCGTGCCCTCCTGGCCGCAGAAGGGTTCGCCCGACGTGTGCCTCTCCTGCGTGCCGAGAGCACCGGTCGGGTTCTTCGTGAGCTCGCACAGCACATTGCGCGCCTCGGTTCGGACAGGCGGCTGCTTCGTCAGACTGCGGGTTGGGCTGTCGGCAACTGGTTGTTCGACGGAGTCTGCCTCTGGGTCTGCCTCGGCGCCTACGGCTACTGGTCCGACGCAGGCCCGTTGCTGGCGGTCTACGCCGCGGCCTGCCTCCTCGCGTGGCTACCGATCACCCCGGGGGGTCTTGGCATCGTCGAGGGTGTCCTCGTCCCGGCGCTGATCTCCTTCGGCTCTGACCCGGCCGTCGCCCTCCTCGGGGTGCTGACCTGGCGGCTGGCGGAGTATTGGTTGCCCATCCCGCTGGCGGCAGCGACCTACCTCTCGCTGCGCGTCAGCCGGCGCTGACGCCTCGGCCGATGCAGCTCAGAGGTAGTCAGCCGGAACGATGGCCACGGGGCACTGCGCCTCACGCAGCACCTGCATCGCGACAGGGCGTGCCGTGGCGAACGGGACGGTGTGGCCGTGGGGACGGCCGATCACGACGAGCGACGCATCTGCCGTCGAGGCGATACTGATCTCGACCGGATCGCCGGTCGTGGTGGAGCGCAGCACCTGAACTCCCGGGTAGAGCTCCTGCCAGCCGGCGACGACCTCGGCCACGTTGGCCTGGTGGTCTTCGAAGTCCTGCGGCAGTGTCGCAGTCGGTGCGACGTGGAGCACGACGAGTTTCTCGCCGCGGGCATCAGCCTGCTCGAACCCATAACGCAGCGGTCCCGCGGCTGAGGTGTCACCGTCGATCGTGACCACGACCCCACCGGTGTCGGCAGATCTGACGCCGCGTTCGGGGACGATCACAACGGGACACTTTGCTTTGCGGGCAATGAAGCTGGAGACCTCGCTGCCGAGCATCCGATCGAACCACGGCACGTCATCGGCTCCGAGGATCATCGAGCCAGCCTCAGCGCTCTCGGCGCGGAGCACCTGGTCGGGCACCCCGTGGGCGAGGACGTACTCGACCTCGATCGCGGAGGACTCGCCCTCGACGACCTCCCGCGCGTCATCGAGGACCGACTCACCCGAGATGCGCATCGAGTCGAGCATGTCGGTGCCGATGTAGAACTCGGCAGCCTGCGCCGGCAGCTCATAGCAGTGCACGACGCGAAGACTGGTGCGAAGACGCCCCGCTTCTGCAACGGCATATCGAACGGCGGTCGGCTGCTTGTCTGACACTCCGACGACGACGGGCTGGTGTGAGGCGTTCATGGGATCTCCTAGGCGATTGGCTCCCTTCCACCATGTCTCGCCCGCCGGCACCAGGGCACCGTCCGACGACCAGTCTTGCGAGGACTTTGGTCCTCGGGGGATGAGAGGTTCGGCCCGGTGGGCCGCCAGCTACGCGTATTGTGGGATTCATCGTCTAGGCACGTCCGGGAGTGACATGCCCCACCAAGCACCTCGCACCTCAGCACTCGGGCCCACGCTCGAGTTCGAGACTCTTTTGTCCCAGCTTGTTGAGCGCGCCGATGTCATGATGCGGTCGCAGGCCAGGCTGCGCGACCTCATCCGCGTCAACAACGAGCTGACCAGCAACCTCGACCTGCCGACGGTGCTCCGCAAGATCGTCGAGATCGGCACCGAGCTGATCGAGGCGCGTTACGGAGCGATGGGCGTCATCGCCGACGACCAGAGCCTCGAGCAGTTCATCACCGTTGGCATCGACGATGAGACCGTGACGCGCATCGGTCACCTTCCCGAGGGCAAGGGTCTGCTCGGCGTCCTCATCGCCTACCCCATCCCGGTGCGTCTGAAGACGATCGCCGACGACCCACGATCCAGCGGGTTCCCGCTCAATCATCCGCCGATGAACAGCTTCCTCGGCGTGCCCATCAGGGTGCGCGACGAGGTCTACGGCAACCTCTACCTCACCGACAGCATGCACGGCGAGTTCTCCTCTGACGATGAAGAGCTCGCTCAGGCCCTCGCCGCGACTGCTGGCATCGCGATCGCCAACGCCCGACTGTTCGAAGACTCGCTCTACCGCGAGCGCTGGGCCTCTGCCCTCGCCGAGACAGCGCGCCGGCTGATGAACGACGAGGACGACGAGCACCTCGGATTCCTTGTCGAGCAGGTCAAGGAGCTCGCTGAGGCAGACCTGGTGAGCATCGGGCTCGTGACGTCGACCCGCAAGGACATCATCATCGACCGCGCCGTCGGCACCGGTGCAGCAGATCTCGTCGGCACGTCCTTCGCGCTCGACGAAGCCGTGGCCGGGGAGGCTGTTCGCGGCGGCGAGCCGGTGCTCGTCCCCGAGGTCCAGGTACTCGATCTGCTCGGTTTCGCCGACCAGATCCTTCTCGGCAACATGATGGTGATCCCGTTCAGCATCGGCGATGATCAGGCAGGTGTGCTGAGCCTGGCCCGACGGCAGGGGTGCCCGCCGTTCGGACCACGTGACCTCGACATGGGCACATCCTTTGCGAGCCACATCAGCGTCGCCCTCGACCGCGGTGAGGCGCGGATGATCCGACGCAAGGTTGCGCTGCTCGAAGATCGAAGCCGCATCGCGCGCGATCTCCACGACCACGTCATCCAGCGGCTCTTTGCCACTGGGCTGAGCCTGCAGGCCGTGGCGGCGGGCATCGAGCCCGATTCAGCCAGGCGCGTCGTGGATCAGATCCAGGAGATCGACGGGGCGATCGCCCAGATCCGGCAGAGCATCTTTGCCCTCCACAAGGACGCCGAGGTCACCTCGGTGCGTCTGCGCGCCCGGGTGCTGGAGGTCGTCGACCGCAGCGAGGACGATCTGTCGCCCCGTCCCCGGGTCACCTTCCTCGGCCCCGTCGACCTCATGGCAGATGCAACGCTGACAGACGATGTGACAGCAGTCGTGACGGAGGCGCTCGCCAATGCGAACAGGCACGCCCATGCGTCGAGGGTCGACGTCGTCATCTCGGCCGCGACCGGCCACGTGACGGTTGAGGTGACCGACAATGGGGTGGGTCAGGGGTTGAGCCCGCACTACAGCGGACTCGCCAACCTGCACGCCCGCGCGACGGCCCACGGAGGGTCGTTCGAGGCCCATGACGGCCCGGGTGGGGGCACCCAGCTGGTGTGGTCGGTCCCCGTCTGACTCAGTCCTGCTCAAATTCAGTTCTGCGGGACGATGACCACGGGACATTCAGCGAGCCGAGCGCAGGTGTCGCCGATGCTCAGCGCGCTGTGGATCATGCCGCGGTGGCTGTGCCGACCGATGACGAGCAGCGACGATCCGCGAGCCGCCTCGAGCAGTGCGCCAGCCGGCTCACCGGCCGACACCAGCGTCTCCAGACTGGTGTCGCCCAACGTCGCGGCTGCCGACGCGACGGCTTTCTCAGCATCCACGCGTCGGGCCTCGTCGGTCGAGGCGTACACACCGACGAGTCGCAGCGTCGCACCCGTCTCAGCGGCGTGCGCACGGGCCCACCTGACGGCAGACGCGCTCGCCTCGGAATTGTCGACCCCGACGGTGACCACGGCGGGAGCGCCGGGCGTGCCGCTCGACGGCATCGAGTAGGCCTCGTGCGGAACGATGCTGCAACGCCAGCCCTGCGGCCCTGACGCCCGGACGACCTGGCCGTCGCGGTCGACCTCGACCAGCAGGCACTCCGTGGTGTCACGAAGGTGCACCATCAGCGGGTCGATCAGGGCAGCGCGGAGGTCGACCGGCGACTCGATGACCATCAGGTCTGCGTGGCGGCTCTCCTCGGTGAGGACGTCGATGGGGTCGCCCTCGACATCGATCGTGTCGACCGGGAGCTGCAGGTTGGGCCGGCCGAGGGTGCCAGCACCCGACACCCGCACGATGCGCACCCGCGCCGACTCGGTCAGGGCGCCCTGCAACGCATAGGAGAGCGATCCGGTGCAGCGGTCACTGACAACGCCGACGACGATGGTGCGCGCGTGGACGGCGGTGCCGTTGTTGTCGATGACCACGGTGGGTCTCCCTCGGTCTGTAGAAGAGTGCTCGGGTTCGGGCGGCTGGCCCGAGCGCCTCCTCCGACAGTGCCTGCGTCTGGGCCTCGACGACACGGGCGACGTTCCCTCAGCACAGGGACGTAGGTCCTCGCGCCGTTCAGCTCAGCAGACGGGTGGCGAAGACAGCCGCCTGGGTGCGGCTGACCAGCCCCAGCTTGGCCAACACGTTGGACATGTAGTTCTTGACAGTCTTCTCGGCGAGGAACAGCCGCTCACCGATCTGCTTGTTGGTGAGTCCCTCCGCAACCAGCTCGAGGATCCGACGCTCCTGCGCGCTGAGACTCTTGAGCTCCTCCGGCTCACCGGGGCCGCCGTCGCGCAAGCGCTGCATGACCCGCTCGGTGACCTGCGGGTCGAGCAGCGAACCACCTGTCGAGACATGCCGAACTGCAGCGAGGAGGTCCTGGCCCGTCACCTGCTTCAGGATGTAGCCGGCAGCGCCAGCCATGATCGCGGCGAAAAGGGCTTCGTCGTCATCAAACGACGTGAGGATGATCGCCTTGGTCGTCGAGTCGTCGGAGCGGATCTGTCGGCACACCTCGATGCCGCTGCCGTCGGGGAGTCGCGCGTCAAGGATCGCCACATCTGGCTTGAGTGCAGGAATGCGGGCGATGGCAGACGCAGCAGTTCCGGCCTCGCCGACCACCTCGATGTCGCCGCCACTCTCCAGGAGCTGTTTGAGACCCGTACGCACGACCTCGTGGTCGTCAAGCAGGAAGACGCGAATCACTGGGAACTCCTCGTTGATGTCCATGGTGTTGATGTCCATGGTGTTCATGGTGTGTTTGTCCAGAACGTACGAGACGCCCCCCGGTCAGAGTATCCGCCATCGCCACAGTGTGGCGAAGGTACAAGGTCCCGCGATCGGCGCCGTCGGTCCACCGTCGTCGGGCGGCACGACCCTGTGCCTCCTGGATGCCAACGGCCAGTATGGGGTCAACAGCACCTTGAGAGGGAGCCCCTTCCATGCACATGCCCACCATCGTGGTCGGTGTCGACGGCGAGCCAGCGTCACACTCCGCTCTGCGTGTCGCCCTCGACGAAGCCACTCTTCGCCACGGGAGAGTCCTCGCAGTCGCCTGTTGGTCACCCGGTGAGAACCATCTGCCGTGGCGCCCAGACGGGCGTGACAGCGACACCCGCGAGAAGGCTGAGCAACTCATCAGGGAGGCGCTCGAAGCGGTAGCCGCTGACTCCCAGGAGCGGGCGATGATCGTGCGCGAGACGTGCGAGGACGAGCCCGGCCCCGCACTCGTCAGGACGAGCCATGGGGCTGATTTTCTCGTCATCGGCTCCACGACTCGCAGCCAGCTCACCCGGCACGTCGGAAAGGCGACAGTCGACCACTGCCTGCGATTCTCCGACGTCCCTGTGATCGTCGTGCCGTGCGCGCCGAGCGGATTCGAAGGCGTCGACCTGGAGAGCGAGCTGCGCCAGAACTCCGACGACAAGCCCGCCGACATCTCGCTCTGATCGGGTCTCCTGCCGTAGGTCGTGCGTCGCCGTCACTACACGGGCGGCACGACGGCAACCGGGCAGCTTGCGTGCTCGATGACCTTCTGCGCGAGCGATCGTGACAAAGCCGTGATGTGTCGGGACTCGTGCGATCGTCCGAGAACGAGCAGCCCGGTCTTCTCGAGCGAGCCGATCGTGGTGAGGTCGGCCACTCCAGTGATGACAGTGGTCGTGACAAGTACGTGTGGGTGGGTCGCTCCCCACAGGTCGATGAGGTGTGTCATCTCCCGCCACACGCGCGAGTCTGAGCCGCCGTCGTCGGGCTCCAGGACGTGGATGATGCGCAGTCGCCTGCTGCCACGATCGGCGGCCTCGAAGGCAAACCGCAGTGGCTCGTGGGCAGTGGTCTCACCGTCGAGCATCAGGGTGACGCCGCGTGAGTCGGCGTCGCCGTCCCAGGTGTCAGGCACCACGACGACCGGACAGCTGGAGTGCTCGGCGAGTCGGCGGGCGACTCTGCTCTCGAACAGTCTGAGGTACCACGGTTGCGCATCGTCCGGGCCGATCACGACCATTCGCGCGAGCGCGCTCTCCTCCGCCAGAGCCTTTGAGGCAGGACCGCGGGCCAGGACACCCGTGACGAGCAAACCGGGATGTTCCAGGACGAGGTAGTCGGCCGCGTCGGCCAGCACCAACCTCCCGCTCTCGCGAAAGGCCTCCTCGATGTCGACTCCGTAGGCCGTGCTCAGCGCAGTGGGCGGACCGGGCGGCACGGTGTAGGCGTGGAGGACAGTGAGATCGCAGCCGATGCGAACCGCTTCGGCCGCAGCGTAGGAAAGTGCCGCGTGCTGCTTGTCGGCAACGCCTACGGTGATTGAGTTGTTCACTCCCCCGACATTCATGCGTCGGGCTCCTGCTTCGCAACCGCGTGCGTGAGCTGTGCGGCGATGCTGTGGCCCCAGGCATCAATGAGCGTCCAGTCTCGGCGATCACCCGGGACCGCCTTCACGATGTTGACCACGAGCCGCTCCCACCACCGCAACGTTGACGTGTCGAGGCTGCCAGCGAAGACCATGTGCTCGGTTGCGCAGCCGGACTCGACGCTCTTGTCCGCAGTGATCACCGCAGCGTTCTCCACCGCGTCGCCAGAGACCGGGCCGGTACTGAAGAGCCACAGGTCGAGCAGGGGGGCATCCTTCACCTGGTGGAGCGCCTGGGTCGCCGCTCTCAACCAGTGGCCCATGTAGATGGCGCTGCCGAGCACGACAGCGTCGGCACCCTCGAGGACACGCAGGTCGGAGAGGTCCGCCTCCCGAACTGTCCATCGGTCGGACAGGTCTGCCGTCAGCACGGCCGCCAACCGCCGCGTCACCTGGCGGGTGCTCCCGTGTCGGCTCGCCGCGGCGACCACGACGGTGTGTTCGGCCATCGCGCCCGGCGTGTCGGCGGGCCGCTGCACCGGCACGGCCGAGCCGCTCACGGGGTGGTCCCGCGAACAGTGGTGTGGCTCGCGCGGTCGTGGTCGAGCCGCCCGAAGAGCGTTTCGAGCCGGCTGTGCATCTTGTGACAGGCGCCGGTGATGGCTTCGTGAGTCGTCTCGGCGTGGTGCGAGACTGCAACGCTCTGGTGTCCCCTGGGCCGCACCTCGATCATGCAGCGCATGTCATTGTCGCTGGGTCGACCGGCGCTCTCGTCGCCGAGATGGACATCGACGGTGGTCAGGCGATCCTGAAATGCTCCGAAGGACGACTCGATCTCCCCTTCGATCAGGCTGGTGAGCTTGTCGCCGCTGTCGATGTTGTTGTCGGTGTTGATCTGGATCTGCACGGGTCACTCCTGTCGTCGGCGCTGCTGCGTCGTCAGTCCCCACTGTGCGACCACTCCGCGCGCCACAACAGGGCCGAACAACCCGGCTGGCCGGGGACCATTGCCCCTGCGGAGGGCGACAGTCAAACGGTCGTGGTCATGAGGATGGACGACTCAGCGGGTCCGAGGGCCCGGACGCTGAGGACCGCCGACCCTACGACTCCGACAGCGGCCGGACCATGCTCGAGACATGACGACACCCACAGAGAGCCAACGCGACCACCTCATCAAGGAAGACGTCGACGAAGAGCTCGCTTGGGCTCCGGAGGTCAACGACTCGCAGATCGGCGTCTCGGTCCTCGACGGGGTCGTGACCCTGTCGGGCGAGGTGGACACCTACGCCGAGCGCGTCGATGCCAAGGACGCCGCACTTCGCGTTGCCGGCGTGCAGGTTGTTGCCGACGACCTGCTGATTCGTGACGTCGTCAGGAACGAGCACACTGACACTGACATCGCGGTCTCGATCAGGAATGTCATCGGGTGGTCCGCCGACGTGCCCCAGGGCGCCGTCGACGTGGAGGTGCTGGACCATGTCGTGGTGCTGACCGGCGAGGTCGACTGGGACTACCAGCGCAGGGCGGCGGAGAATCTCGTGCGGGGACTTGCCGGCGTGCTGCGCGTCGAGAACCGCATCGACCTGAGCCCCCGCGTCTCGGCCTCCAACACCGCCAATCTCATCAAGAGCGCGCTGGTTCGTCATGCACTGCTGGACTCCCACGCGATCACCGTGGCGGCAGTCGGCTCCGAGGTGACCTTGAGTGGCGTGGTCACCACCTGGGCAGAGAAGGAGCAGGCCGCTCACGCAGCGTGGGCCTCCCCGCACGTCACCGCAGTGCACAACAAGCTCGCGGTCCGTCAGTAGAGCCGGGCGATGCGACAGGCGGACACGATGGACTGGTTCGTCAGCGGCCTTGGCGCCGTCATGGTGGTGCTGGTCCTGAGGGACATCTTCCACACCCTTGGTCACCCTGGCTTCCAGGGCCGGCTGAGCCGTGTCGTGCTGGGCACGACGTGGCGTGTTTCGAGAGGACGGCGGATGGCCGGGCTCGCAGGCCCTCTCGCGATGCTCACGGTCATCGGTGTGTGGGGTCTTCTCGCCGTCGTCGGGTGGGCTCTGGTCTACCTGCCGCACCTCCCGGGCGGCTTCACCTTCGCCTCCGGTCGGGCCGCAGGTGACACGAACCCCGTCCTGGACGCCCTCTACATCTCACTTGTCACGATCTCGACGCTCGGCCTCGGGGATGCCATCCCGGTGTCAGGCTGGTTGCGTGTCGCCAACCCGCTCGAGGCGCTCTTCGGCTTCGCACTGCTGACGGTCGCGGTGTCGTGGGTCCTGCAGATCTATCCTGCCTTGACCCGGCGGCGTGTCCTCTCGATCAGATTGATGCTCCTCCGCCGGGCAGACACACTCGACCATCTCGACTCCTCATGGGCCGCAGGCGTGCTGGAGGGCTTGGCAACCAGCATCGTGGGGGTGCGGGTCGACCTCAGCGAGTACGCCGAGACGTACTACTTCCGCGAGGACGAGATGGAAGCCTCCCTCGCCGCGACCCTCGGCTACGCCGCCGAGCTCGCGAGGGCAGGCTCGGTCTCGCCCCGGTCTGACGTCAAGCATGCGTCGACGATCCTCACCTGCGCGCTGGACGACCTCGCACACGTCCTCGACGACAGGTTCCTGCATGTTGGAGGGTTGCTGCCGGAGGTCATCGACGCGTTTGCTCTGGACCACGGGCACCCCCGCGTCTGACGGAGCACACAGCATCGGTGGTGTGGATCAGATGGAGGGCACCGACACGGATCGGACCTCGTCGGCGATCTGGACGTCTTCGCGTGCCCGGACCACGAAGGTCCGGACGGAAGCTCCCGCCGCTGAGATGTCGCGGTCATCGTCCTGTTGTCGTCCGCCATGCCCCGCATCGGGCGACGCGATCGCCACACCGAGGAACGCCAGCCGCTGCGCGGTCATCCGGTGCACGAGGTCAGAATTCTCGCCGACGCCACCGGTGAACACGAGGGCGTCGAGACCCCCGGTCGAGGTGGTCATCGCCGCAATGCCTGCCGCGAGACTGTGGACGTAGACGTCGAGGGCGAGCTGCGCGCGCTCGTCGTGCCGGTCGACCATCGCCTCGATCTCGCGCATGTCTCCGGTGCCTGCGAGGGCGGTGAGTCCCGATCGGTGCTCGAGCGTCGTGGCGATCTCGTGGGGCAGGAGGTGTTCGTGCTCCTCCAGCCACAGGACCAGGCCCGGATCGACGGTCCCCGACCTGGTGGCCATGACAAGCCCCTCGAGCGGGGTGAAACCCATCGTGGTGTCGACGCTGCGGCCTGCGAGCACCGCGCACAAAGATGCCCCAGCGCCGAGGTGGCAGCTCACGACCCGCAGCCCCGCGCGAGGTTGTTCGAGGAGCTGCGCGGCGCGCCGGGAGGCGTAGGCGTGCGACAGACCGTGAAATCCGTAGCGGCGGATCGCGTAGCGCCTCCGCCACTCCAGCGGGATCGCGTACGTCGACGCCTCGGCCGGGATCGTCGTGTGGAAGGCCGTGTCGAAGCACGCCACCGCCGGGACATCGGGCAGGAGGGCGGCCACTGCGTCAAGCGCAGCGAGCGACTTGGGCTGATGGAGCGGGGCGAGGTCGGTGAGGGCATCCAGCTCGGCACGCACGGACGCGTCGATGTGCACAGGACCGGTGAAGTGCGTGCCACCGTGCACCACCCGATGCCCCACGGCATCGGGCGCGGGCCACGCAGCGAGGGTGTCGCGCAGCCCGTCGCCGTCGATCCCGTCGGCACCGGCGGCAAGGTCGGCTGACCGCTCGACACCATTGGCGACATCGAGCAACCTCAGCTTGAGGCTTGACGAGCCGGCGTTGACGACGAGGACTCGCACCTCTCAGCCCCTGTCTGGCCAGGTCCAGCCAGAGATTGCCGGGTCGTCCTCACCGTGCTCGCGGGTGTAGGCGCGGGCCCGGAGGCGCGCATCGGCCATGTCCTGTCGCAGCGTGGCCGCCCGGGAGCCCAGCGACGGGACTCGGTCGATGACGTCCATCACGAGGTGGAACCGATCGAGGTCGTTCAGCATGACCATGTCGAACGGCGTCGTCGTGGTGCCCTCCTCCTTGTAGCCGCGCACGTGGATGTTGTGGTGGTTGGTCCGCCGGTAGGTCAGCCGATGGATGAGGGACGGGTACCCGTGGAAGGCGAAGATGACGGGCTTGTCGGCCGTGAACAGTGCATCGAAGTCGCTCGCTGAAAGCCCGTGCGGGTGCTCGGTATCGGGCTCGAGCCGCATGAGGTCGACGACGTTGATGACCCGGACCCTCAGCTCGGGCAGGTGGGTTCGCAGCAGGTCGGCCGCGGCCACGGTCTCGAGGGTCGGGACGTCACCGCAGCAGGCGAGGACGACATCGGGCTCGTCCTCGTCGTTGCTGGCCCACGGCCAGATGCCCACACCTCGAGTGCAGTGGGCGATGGCCTCGTCGATCGTCAGGTAGGTCAGCGCGGGCTGCTTGCCGGCGATGATGACATTGACGTAGTCGCGACTGCGCAGGCAGTGGTCGGCCACCGAGAGCAGCGTGTTGGTGTCTGGCGGCAGGTACACCCGCACGATCTCGGACTTCTTGTTGATCACATGGTCGATGAACCCCGGATCCTGATGGGAGAACCCGTTGTTGTCCTGTCGCCACACGTGCGAGGACAGCAGATAGTTGAGCGACGCGATGGGCGCGCGCCACGGGATGCGGCGCGTCGACTTGAGCCACTTGGCGTGCTGGTTGAACATCGAGTCGACGATGTGGATGAAGGCCTCGTAGCAGTTGAAGAGTCCGTGCCGGCCGGTCAGCAGGTATCCCTCGAGCCAGCCCTGGCAGAGGTGCTCCGACAGCACCTCCATGACCCGCCCGTCGGGTGACAGGTGGTCGTCGCCCGGGACCATGGACGCATCCCAGGCGCGGTCGGTCTGGTCGAACACGGCCGAGAGCCGGTTGGACGCCGTCTCGTCGGGCCCCATGAGCCGGAAGGTCGCAGGGTTCTCGGCGATGACGCCACCCAGGAGCTCGCCGAGGACACGGGTCGCCTCGCTGGTGTCGACGCCGGGACGGTCGACAGTCACGGCGAAGTCGCGGAAGTCGGGCATCACGAGCTCGCGCAGCAGCAGTCCCCCGTTGGTGTGGGGGTTGGCGCTCATCCGACCGGTCCCGACCGGTGCCAACGCCTGCAGCTCGGGGATCAGGGCGCCGGACACATCGAAGAGCTCGTCGGGTCGGTAGCTGAGCATCCACTGTTCGAGCAGCTCACGGTGGGCGGGATTGGTGCGTGTCTCGGTCAATGGCACCTGGTGGGCGCGCCAGGTGCCCTCGACCTGCAGCCCGTCGACGATGTCGGGGCCGGTCCAGCCTTTCGGGGTGCGCAGCACGATCATGGGCCATCGGGGGCGGGTCGACGTGATGCCGTTGCGTGCGTCCGTCTGGATGGCGGCGACCATGTCGGTCGACCGGTCCAGCGCCGCCGCCAGCTGCTGATGGACGTCGGTCGGGTCGTCCCCGACCACGAAGATCGGCTCGTGCCCGTACCCGCGCAACAGCTCGGCGAGCTCGGACTCGGGGATGCGTGCGAGCACGGTCGGGTTGGCGATCTTGTAGCCGTTGAGGTGCAGGACGGGGAGTACCGCTCCGTCGGTCACCGGGTTGACGAACTTGTTGGAGTGCCAGCTGGCTGCGAGTGGCCCGGTCTCGGCCTCTCCGTCACCGATCACGCACATCACCATCAGGTCGGGGTTGTCGAAGACGGCTCCGTAGGCGTGCACGAGCGCGTAGCCGAGCTCTCCGCCCTCGTGGATCGACCCCGGCGTCTCCCGCGCCACGTGGCTGGGGATCCCGCCGGGGAAGGAGAACTGGCGAAACAGGCTGCGCACGCCATCTTCGTCCTGTCCGACCGCGGGATAGACCTCTGAGTAGGTGCCCTCGAGGTAGGCGTTGGCCACGAGCCCGGGACCGCCGTGGCCCGGGCCGGCAATGTAGACCACATCGAGGTCGCGCTCCTTGATGACCCGATTCATGTGCGCGTAGAGCAGGTTGAGCCCCGGCGTGGTCCCCCAGTGGCCGAGGAGACGTGGCTTGACGTGCTCGGCGAGCAGAGGCTCCCTCAGCAGCGGGTTGTCCATCAGGTAGATCTGGCCGACCGACAGGTAGTTGGCGGCACGCCAATACGCGTCGATCAGCGCCAGCTGCTGCGGGTCGAGGGCGGGATCGAGCGTGGATGGGCGGTGATCCATGATGCGGCTCCTGGGCAAGGTCGGGTCGCCGATGCGCCCGCACCGCAAGTGTTGCACCGGTAATGCCGCGAAGGCACCGGCAAAGGTCCCACGCCACCGGACAGCGCGACCCTCACACCACCCAGCACCCGCTACCCACCAGCCCCATCCCCACACGCCCCGAGCGGCGGTGGAATTCGCGTCGGAATAGATCGCGCCCCTGTCGCCTTGACGCCCCTATGACTTCTATCGCCATCATCGGAGCAGGAAAAGGCCTCGGCGCTGCCGTGGCACGTCGTTTCGGCAGGGAGGGCTTCACCGTCGGGCTCATCTCTCGCAACCAAGGGCGCCTCGATGCGCTCGCGGAAGAGCTTGCCCAGGACGGCGTGCAGGCGCAAGGATTCGCCGCCGACGTGCGCGACCCGGCTTCGATCGCCAGGGCGCTCGAGCAGGTGACTGAGACGCTGGGCCCGATCGAGGTGCTCCAGTACAGCCCTCTGCCGCAGAAGGACTTCATGCGCCCTGTCATGGAGACCACGCCCGCCGACCTCGTCGGTCCCATCGAGTTCTCCATCTACGGCCCCGTCGCCGCCGTGCACCAGGTGGTGCCCGGCATGCGCTTCCTCGGTGAGAACCGCGGCACGATCTTGTTCGTCAACGGCGGCTCCGCGGTCAAACCGGGTCGCAACGTCACCGGCACCTCCGTCGCGTTTGCCGGTCAGGCCGCGTATGCCGAGCTCCTCAACGAGGTCCTCGGCGAAGAGGGCATCCAGGTGTCTCAGCTCATCATCGGCGGGCGGATCGTCGAGGGCGATGACGAGAAGGATCCCGACGTCCTCGCCGAGCTGCTGTGGTCGCTACACACCGGACGGGACAAATTCCGTCATCAGGTGAGCGCGGACTGAACCGGCTGGGCCTCGATTTTCGACAGGTCTCCACGATCACGTCATCCACACCAACGTGGTCGCCGCAGTCTCGTTGACCACGGGTAGGCCTGCTGGTCCTAGGTCTGCTGGTGCTAGGTCGCCAGCGACGGGTCGGACGCAACGGCGAGGAACAGCGCCGGAAGCTCATCGGAAGGCACCGGCTCTGTCCAGAGGAAACCCTGTCCGAGGTCGCAGCCCATCTCGGTGACGATTCGTCGTTGCTT
>NZ_JACMOM010000064.1 GCF_014378035.1 Aeromicrobium sp. | reverse complement strand
TGGGGCTGAGCTTTGGTGACTTGCCCCGTAGTCGGCCTTTTGCTTTGGCGACCTTCATGCCCTCCCTGGTCCTCATCCTGATGAGGTCCGACTCAAATTCGGCGATCATCGCCAAGACATTGAACAACAACCGCCCAATCGGGTCGTTGGGGTCGTGCAGCGACCCGCCGATGTTGAGCTTCACCTCGGCGGCGGTCAGCTCTTCGACAATGTCGCGGGCGTCAGGGTGGGAGCGGGCCAGGCGGTCGAGTTTGGTGACGACGAGTGTGTCACCGGAGCGACAAGCAGCGAGGGCTTCGCGCAGTCCGGGTCGGTCCCGGTTCCGTCCGGTCAAGCCGTGATCGACGTAGATCCGGCTGGGCTTCACGCCGAGGGCGGTGAGTCCGTCCTGTTGCGCGGTGAGGTCTTGGCTGTCGGTCGAGCAACGGGCGGGGCTTACGGGAACTGGCGGGACCGGTGATTGTGAATGTTGCCGGTAGGTGGCGGCGTTCTGTGATCGCTTGGTGTCGCCAGCAGCTATGGCTGTCGCCGGGACGGGATCCGCTCGCGGTGATCGGAGTCGGCGACGGGCGCGGTGTCGTGGGGCGCCGCACGAGGTTGGGCTTCCGGTCCTCGCGCCGCCCCGGCCTCATGCCGCCGCGGCCACGGCGCGCCCCGAAGCTCATCGCGACATTAGTGGTCTGAACAGGACCCGGGACGTCGGCCTTGAACTGATGGGTCAGGTCGAGGGGTGCCGCGAGGCCGCTTCGAACTGAACGTGAACAGCTACCTGGACCTGGATGGCGCCGTCCGGCGCGCTATCGCTGTGGGCGCGCCGTTTAGGGTGCTGGCATGACCCCGCAGGCCTACCTTTCCGAACTGTTCTCGCTGGACGGCCGGGTCGCGGTGGTGACCGGGGGCAGTGCCGGCATCGGCCGGGCCATCGCCCGGGCCCTCGCGTGCGCGGGGGCGAGTGTCTTGGTCGTGGCGCGCAGGGAGTCCGAGCTGGCCGCTACGGTGGGCGATTTGGCGACCCATGGGCGCCGGGCGGCCTGGGTGAGCGCCGACCTGAGCACCCGCGACGGTCTGCGCGCGGCGGCCGAGGAGGCAGCCGAGGCGTTCGGGGAGCCCGACATCCTCGTCAATTGCGCCGGGGTCAACCTGCGGCCGACGATGGGCGAGCTGGACGAGGATGTGTGGGACACCACCATGGCGGTGAACCTGGAGGCGCCCTACCTGCTGGGACAGCGGTTCGGGCCCGGCATGGCCGAACGGGGCTTCGGGCGGATCATTCACATCACCTCCCAGCAGGCGCATCGGGCGTTCGTCCAGAGCGGCGCCTACGGCGTATCCAAGGGGGCGTTGGAGTCGCTGGCCCGTTCACAGGCCGAGGCATGGTCGCCGTATGGCGTCACCTGCAACACGCTCGTGCCGGGGTTCGTGATGACGCCGCTCAACGCACGGCTGTCGTCTGACCCCGAGAAGATGGCGGCGCTGGCTGCGCGCACGATGGTGGGCCGAAACGGTCGGGCCGAGGATTTCGCGGGCGCAGCGGTATTCCTGGCGAGCCGCGCCTCGGCTTACGTCACTGGGCAGGCGATCTTCGTCGACGGCGGGTTCTCCGTTCACTGAGCCCAACACCGGAGCGTGCAATGCCCGTCGCCGCTCAAGGTTCTGCTATCGGACAGCGACATCACCCATTACGCTATCGCGAGTCTCGACCGATTTGCCGTTGAAAGGAGGCGCAAAGTGTTCATCCATCCGCTGGCGTCTCCACTCAGCATCTGATCGAAATTCAACCGCGACGGGCCCCCTCGCCCGGTGTCGGCGCCTCACCGCTCAGAGACTGCCCAAATGTTCCGCTCTGCATCACCACTTGACCTCGACCTTGTCCTCAAGGCTCACAAAAGCGACGTAGCGTCGGCTGCCCAAGCAGCCGCGGTCTCTTATCAGGGCTGATTCTCCCAAGCTTGACGCATGCCGATATCGGCATATGATGGTACCCATGGCACGAGCAGCGACGACGTCGGACGTCTTCAACGCGATCGCTGAGCCGCAGCGCCGGGAGATCCTGGTGCTGCTGCGGGCGGGTGAGCGGCCGGTGACCGAGTTGGCCCAGGAGCTGGGGATGACCCAGCCGGGGGCGTCCAAACACTTGCGGGTGCTCCGGGAGGTCGGGCTGGTGCGGGACCGCAAGGCAGGCAAGCAGCGCCTGTACGGCCTTGATGCCCGCGGACTGCGGCCGGTCCACGAGTGGACTGGCGGGTTTGAGCGGTTCTGGAACGAGAGCTTCGACCGACTGGACGAGTACGTGCAGGACCTCAAGCAGGCAAGGCAGAAGGAGTAGAGAATGAGCGCGACAGAACGAGGAACGCCGGCGCAGTCGACGACGGCCGACCGCGAGATCGTGATCACCCGGGTCATCAGTGCCCCACGGGAGCTGGTGTTCGAGGCGTTCACCAAGGTGCAGCACCTGTCGCGGTGGTGGGGACCGGAGGGGTTCACCACCACCACGGCGGCGTTCGAGTTCCGCGTCGGCGGGGAGTGGGACTTCGTGATGCACGGACCGGATGGGACCGACTACCAGGAGTGGATCACCTGGGCCGAGATCAACCCACCGGAGCGGATTGCGATGCTCCACGGTGAGTACCGCGACGACCCGAACGCCTTCGAGTCGGTTCTGACGTTCGCGCCCGACGTCGCGGCGACCCGGATCGAGATGCGCACGGTGTTCCCCACCAGGGAGCTGCGCGACGAAGCAGTCGAGAAGTACCACGCGATCGAGGGCGGCCAGCAGACCCTGAGCAACCTGGCTGCCTACGTCACCGAGATCGTTCGGTTGGGGACGGCGGGCTGATGGCCGGGAAGGTGTTTTTTAGCGTGTCGATGTCGCTGGACGGGTTCATCGCGCCCGAGTCCCTCGAGGACTTGATGGGGCAGCAGTGGATGGAACTGCAGCAGTGGATCTTCCCGCAGCGGTTCTTCCGGGAGAATCTGAAGCTCGGTGAGGGCGGCGAGGAAGGGCGCGACAACGACATCGTGCGGGACACGTTCGAACGTACCGGCGCGAGCGTGATGGGTAAGCGCATGTTCGACGCCGGCGAGCAGGCATGGCCGGAGGAGGCGCCGTTCCACACGCCGGTGTTCGTCGTGACTCACGAGAAGCGTGACGCCTGGGAGCGGTCGGGTGGGACCACCTTCCATTTCGTCAACGACGGCATCGAGCCCGCGCTCGACCAGGCCCGCGAGGCCGCCGGCGACCGGGACGTCCGCATCGCGGGCGGCGGCGCAACGATCCTGGAGTACGTGAACGCGGGCCTGATCGACGAGTTCTCGATCGCACTGTCACCCGTGCTGTTCGGCTCCGGAATCCGCCTGTTCGAGGGCATTGACGCGGGCCGCGTAGCCCTTGAGCAGGTCCGCGCAGAGCCGACGCAGCGGGCAAACCCACCTGACCTACGCAGTCCGGGAGCGGTGACTGCCTCGACCCCAGCGCCCCCGCCGAGGCCAGCAGCGCGGGCCGATACTTGGCTGAAATGCTCGACCAGAAGCACATCGACGAATCGTCGTTTGTGTCACCGGCCGCAGATCTCTACTAGGCGGTGCGTGTTTGGTACGCGCGACGTAACGCCACCGGCCACTACGGGCGCCTCGTTGTCGGTGACTCAGCGCAAATGGCACAGAACTGGTATCCGCTGGCGATTCAATCGCTGGTTTCGTCGGGCATTGAAGACTCGTGGAGCCGGACGCTTCAACAGTCCGTCGCGGCAAGCATCGACCATGAAATCGGGAAGGTGCCACTCGCGCCCTGAACCAGAAGCATGGCTCAGAAGGGCCTGCGTCATACCGCCGCGATGGGGCGTCACCGGTGGAGCCTAGATCGTCGTTGGGTTCCGGGCGCGGGCAGGGATATCTTGGGCGTGCCCGGTTCAACTACCACTTCGAGGATGACCACCATGACGCGCATGGCTCCGCACAACGTCGTGCTCCACGGCCACGACCTCTCCTATGTCGACAGCGGCTCCGGCCCGGTTGTGCTCTTCATCCACGGGATCCTCGGGTCGCAACGGCAGTGGGCCCACCTAGTCGACAAGATGGATGACGACCACCGAGTGCTCGTGCCCGACCTCTTCGGTCACGGTGAGTCGGCGAAGCCGCTTGGGGACTATTCGCTCAGCGCGCACGCCGCGGCCATGCGCGATCTCCTCGATCACCTCGGGATCGAGCGTGTCACGCTCGTCGGGCACTCGCTCGGTGGTGGCATCGCGATGCAGTTCTTCTACCTCTTCCCTGAGCGGGTCGATCGCCTCGTCCTGGTTGCCAGTGGCGGCCTAGGACGTGAGGTGAACTTGGTCCTGCGCTCCGCAACCCTGCCCGGCGCCGCGCAGGTGCTCAGCGTCCTTGCCTCCGCACCCGTCCTCTCCCGTGTCGAGGCATTGGGTCGTGGCGCGGCGAAGGTTGGCTGGCGACCCGGCGCAGACATCGGCGCGATCTGGCGGGGCTTCAGTTCGCTCGGGGACCGTGAGAGTCGTCGCGCCTTCCTCGCCACCACCCGTGCCGTCATCGATATAGGAGGGCAGAGCATCAGCGCTCACGACCACCTGGAGGGCGCGCTACCCATCCCGACGCTGATCGTGTGGGGCTCGAAGGACCGAATGATCCCAGCCTCGCACGCGCTCAGCGTGAAGCGCGCGCTCCCCGACTGTCGCGTCGAGCTGTTCGAAGGCGCGGGTCACTTCCCGCACCTCAACGACCCGGACCGCTTCGCGCGCGTGCTCCGCGAGTTCATCGCCGCCGATTCGACGCAGGAAAAGCCGACCGCGACCGAGGACTGACCCACGACAAGGATGTCCGGCTTCTCGGCCGCGGGCTCTACCCAGCGACACCATTGGGACGTTCGCAGGTTGGTGTCGGTCACCCGCGACCTGCCCCGGTGACGCGCCAGGTCGCGCCGGAGCAGGTCTCTTGTTCGTTGATTCACTGGCGAAGGAGTTCCGCCACGGGCAAGCTGCGGGCGGTTCCGTCGCTAAGAGTCACCGTGATCCCGCTCAGTTCGTCGCCGGGGCTGGCCTGGTCCTCTGATTCGTCTGTAATGGATTCATCGGGCCACCAGGCCGCGAAATGCCCACCCATGACGGTGGCCGTGACCGGGCCTTTAGCGAAGGTGTCGAGGACGACGGAGACGACGTTGGTGCCAACGCGGCCGACGACTGCGCGTATCAGGCCCAGGTGATCCGTCGCGCTGACCTCGCCGCCCGAGCCGGCAATCGAGTCGGCAGGCACCGCGCGTGCCCGTGGACTGTCCGTAGTTGCGATGGAACCCGCGCCGCCCCCCGCTTTGCCGTGTTCGAAATAGCACGTCCGCGTCGGCAGCTGCAACCACGATCGGCGTTGCCTCCGCAATCCGGACTGAGAGTGCATTCCTGCGCTGCTCACCGCGGCCTCGCTGCATCATTGTGCGGCGGGCGACACCGTACAGCCATGCACGCGCATCCCCGAGCTCCGTGGGCACGTCAGCCAGCCGTCACCAAGTGACGAGATAGGCGTCGGCGACGATGTCCTCAGCGTGGGACGGATGCACACGTCGTTCGACGAAGCGGAGCAGGTCCATGTAGGTGCTCGTGAATCGACGCTTCGAACCGTGTCACGGAGCGCTTCATCCTGCCGCTTCTGAGCATCCGCCGAAGACTGGCAGTGCTCTCTTCCTTGGGTTGTAAACGGCGAATACCTGCGGCACGGGCTCAATCGCAGTCGACCGGCCAATCACGGGCGGAACGCGAAACGATCGCCAGCATCTGCCCTCAGGTTCAGTCAGTTTCCCCACTCCCCTGTCCCCCAACGGACTCGGGTATGCCATATTTCCGGTCCGAGAAGAGGATGCCTCACGATGC
>NZ_JACMOM010000367.1 GCF_014378035.1 Aeromicrobium sp. | reverse complement strand
CGGAGGTATGCCAGTTGTTCCCAAGCCGGGGACAACCGGTAGCCTCGTCTGCGGAGGATTCGCATAGTGGCCTAGTGCGCTCGCTTGGAAAGCGGGTTGAGTGAAAGCTCTCAGGGGTTCGAATCCCCTATCCTCCGCCAGCGGTACAGTGCGCCTGGCCTGGGCTTTCTTAGTCCAGGTCGGGGCGCTTTCCCCGCTCATGTGTTGAGATAGATGCCAAGCCCCATCGAGATGCGCCGCGAAGCGATCCGCTGCGGCCTTCTGCATCGTCGGGGTGACGTAGCTATAGATGTTCATCGTCGTGGTGATCGTGAAGTGCCCAAGGCGTTCTTGAACGACCTTCGGGTGCTCTCCAAGTTCGAGCAGCAAGGTCGTGTGCGTGTGCCGGAGGCCCTTGAGGGTGACTCTTGGCAGTTCATCGAGCTCGGCCTGCGCCCGTCTGACACGGTGGGTCCAGCGCCGGCTGACCTCGTTGGGCGAACGGATCCCGCCCGCGTCGTTCCCAAACACGTAGGCATCCGCGCGTGCGAGGTCCAGCGAGATGCTTCCCCGCTTCACCTTGTACGCCTTGAGCACGGCGAGGGTCTCGGCGTCGAGGTCGAGGACTCGTGCTGATCCCGTCTTGGCGGTCTTCGCTTTGTTGCGTGTGGTCACATCGGCGGCCCTCCTGATGCCGAGCCTGCCGGTCAGGAAGTTCAGATCGCCCCAGCGGAGCGCAAGGGCTTCGCCGCGCCTGATTCCGGTGTAGGCGATGGTGCGCCACAGCGGAAAAAGGTCGTCGCTGAGCACATCACGATTCCAAACGAGGAACGCATTGAGCTGGCTGCCCGTCCAGGTCGCAATCTCGGGACGTTGCGCGCGAATCTGGGAGCCCGTTGGCGCGTTGACCGTGCGCTTCTTCCTCGCGGGGTTTACAGCGATCAAGCCGTCGTCCAGTGCGGCGTCGAGGATCGCTCCGAGCACCACATGAACCTTGTTGACAGTGTTCCCCGACAGCGGCTTGCCGTAACCGCGCTTGTCGCGTCTGCCCGACCGCTCCAGCTCGCGGTAGTGCCGACCAATCCTGGTGGCGGTGAGCTTGTCGAGGCGGATGTCGCCGAGCGCCGGGCTGATGTGGTTGCGGATGATCTTCTCGTAGCCCTGCGCGGTGGATGCTTCAAGACGTAGGGCAGCAAACCACTCTCCTGCGTATGCCGCGATGGTGTCACCCCAACCCGTAATCCCTAAGATCTAGTGGCTCAGGCGATGACTCAGAACAGATTTCCGTCGGGATTGGCCAGCACAATGGAGTCCGCATCGTCGGGATACTCCCAATCGACCCTTTGAGCGCCCAGTGAGATCCCGCTCATGAACCCCATGCAGACTCCTGACGCGACAGTTTGTCCAGGTCGCGTTTGCAGAACCCGTGGTGAGCCCATTCCTCGTTGAGCACGGTACCGAGGCATTGCCGCACTGCCCGCCCCTTGGCGTACGGGGGCCATCTGTCGTCGTCGGGCACCGGCGCGGTCTGCGCGGGCTGATCAGGCGTGACCTCGGCCAGCCACGTCTCGATCTCCAAAGCCTGCCGGTTGCGCACGGCGAGCACCTCGTCGAGGCTCGGTTGGGCGGACGGGTCGAGCCCGTTCTCCTGGTCCATGACGAACGGCGGACCCAGTCCCATGGCCGTGAACGGCTCGGTGAGCCCGAGCACGCAGCGCCGAAACCAGGAGTCGTGCACGAAGACAAGGTGACGCAGGGTTTCGACCATCGACCACTCGCCGTCGACGCCGTGATGTTCGCTGTTCTCGGGCATGGACCGGACGCGCACGGTGGTCGTCGCCCAGTCGTCCCGCAGTTGCCGCCAGGCCTCTCGCAGGTCGGCCGCCTCATCGGAGCGGATCAGCAACCGCACCGGGTGGCGGCGGTCGAGCTCCGTCTCGACGTACGACGTGACCTCGACCCCGTTGACCACGAGATTGGTGAGCAGGCCGTCGATCTCAGCGTCCTGCATGACCACGCCGACCAGCCGGGCTCTACTCAGGTCGCACTCGCGGAACTCTGCACCGGTGAGGTCCTCGTCGTCGAAGCGCCGCATGCAGACAGGCTACGCGGCATCGCACACGCAACGCGCGACTCTGTCGCATGGCGGTCGCAGCGGCCATCCGGTCATGCCGCATTCCGCGCGCAACCCATGGTCCGGTGCACTCTGACCGCGACCGGCCACACCTCCACGGTCGGAAATGGCTCCATCCGTCCTGTCATGCGGCTTGACAGACCAGAATTGTCCACATAATCGCACGCCGTGAGTTGCGTGCTGTGATTGACGACTCGCTCGACGACGGATACGTGTCGCCAGAGATCGCCGCGATCATCGATCAGCGCATCGCCGACGCCGACGCGAACCCGGACGACTACGTGACACTCGATGAGGATGAGCGCGAGGTTCGCTCGCGCCGCCACGTGGCGTGACGTACGACGTCCATCTCACGTCGACCGCCCGGCAGGATCGAGATCGCGTTCTAGCGTGGTATGACGCCGAGGCGCCCGATCAGACGGAGCGATTCATCGATGAGTTCTACGCAGCCTCACGACCCCGTACAGAACAGCTCGATTCCTATCCTCTGCCAGGCTGAACAGCGCAAACATCGGGATCGAACCCTCACAGGGTTCGGTCCCGGTCTCATATGGTGGTGCCGCCGCACTGGTCACGGAATCGGGTTATTCTCTCCAAAACACCGTCAAATGCCTCTCTGATTCACCGCTTTATACTTCTCAAATACACCGCTCAACCCCACTCAAATTCACCACCCGATGCCGCGCCCAATGTTAGTCTGGCACTATGAGCGCGCTCCCAGCTGGAATCATAGATCGCAGGCTGAGCGCCCTGCTGACATCGCGAGCGTCAGAAGAACCGGTCATTGCTCTGCATGGCCCACGGTCAGTAGGCAAGTCAACCGTTCTGCGGGCCTTCGCAGAACGAGCGGGCAGTTCAGTGCTCGACCTGGATGACCCAGCAGTTCAGGCAGCCGTAGCGAGCAATCCCACCGTCGCTGTCTCGACTCCAGCCCCGGTTTGCATTGACGAATACCAGCACGTCATTGACGTTCTCGATGCCTTGAAGGCAAGGCTGAACAGGCAAGGCTCTCTTCCAGGCACGGCCGTACTGACTGGATCAACGCGACAAGACGCCCTGCCGCGGACTGCACAGGCGCTCACTGGCCGTCTCCACTCAATGACCATCTGGCCGCTCTCACAGGGAGAGATCGGCGGCGTCGAAGAGAACCTCCTGGAATCCCTGCACCACAACCCCGTCGCTGCCGTCGACGCCATTCCAGCATCGACGACTACGCGCGCCGAGTATGTCGACCGTGTGTGCGCCGGAGGATTTCCGCTGGCGTTGAAACGCACAGCGGGTGCCTCACGGAACCGGTGGTTCGATGACTACGTCCGTCAGTCGGTCGAGCGTGACGCTGTCGAACTCGCCAGAATCCAGCAGCGAGAGGCGCTGGGCAAACTCCTCGACAGGCTCGCCGGCCGCACCGGGCAGGTCCTAAATCTGACGAATGCCGGCGAAGGACTGGGCCTTTCACTGTCCACCCTCCAGGACTACGCGACGCTTCTCGAAGATCTGTTCCTCATCGAGCGCCTGCCAGCTTGGGGCAAGACCCTTCGCAAGAGGGCGGTCAGCTCGCCCAAGCTGCACGTCATCGACTCCGGAGTCGCCGCGCGCCTGATGCGCATCAGCCCCGAGAAACTTGCAACGCTTGAACCGACTGCGCTCACCGAGTTCGGGAACCTTCTCGAGACATTCGTTGTCGGCGAGCTTCGCAAGCAAGCGTCCTGGCTGGACGAACCCGTCACGCTCGGCCACTGGCGCACACATGACGACGACGAAGTCGACTACGTCGTCGAGTTCGCAGACGGTGGAGTTCTCGCCTTCGAGATCAAAGCCAACGAGAGCATTGGCAAGTCCGACTTCAAGGGCATGCGCAAACTTCGTGATGCTCTCGGCGACCGGTTCATCGCGGGTATCGGCTTCATTACGGGAACGCGCTCGTACTCCGGCTACGACGACCGCATCCACGTCATGCCAGTCGACCGACTCTGGCAACGTGTCTAGCTCACAGCGAAGACCTCATCGACGAACCCACATCGCGCCGAATCAGGTCCCAGACCTGTGCTCTCCGTCGAATTTCGTGGCCCGCAAGTACAGTACGGAACATGGTCGACCACGCCCTACTTGAGCAGGTGCTTGGACTGGATGAGTCCGCACGCCGCGAGTTGCGCGCCGTGATCGACGACTCGCTCGATGACGGATACGTGTCGCCGGAGATCGCCGCGATCATCGACCAGCGCATCGCCGACGCCGACGCGAACCCGGACGACTACGTGACACTCGACGAGTTCGAGCGCGAGGTCGCGTCGCGGCGAACCGCGTGACGTTCGCCGTCAGCCTCAACGCCGACGCCCAGCGCGACTTCTACCGAGCGCAGGCCTACTACGACACCGAAGCGCCGCATGAGACCGAGCGGTTCGTGGACGAGTTCTTCACCACGGCTCGACGGCTGACCGCCTTCCCCTACTCGTCTCCTGAACTGCGGCGCGGCGCTCGCCGGGCGAACCTGCCCGTCTTCCCGTACCAACTCTGGTAACGGGTTCATGACGACGCGAACATTGTTGAGATCATCGCGGTGCTTCATCACCGCCAGGACTCCGAACAGTTGAACGACCGGCTCGAACCACAGCCGGGAGACTAATATCCGCGCCGTTGCGCAAGGTCGGCGATTCGGGTGGGCAGTCCGTCCTCGACCTTGGAGAGACTCACCTTCATGGTCTCGGTTCGACCGCCGTCCTGGGGGCTTGTCGAGTCGTAACCGAGCAACTGCCCAGTGGTGCTGTCGAACAGCATCGTGAGCGGCCCGCCTTTGGCAACCTCCGTGACGAAGGTCAGGTTCTTCGCTTCGTCGACGCGAACCTGTACATCGTCGAAGCTGCCGTAGGCCTCGATCGCGGCGGCCCAGACCTTGGTCGGTGCGTAGCCGCCGTAGATGATCGTCCCCAACAGGCGCTGCTCTCCTGCGCGATCACCCCCGGAGTATGAGGAGGCCTGCGGGGAGCCCTCGACGGCCTTGAGCAGTCTGGTTGGGTCCGTCGGCAGGGCGGCGATTTCACGGGGGGTGAAGTCTGACGACGAGGGAGTGTCCCAATGCTCGGTCGGGCCGACCGTTCCGTCGACTGTGGTTTGACGGTAGAACCTTCCGTCGTCGAGGGTCCACTCGTCCCACTGCATGGTAGTGACTTTTCCGGATGCGGTCTCGGTCATGCGGTATTCCGTGGTGCGGTGCAGGACTCGACCGTCGGACAGGGGCGGAACGTCGGTGCGCTCTGCGGCACGGGCCAGCGGTGTCAGGGCGTTCGCCGCGAATGAGTCGGCTTTGGGAATCAGTGTCGGTCCGATCACCAGCGCACTGGCGGCCGCGACAGCCACGACGCCACCCACCATCCAACGACGCCCCGGCCGTTGCTGGGGCCGGCGCCGCGGAGTGTGGTCAAGCGCACCGGCGCGGGCGAGGACCTGAGCGCGGATGAGAGCAACCCGTTCAGCGGAGTGCGCAGGATCGGGGGCGAGTTCTTCGAGGCGGGTATCGACGGTCATGATGTGGGCTCCTCTACGGGCTGAAGATGGGGGCGGGGTGTGGTGTGTGGATCGAGTGCGGCCTGCAGGTGGGCGCGTGCCCGGGTCAACCGGGCACGGAAGGCTCGCTCTCGACATCCCGCCACGTCGGCGGCTGCTTTGATCGTGGGTCCCTCCCACGCGATGAGTAGCACCGCTTCACGCTCCTTTGCGCTCAGGCGCCGCAGTGCCTGAAGGGTCTCCAGACGGGACGTGGCGATCTCCTCTGTGGTGCGCTGTCGGTCCGGCGACCGGGTGGCCAGCGCGTCATCGAGGCGAGCGCGTCTTCCGGCCGATCGTCGCCGGTGGGCAATCGTGTTGCGCGCAACCACCAACAGCCACGGCAGCGCGTCCTCGGGAATGACGTCGAGGCGTCGCCACGCCACGATGAATGTCTCGGACACCACGTCGTCGGCGCCCTCGACTCCACAGTGGCGGAGTGCGTATGCGTGAACCTTGGCGGCCCATTGGTCGTAGAGGTCGGCCAAGTGTTGTTCTCTAGCGGAATGCATCACATTAAATAGTCCCGGCCGGCGGCCAAATGACACATCTGAGTCTGCGCCCCGACCGACGCCTCCGGGCAAGCGGCCTAGCTACAGTCCCGGCCCCTGCTCGGGCGGTGTCGGTCCGTGGTCGGGTGGTCGGCGGGTGTAGCCGTGGAGCGGCGCGGGACCGGCGCTCGGCGCTCTGGGCGGCCTCGCGTTGCGCCTGCTCCTGCTGGGCGTGGACGAGCTGCGCAGCCTCATCGACGGGCAGAGATTCGATCTCGGCGAGGTCACGTCGCGCAGCCTCTGCCTGTTTCTGCCACCGGGCGGCGTTCGTCCGAGCGTTGCTCGGCTTATGGTTGCCGAGCACTTGGCGGCGGAGGTCCGCGCGCTCCCGCATCTGTCGGCCGGTGAGGTGCTGTCGTTCCTGCCTCGCCTCGTCCGCCCGAGCGCGCGTCTCGGTTACGCGCGGGTCGGCGTCGGCCTCGCGCTGCGCCACTGTGGCGGCCCACGGCTCGATGCTGTCGGGGGTCTGCGGCAGGCTGCCCCAGCGCCGCCGGGCAGTCGTCTCAGCGGTGCGGTGCTCGCCAGAGGCCGCGGTCAGGGTGTGTGCGGTGCTGCGCTTGCAGAGCCCGCGCACGGTGCCATGGGCGTCCGATGCTGCCCACATCCGATCCCGTGCGGTGAGGTAGGCGGTGCCGTCTGTTGTGGCCTGCTCGATGAGCGGGGCGGTGACCTCGGCGCGTACTCCCTCGGCGGATGCGAGGACGGCTCGCTGCTTGTCGGCCTCGGTCTGGTGCTCCCGCTGTTGGTGGTCGAGCGCGGCTGCGGCGCGCGTGCGCGTCGGGTCCTGGGTCAGTGTGGCCGGAACGACCGCGGCTCAGCCGGGTGGTGGCGCCGTCGGCGGGAATGACCCCGCTGAGCAGACCCGGGAGGCGATTCGTCGCATCGCCGTGGCCTTGGAGCAGGTCGGCGTTGGATTGGAGCACGTGGTGCGCACCCGGATGTTCGTCACCGACATCAGCCGGTAGCAGGAGGTCGGGCGCGCCCACGGGGAGTTCTTCGCCCACATTCGCCCGGCCAGTTCCATGGTTCAGGTGAGCGCCCTGATCGACCCAGCGCTGGTGGTGGAGGTCGAGGCTGACGCCGTCGTCTCGCAGCACGATGGCGAATTCAGGCGGTCCCCGTGCGGGACCGGTGGGCGATTCCTCATTAGCGAGGGGCCTCGCAGGGTCGTGTCGGCCGGATGCTAAGCCTGGTTCTCTCGATCGTGGAGAAGGGAACGGAGCAACTTTTCGAGCTGTCCGCGTTGGCTGGGTGTCATCGTCGAGAGCAGCCGTTCTTCGTTGGCGACATGATCTTGCAGGGCCGCGTCGATGACCTCTCGCCCCCGCTGGGTGAGGGCGACGCGAATCGTGCGGCGGCTAAGCGGGTCCGTTTCGCGAGTGATGAGCCCCTTGGCGAGGAGTCGGTCAAGCCGGTTGGTGATCGCCCCCGACGTGACCATGGCGCTGTCCGCAAGCTGGCCCGCAGTCAGACCGTGCCCTTCGACGTCTGTGCGCCGCAGGGTCGCGAGGATGTCGAACTCTCCCGACTGCAGGCCGTGCTGAGAGAAGACCCCTTGTAACTCACGTTCGAACAGACGCGTGAGGCGGGAGAGCCTGCCGAGCACCCCCATCGGGGTGACATCGACATCGGGTCGCGCCCTCGCCCACTGGGCAACGATGCGGTCGACGCTGTCCTCCACAAGACCTCTTAACGTTGAACTGTTTGACGTAAGTACTCTACCACCGTAGTCTCTTCAACGTCGAACTATTCAATATTGAGGAGTCTTGATGGACAGGTTCCGGATCACGATGCTCACGGCGATCGTGCCAGCGGTATGGGGAACGACCTACATCGTGACGACCGAGTTGCTGCCCCCCGGGCATCCGCTGTTTGCCTCGCTCATGCGAGCGTTGCCCGCGGGTCTGCTCGCGATCGCGCTGACCCGCGTGCTGCCCACCGGAGCGTGGTGGTGGAAGTCTGCCGTGCTGGGCGTGCTGAACATCGGCGCCTTCTTCCCCCTGCTCTTCATCGCCGCGTACCACCTTCCCGGCGGTGTCGCCGCCACGCTGGGGGCCGCGCAACCGCTCGTCGTCGCCATCCTGGTCGTCGTCATCCTGAGTGAGCCATTCTCTGCGTGGCGCCTATCGTGGGGGATCGTCGGGGTCATCGGTGTCGCCCTCGTTGTACTGCGTTCCACGGCGACACTCGACGCGGTCGGGGTCATCGCTGGGCTGCTGAGCGCGGTCTCCATGGGATTCGGTGTCACCCTGACCAAGAAATGGGGTAGAGCCACAGGGGTGCCCGCGATGGGGCTGGCCGGATGGCAGTTGACCGCAGGAGGACTGTTCCTCCTGCCGATCACGCTGCTGTTCGAGGGCGTTCCCACGACCATCGACGTCACGGCACTAACCGGTTACGCATGGCTCGGGCTTGTCGGTGGGCTCCTCACCTACACGCTGTGGTTCAGCGGCATCGGCCGCCTTCCAGTGGCCTCGGTCGCCGTGCTCGGACTTCTCTCACCGCTGGTTGCCGCGACTCTCGGAGCACTCCTGCTTAAGGAGAACCTCGGCGTCGTGCAGATGGTCGGATTCGCACTTGCCTTGACGGCGATCGCCGCCGGACAAATCACCCCGAACCGGAAGCCGCCCCACACCATCGCCTCCACCAAAACCACGAATCCTGGCGTCATTGAGCCGGCGATGGTCGCCGCACAGACAAGGAGAGCATCATGAGAATCGCTGTCATCGGAGCAACGGGAATGGCTGGCTTCCGCATCGCTGCGGAAGCAGCTCGCCGAGGACACAGCCTCTCCGGAATCTCGCGATCAAACAGAAGTAACGCATTAACCGTCGCCGGACTCACCTTGTCCACTGCCGACGCGACCGATCCGGAGGCCATGGGCCGCATAGCAACTGAGCACGACGTCATCGTGCTGGCCACCAGACCGGCTCCCGGGACGAAAGGCGATGTCAGCTCCCCAGTGACCACGGTCCTGGACGCAGCCCTGGACTCCGGGCGTCGAGTCATCGTGATCGGCGGCGCAGGCCCACTCCGAAGCCCTGACCGCTCAGATCGACTCGTTATCGATGACGACCGCTTCGTCCCCCACCAGTGGCGCACAATCGGCCGCGGCATCCAATTGACCCGTGCGCGACTCTGGATTCGGTCCCCTGCCGGGCGGCCGTTCCAGACGAGGAACCCGCCAGGCGACGTCCGCACAGTTGTGGGAGCCAGCCGCCGTCGTCCCGCAAGGGGTCGGCGATCCCCCAATGAGACACCTTGGCGTGCTGGCACGAGCGCGGCGGCGTACGCCTCGACGTAGGCTAAGGCCATCGGGAGCGTCACCGTCACCCGGGAGATCGCCCCCGTCGATCTTGCCAGCGAGCACTGGTGGAAGACGACGCACGAATCGCCTCTCCTGGACCCGTCGAAGGCCCCAAACGATTGAACGATGTTGACCGTCGACGACACCGAGAATCTCGTCCGAAAACGCCTGCCAACACGAGCGATCCACACCCAAAGTCGTCGGCACGCATGCGCCTCCAGCCAAGTCTCATGTGCTACCGGCCGTGTAGGTCCATGAATCCTGATGGAGTTATCCACAACAGGGCCCTTCGACTTCCCTGTTTTTACGGGTAAAAATGCCGATTGATGACCCCGTGTGCAAGGGGGCGCAGAACAGTTCGAATCCCCTATCCTCCGCCACGGGGTACGCCCCACTGCGATTGCAAGGAGAACGGCTCGCAGTCGGGGCCGTCCTCCTGTTCATCGCCACCATTGAGCCTCCGCGCAGGCTGTTCCCGGCCTACTGTCGACGAATTGGCCAGTAAGCACGTCTCTGGTGTGCCCTGCTCAGTCCTTCGAGTCGATCTCAAAAACGGCTCAACAAAATGGAAAGCCCAGAAGACAGTCACCACCGGTGCCGGCAAGCGCAAGCGAATTTTGGGCCGTTCCGAGGCACGGCCTGATGCGCTCTGCCTACCGTGTGTTCGCCTTCTTGAAGAGGGATACCTCGCGCAGTCCGTGCAGATTGCGGAGTAGCCAAGGACACCTATCCGGCGGCCTTAGCCTCGATCCAAGTTTCGACCGTCCCCGCCGGTCAGAGGTGGGGGTTGATTGGATTTCGACCAAGGGTTGGTCGGTCCGTTTTGTAGCGTAGAGGTTCTGCTCGAACTCCGCCGGTGGGACGTCGTCGAGGTAGCTGTGGAGGCGTTCGTGGTTGTGCCAGTGGACCCAGTTGAGGGTGCCGAGCTCGACGTCCTCGATGGTCTTCCACGGTCTGCCTTCACGGGCAGGGCCGCGGATCAGTTCGGCTTTGTAGTAGCCGTTCACGGTCTCGGCCAGGGCGTTGTCGTACAAATCCCCACGGTCCCGATCGATGGGACGGCACCGATCTCGGC
This sequence comes from Aeromicrobium sp., assembly GCF_014378035.1. GTDB lineage: Bacteria > Actinomycetota > Actinomycetes > Propionibacteriales > Nocardioidaceae > Aeromicrobium. Next base: position 326 of record NZ_JACMOM010000367.1, on the reverse strand, counting down.
GAGTCGTTCGCCGTAGCGGATAGATGAATTGACTCCCGTCGTCGGAGTGACACCGAAGACCAGCCAGTGTCGTGCCGCGTGACCACCTCGCCATCTCGATCGCGTCGAGCACCATCGTGGTCCGCATGTGTGGCGCGACCCGCCAGCCCACGATCATCCGTGAGCAGGCGTCGATGATGAAGCAGACGTAGGCGTAGGCGATCCCGGCCCAGGCTTGGATTCCAGCAGTCGGCACATACGTCAGGTCCGTGACCCACAGCTGGTTCGGGCCGGTGGCGGTGAAGTCACGACCCATTAGGTCCGGGTGCCGGGGCGCGCCTGCCTCG
>NZ_JACMOM010000366.1 GCF_014378035.1 Aeromicrobium sp. | reverse complement strand
GGGCCATCGCGTGAGTCCTTTTCCGTGAGCACTTTGGTCGGTTCTCACAGAGCCTCACGCGGTGGCCCTTCAACGTCGGTGACCGACACGAAGCCGGTCACGATCAAGGGCCCGAGCTACACCACTTCGGGGGACTCAGCCGATCCACGTCCGCAGGTTGCCCGGATGCACATCCGACATACTGCTGCGCCCAGGGCGGCGGGGGCCTACATTCAACGAATGCGACTATTTCATCTCCGTCTGGGTGCCGTCGTCATGGCCGTGGCGCTCACGACGATCGTTGCCGGAGGGTCTTCTCAGGCCGCGTCGACTGGGGAAGTGAGTGAAGGCGACGCCCTCGAGGCGGCGATGCCGCCGGTGCGGTCATCGTACGAACCGGTGCCGGCGTCCGCGGTCGAGCCGGAAGTCTCTTTCCTCATGGACGAGTACGGCGTCGACGAGGTCGAGGCCCGGAGGCGTCTCGAGCTGCAGAAGCGCGTCGCTCTCCTCGACGAGTCGCTGGCGCCGGCGCTTGCCGAGACTTACGCAGGTGTATCGATCGATCAGGCGAACGGGGCCAGCGTCTCCGTGCATGCGGTCCGCAACGACGCGCGGATCGGGCAGGAGTCCCGCCGGCTCGGGATCAAGTCGACCTTCGTCCAGGTCCCGAACAGCCGCCGCGTCTTGGACGGAGTCCAGTCGCAGCTGACGAAGCAGTTGTCGAGGCACCCGGAGGTTCTGCTCGCCGGGGTCGACCTCCTGTCGGGCGAGCTGTTAGTGAAGGTCGACGGCAACGAGCCGTTGAAGCCGGAGGTCGACGCGGCCGTCAGGCGCTACAGCGCCTACATCAAGCTCGAGCGGGGTGGGAAGGCGGTGCGCAGGGGCGACTTTGCTTGCACCTTCCCCTACTGCGACCCGCCCCTTAGGGCGGGCATCTTGATCCAGGCCGTGCAGAACGGGTTGAACAGCCAGTGCACCGCCGGCTTCAACGCCATCCGCTCGGACGGGACGTCGTTCGTCATGACGTCAGGTCATTGTCTGACTCCGGTCGACGGTGCGAAGTGGTATACGAGATTCTCCAGCGACGGTTACGTGCACGCCGTAGGGAATGGCAGCACATTCAGCCGGTACAATGACGCGAGTGGCGATGCCGGCCTGATCGGGCTCGACAACCCTGCGGGCTACGACCCGCGCAACACCCTAATCAATTACGGCAACGCTCAGACGCAGTTCGGCGAGGCCTACCCGATCACCGCCCGAAGCGGTTCGGCGCCCGGCATGACGCTCTGCTTCACCGGGGCGGTTTCGCAGACTCGCTGCGGAACGGTCGCCTACTTGAACGCTACGAGCTCGACGGGTGTCGGGGGGCTCGGTGCCCTCTATGCGTGCGGGGCACGCGGAGACAGCGGCGGGCCGGTGTTCGCGTCCAACACGGCCTACGGGCTGGTCCAGGGCGGGGACACCGACCAGCAAGGACGTTGCATAACCTACTACCAGGGGATACTCGCGGCCGAGAGCCGTCTCGGTGTGCAGGTAAGGACGGCGTACTGATGGGCGTTCGCCGGGCCGGGGCAGTTGCCCGCACGCGTCGAACCCTCGCCGTCGCAGGAGCGGTGTCGACCTGCCTCGCGGTGTCAGGGTGCGGTGGTGTGGTCTCGGTGGGCGACCCCGTGCCGGCGGGGTCCGGTGCTTCGGTGCCCGTCGGCAAGCCTGCCGCCCGTGCGCCTGCCGGCCAGTCCTTCTGCGGTGTGGACGTCCGGGAGACGTTCACCGACGAGCTCGGTCTCGGCGCGGACCCCCAGCTCAAGGCGTCGGATTGGGTCGGACTGACGCTCGAAGAGGCGGAGCGGCTGGCTGCTCGAGATGGCGCCGTCCTTGAGATGGTCAGGCGTGCGGGCGAATGCATGGGCTACGACCTAACCAATATCAGCAATCATGTGAAGGTGTCGGTGTCGTATGACGGTGTCGTGGACGCCGCCTCTATCGGGTGAGCCTCGGGGCATATCCCCGGTGCGGACGGCACAACTCCGGCGAAGGTCCCGCCTATGGATGCGCGGTGCCCGGGCGTTTCGACCGTGGAGCCGCGAGACGGTTATGCGTCCGGTGGACCTGGCCGCCCTGAACCGTAGACGACCTGCGCGGGCGGGCAGCGTCAGTACGGCGAGGTGCCGGTGCTCGGCGGCTGCCTGCGGACGCCGCGCTGCGTCGGCTCGTTGTCGGGCCTTCATCAACCAGGCCGCAGCCGTTGCCGCATGACCAACCACCTACCCGTTGTCAACTGACCCGTAGCAGTCCCTTGCGAGGAGAAGCTGGTGGAGCAGCAGGAGCGAGTGGAGGCGACCAGTGACTACTGGAAACCGCCGTTCTACGTGCTGGAGGCGCACGGGCTGGATGTGTGGCTGGTCAACGCCAAAAACGTCAAACACCTGGCGGGCTGGCCCAAGACCGACCGGCTGGACGCGGTCTGGTTGTGCAAGGTCGCGGAGCGGCAGATGATCCGGCCCAGTTTCGTGCCGCCACCACCAATCCGCCGGTTGCGGGACCTGACCCGCTACGGTCTGAGCTGGTCGGGGGGCACGTTGTTCGCGGCGATGGTTAGACGCTCGCGAAGAAGGGACGTGCACCGCTCGTCTTGATCGACCAGCAGGAAGCGGACGGGGCGGCGCATCGCTACCTCGCGCAGGTTCTCCTGCTGCAGCAGAGCGCGCATGGCGATCACTGGGGAGCCAGGCTCCCCGCCCTTATAGACCCCCGGGCCAGCAAAGCCCTCGGCGTAGGTGACGTCACCGTCGAATCCACGCACGACGATCGGCATCCATTTGCCGAAGGTCTGCGCGTACAGGCGTTCCTTGGCCACGGTGTGCGGCTCGGCTGCCCTCGGGACCTCAGTCACGTCGGCGTGACCGCTCATCGCTCATCGCGAGATCTCGACACATGCCGGCACGCGGGAGCGACCGGCCGCTTCAACCGCCAGCTCACCAGCTACCTACGACCAGCCGTACCCGTCGTCGACGAGGTCGGCTACCTCCCGCTGGACCGGGCCGAAGCGAACATGGTGTTCCAGCTCGTCCCAAGCCGCCACGAACGCGGCAGCATGATCATCACCAGTAACAAGAGCTTCGCTGAATGGGGACAAGTCCTCGGCGACGACGTCCTGGCCACCGCCATCCTCGACCGGTTCCTGCACCACTGCGACGTGCCGGCCATCAACGGCCCCAGCTACCGCCTCAAAGACCGCCTCGCACTGGTCCCAGGCGGTGACCCCATGCCATGATCCCGAGGCCGAAGACCAACACGTGAGGTCGTACCCGAACCGACACGTGAGGTCGTACGCCGACAATCAGCGAGCAGCTTGCCGCGCACCCAGACCAGCAGACCTTCACCAGCCTGCCCCGCGCCGGGAGCGTCCGGGCTGCACGCCTGCTTGCTGAGATCGGTGACAGCCGGGCGCGCTTGCCCACACCCGAGTCGCTGGCGTGCCTGGCCGGAGTCGCGCCCAGTACCCGAGCCAGCGGAAAAGGCCGCCAAGTCGGCTCCCGCTGGGCCTGCAACCAGCAGCTGCGCGACGCCGTCTGCGACTTCACCGGTGACAGCCGACGCGCCAATCCTTGGGCTGAAGATATCTATCAACAAGCATGCAACCGCGGACACGACCACGCGCACTCCGTCCGGATCCTCGCCCCCGCTTGGCTCTACGTCATCTGGCACTGCTGGCAGGACAAGACCGCTTACGAGCCTGCCCGGCACCACGCCCTCCAGCGCCTACTCGCCGACCGAAACGTGATCAACAAGCAGCTTGACACAGGGCTACTCACACGGTGGCCCCTCAACGTCCGTGACCGACACGAACCAGGTCACGATCGATGGCCCGAGCTACACCACCTCATGGGATTCGCCCGTAGGGCTTGACCCTCGACCGGCCCCAAGCCCATCATCGCTTCAAAAGACCCCCAAAGCGGTCCCATCACTTTGGCGAGACGTTGGTCCCATCACGCTGGCGAACAACATTTCGTCACATGATTGACATGGTCAGAGCATCCCACGACGTATAGCCTCCACCTCAGCTTAGACGTCTTCAGGAGGTCGGAAAGTGGCAAATTATTGGCGAAGAAGGTTTTCGTTGATCGCGGCAGGAGTGGCTGTTTCGGCCAGTCTTATTCCGGTCGGTGGAGCCTCAGCCCACTTCGCGGCCGGATCTGCGTTTGAGCGCAACAGGTTCGGCGAAATTTGTGGTTCTATCCGCGGCGTAAATGGATACAATTATTCGGGACGGCCGTGTAGTATAAACTTCACGAAGTCGACGCTCTTGACGAGTTACGGCTGGGCCTCTGCTGCCGATGCTGCAAGCGGGAATTGGAACGGCAAGGTTGACCCCGACCAAGGGATCCCGGTCTTCGGGTATGCCGGCTATGTTTCAGGTCCTCAGCAGGTATATATGGGCGTCACGGATCTGGGTACAACGGCCGGCGGCGTTCGGCTCGGAACAACTCGCTACACTACGGACTGTTCAAGTTTTTGCCGTCTCACTGGCGCAACAATTGAGATGACGAACAATAGCGCGGCCAATTGGTCAGTCAACTCAACTCGATTCTACGTTGTGCCAACGGGGACCATGGACTGGCAGAGCATTGCAACGCACGAGCTGGGTCATGCTCTGGCACTGCGTCATCCGCAACAGGATATGAATTTCGAACATAATCTTGGTGCGTGCGCTTACCGCGGTACGCGCACGCTTGAGGGGGCACATGACGTTGAGGGGGTCTTCTTCGCCTATGGCGGGCAGTCCAGCAGGTGGCCGAGGGTCGCCCCAGTCGATAACTGTCTCTAACTAATACCGAGCGAGGTGTCCAGATGGCTGTAAGGCAAAAGAGCACTCCACGCTACGCTGCCGCGTTAATGGCGTGTGTATTGACGGGTAGCGTAAGCGCATGCGGATTATCGCAGGGGCCATCATCTCCGGAGCGTGTGATTGGGCAAAGCGATGATTCGAAGGTGCCTTTCGCGGGCGAGGAGAATTCGACTCCCCAGCAAAAATTGATGACCGTATTGTCCCGTGATGGCCAATACGGAGTCGTGGTTGGTCGTATTACTGACGGGGGAAGCTCCATGCTGTCGGATAAAGGCGATCCGGAGTCCATCTTTACCAGCTACCAATTTGAGATAACAGACACTCGTGGCGCGAAAAGCAAACTTTTTGAAGGTAGTATCATTGAGCTTGTGACTCCAGGCGGTCAGATCGGCGACGTCCGCGTCGAGGATGACGGAGCGCCCTCGTTTAGTAAGGGAGATCGAGTAGCGATATTCGCGCAATTCGAAAGTCAGCGGAAGACGGCCGCTGGGAAAAATACTAAACGCAGACTCGTCGTCGAGAGTTCCGACAACGTGGCGCGTGTCGTAGGAGACCGCGCGACTTGGCTCGGATGGGACACAAGTTTGGAGTCGTTCCTGGCAGTACTCGATAAATACTCCAGTCCCCGAGACCCAGAGATGAGTTCTAGAGCGGACTGACGACTGCTGGCGACGGAGGTTTATGCATGAGATGAATGATATCTGTATCTCAAACCCCCTCCGGCAACGTTGTTGGATGCATGGTTTAGATCTCAGGACGGCTAGGAGCGTGGCTCCGATAGGTCCATTCGGCTGATCGTGGGTGCGTGGCTGTCAGCCGCTGATGTTCTCGGCTGCAGTTGGCGACGTTCCCGCTGGAAACGTCTGGTTCGCGCCGGTGGGGTGTTCTGGCGCGCCTGACTGCGGTGCTGAGGGCCTGTCGGCCCGGCCGGTCAGGCGGTGCTGAGGGCTTGCGAGGCCGCTGACGCCGATGTTGCCGTGGTGCCCGCCCTGCGACGAAATCGTCCTGCTCGACGACATCCTCACCACCCAGGCAAGATCAACTACCGGAACTTACACAGAAAACTTGACAGGCTCTCAGGCCCCCGCTCGAGCACCGCCTTGATCATCTCTGGGAGGAAGCCGCCCTCACCGGTCAGCGACACACCGCCTTCCTCGGCCCGGTCGATCAATTCAGGTCGCGTCCCTTGGGGTGGTGTAGCTCGTCGCGTGTTGCTTTGCGAGTGAGAGCAATTATGCCGTAGCGGTGACCTCCTTGCGCGGGGCCGTGTCGGGGACGGTGGTCTTGGGCTCCAGGACGGTCGGGGCGGGCGGGTTGAGTAGCGCCATGGACTCCTCGGACAGGTAGCGGCGGTCGCTGTCTTGCCATTCGTCGTGGGCCTCGATCAGGACGCAGCTGGAGAGTCGGAGCAGGGCGGCGGGGTTGGGGAAGATCCCGACGACGTCGGTGCGGCGCTTGACCTCGCGGTTGAGCCGCTCGATAGCGGGTTGGTGCTCCAGATCTTGCGCCAGTGGGCGTGCGGGAAGTCCGCGAACGCCGTGAGGTCGACCTTGGCGTCGAGCAGCATGTCGGTGACCGCAGGGAAGCGGCCGCGGAGCATGTCGGCGACGAGGTCGACCTGCGCGCGGACCTCGGCCTGGCCGGGTTGGGCGAAGATCGTGCGGATCGTCGCGGCGGCCATCTCGTCGTGGCCTTTGCTGACCTTGGCCAGCACGTTGCGCATGAAGTGGACCCGGCAGCGCTGCCAGCTGCTGCCTTGGAAGACCGTCTCGATGGCGTTCACGAGGCCGCGGTGGGCGTCGCTGATGACCAGCTGGACACCGCCGAGGCCACGGTCACGCAGGTCGCGCAGGAACTCCGTCCAGAACGCTTCGGTCTCGCTGTCACCGGTCGCGCAGCCCAGCACTTCCCGTCTGCCGTCGGCGCTGACGCCGGTGGCGATGACGACGGCCTGGGACACGACCCGGCCGGCCAGGCGGGCCTTGCAGTACGTCGCGTCCAGGAACACGTAGGGGAACGCAATGTGGTCCAGGGTCCGGGTCCGCCACAGCGCAACCTCACTGTCGAGCTGCGCGCAGATCCGAGAGACTTCGCTTTTGCTGATCCCGGTCCCGCCCATCGCCACGACCAGGTCATCGACCCGGCGGGTGCTCACCCCCTCGACGTAGGCCTGCATCACCACCGCGTGCAAGGCCACGTCGATCCGCCGCCGCGGGGCTAGTAGCGCCGGAAAGAACGAGCCGGTCCGCACCTTCGGGATCTTCACCGTCAGGTCCCCGGCGGCGGTCGTCACGAGCTTGTCGCGGGTGCCATTGCGCTGGGTCGTGCGGGCGTCGCTGCGTTCGTGCCGGTCGGCGCCGATGCGGACGGTGGCCTCGGCGTCGACGATGGCTTGGAGCATCCCGCCGAGCAGCCGGCGCATGAGCTCACCGCCGTCGGCGGTGCGGAGCATCTCGATCATCTCGAGCAGGGCAGAATCGTCTAGGGCCATCGCGTGAGTCCTTTTCCGTGAGCACTTTGGTCGGTTCTCACAGAGCCTCACGCGGTGGCCCTTCAACGTCGGTGACCGACACGAAGCCGGTCACGATCAAGGGCCCGAGCTACACCACTTCGGGGGACTCAGCC
>NZ_JACMOM010000063.1 GCF_014378035.1 Aeromicrobium sp. | reverse complement strand
TGCTCGACCTCGTCGATGATGCGCAGAGCTGGGAGGAGACCGTCGACCTCGCGAAGAAGCTCGAGACCGCCGGTGTCTCGATCCTCAACACCGGCATCGGCTGGCACGAGGCGCGCATCCCCACGATCGTCACCTCGGTACCGCGTGGAGCATTCTCCTGGGTCACCGCCAAGCTCCGGCCCGAGGTGTCGGTGCCGGTCGTGGCGTCCAACCGCATCAACACCCCCGAGGTCGCCGAGGAGATCATCGCCTCGGGGCAGGCTGACCTCGTGTCGATGGCCCGGCCGCTGCTGTCCGACCCGTACTTCGTCACCAAGGCTGCCGAGAACCGGGCCGACGAGATCAACACCTGCATCGCGTGCAACCAGGCCTGCCTCGACCACACGTTCCAGAACAAGCGGGCGAGCTGCATGATCAACCCGCGCGCGGGCCATGAGACCTCACTCATCCTGCTGCCGACCCGGTCGACCAAGCGCATCGCCGTCGTCGGGGCCGGGCCGGCCGGCCTCGCCGCCGCCACCGAGCTCTCGGGGCGCGGGCACGACGTCGAGCTGTTCGAGGCGCTGCCCGAGGTGGGCGGGCAGTTCCGGCTCGCGATGGCCATTCCGGGCAAGGAGGAGTTCAGCGAGACGATCCGCTACTACTCGCGCCGCATGGAGATCAACGGCGTCACGCTGCACCTCGGCACCCGGGTGACAGCAGATGAGCTGTTGGGTTTCGACGAGGTCGTGGTGGCCACCGGTGTCGAGCCGCGCATCCCGTCGATGCCAGGAATCGAGCACCCCACGGTCGTGAACTACCAGGACGTCATCCGGCACGGGGCGAACGTCGGCCGGCGCGTCGCGGTCATGGGCGCTGGCGGCATCGGGTTCGACGTCTCGGAGTTCCTGCTGCACGAGCCGCACGAGTCGGTCGAGCACTGGATGGAGCGCTGGGGCATCACCGACCCGGCGCTGGAGCGAGGCGGCCTCGGGACGAAGATCAAGGCTCCGCCCCGTCGAGAGGTGTTCCTGCTTCAGCGCAAGAACACCGAGATCGGCAAGGGCCTCGGCAAGACGTCCGGCTGGGTGCACCGCACCACGCTCAAGGACTCCGGCGTCGAGATGATCAAGGGCGTCACCTACGACCGGATCGACGACGACGGCCTGCACATCACGATCGCGACCGGAAAGAACACCGCCGAGTCGCGGGTGCTCGCGGTCGACACGATCGTGCTGTGCACAGGGCAGGAGTCGGTGCGCGACCTGATCGCGCCGCTCGAGGCGGCCGGCAAGCCCGTGCACGTCATCGGCGGCGCCGACATCGCGGCAGAGCTGGACGCCAAGCGCGCCATCAAACAGGCCACCGAGCTGGCGGCCCGGCTCTGACGATCGGGAATCGTTGCGGGCCGGAACGGGTTGAAGCCCTGATGTGACCGCCCCCTCGCCGACCCGCGCCTCCGTCGGCCTGCGATCCGCACGTGGGCCGATCTTGCTGGCAGTCATGCTGTCGACGGGTCTCGTCGCCATCGATGCCACGATCCTGGCCACCGCGGTGCCGTCGATCGTCGATGACCTTGGCGGCTTCACGCAGTTCCCGTGGCTCTTCTCGATCTACCTGCTCACCCAGGCGATCTCGGTGCCGCTCTACGGCAAGTTCGCCGACTTGGTGGGCCGCAAACCGATGATGCTGCTCGGCATCACGATCTTCCTGCTCGGGTCAGTGCTGTGCGGTGCAGCCTGGAGCATGACCTCGCTCATCATCTTCCGGGCCGTCCAGGGACTCGGGGCCGGCGCGGTGCTGCCGATCGGCCAGACCATCATCGGGGACATCTACTCCGTGGCAGAACGGGCCAAGGTGCAGGGCTACCTCGCCAGCGTGTGGGGTGTGTCGTCCGTCGTCGGACCGACCCTCGGCGGCGTGTTCTCCGACTACCTCTCGTGGCGATGGATCTTCTTCGTCAACATCCCGATCGGACTCGCAGCCGCGATGGTCCTCGGACGCCGCTTCACCGAGAAGGTCGCCCACCAGAAGCACTCGATCGACTATGCCGGGGCGCTGCTGCTCGCAGCCGGCGGCTCGCTCCTGGTGCTCGGCCTGCTCGAGGGCGGCGTCGCGTGGGCCTGGGCCTCACCCACGAGCATCGCGGTGCTGGCCTCCGCCGCGGCCTTGATCATCGCGTTCGGGCTCGTCGAGCGTCGCGCCGCCGAGCCGATCCTGCCGCTGTGGGTGTTCCGCCGACGAGTCCTGGTGGGCGCCAGCTCGGCGAGCCTCGTCGTCGGCGTGCTCCTGATCGGCCTCACGTCGTACGTTCCCCTGTACGCCCAGGGCGTCCTCGGCAGGGGCGCGATCGTGGCCGGTTTCGCCGTCGCCGCGCTCACGCTGGGCTGGCCCATCGCCGCTGCCCTGTCGGGACGCCTCTACCTCCGCTTCGGCTTCCGCGACACTGCCTTCTTCGGGTCGTCCTTCGTGATCGTCGGCGCCGGTCTCCTGCTCCTCGTCGGACCTCAGAGCTCCGTGTTGCACCTCGCTGCGGCGTGCTTCGTCGTCGGCATCGGCCTTGGCTTCATCGCCTCGCCTGTGCTGGTGGCGGCGCAGTCGTCGGCAGACTGGCAGACCCGGGGCGTCGTCACCGGCACGACGATGTTCGCCCGGTCGGTCGGCAGCGCCCTCGGCATCGCGGTGTTCGGTGCCGTGGCCAACGCGGCGGTGGCCCGACAGGTGGGTGGGTCGCACCCGGACCTTCAGAACCTGCCGGCTCGCATCCTCGATCCGTCCATCCATGAAGTGTTCATCGGCGCAGGGCTGGCCTCGCTCGTCATGGTGGCCGCCATCGCGATCATGCCGCGACGCACCCCTGGCCTCAGCTGAGGCCAAACACCGTCGGGCCGGTCGATCTGCGTGGGCCTGGCCCGCGGCCGCCGTCGTGGTCAGCGGCCTCATGACGCCTTCTTGGTCATGCTCATGACCCGCTGAGCTCGAAGGCGATACGGTTTCGTCGTGAGCTGGGTCATCGGGTGAACCGACGAATCGTCCTTCTCCGCGCGGTCAACGTCGGCGGCGCCACCCTGCCGATGGCCGATCTGCGGGAGATCGCGCAGCATCTCGGCGCAAGACACGTCTCGACCTACATCGCCTCGGGTAACCTGATCGCCGACGTGCCGGGCAGCGCGTCAGCCTTCGACCGGGCGCTCGAGCAGGCCGTCGAGGAGCGCTTCGGGTTCTTGCGCGACGTCATGTCCCGCACCCCCGACGAGCTGGCGCGGGCGCTCGAGGCGCATCCGTTCGCCGTCGTCGAGGCCCGGTACTCCTACGTCAGCTCCCTCACCGGCACACCCACCTCGGCCGCCATCGCGAGGGCGCGAGCCTTCGACACCGGCGATGACGAGTGGACCGTCATCGGCTCAGACCTGCACATCCGCTATGCCAACGGCGCCGGGAAGCCTCAGATGAAGACCGACTCGGTCATGCGCGCACTCAGCACGCCGGGCACCGCCCGCAATCTCAACACCGTGCGCAAGCTGATCGAGCTCGCTGGCTGAGGACGTGGGCGTCCGGTCCCGATCAGCGCTGGTCGAACGGGCGCCCACGTTCAGGGAAGCGTGAGTCACCGGGGGTACGTACGCTGGTGCCGTGGACGATCGTGCGTGGCGGCAACCCGAACCGGCCGACATCGCGCGGACGCGCAGGGTGCTTGGCGATCGCCGCCTCCTCGTGCTGGGAGGCGCCGGCCTGTCCACCGACTCGGGCATTCCTGACTACCGCGGCCCAGGATCGCCTGCCCGCACGCCGATGACGTACCAAGAGTTCGTGCGGACGCCCGAGGGCAGGCAGCGCTACTGGGCGCGCGCGCACGTCGGCTGGGGCCGCATGAGCTCGGCCGAGCCCAATCGCACCCACCACCTGCTTGCCGCGATGGAGCGCGAGGGCCAGCTCCATGGGCTCATCACCCAGAATGTCGATGGGCTGCACGAACGCGCCGGGCATCGCCGCCTCGTCGACCTGCACGGCCGCATCGACCGGGTCATCTGCCTCGCCTGCCACGACCTGACCCCGCGGGCCGATCTCCACCGCCAGCTCTGTGCGCTCAATCCTGGTTATGACCTGCGCACGGCAGACAGTGCACCCGACGGTGACGCCATTCTCGACGACACCACCGGCTTCGTCGTCGCACCGTGCAAGTCGTGCGGCGCCGAGCAGCTCAAGCCCGATGTCGTCTTCTTCGGCGAGAACGTCCCGAAGGAGCGGGTCGAGCAGTCATACGCATGGGTCGAGGAGGCCGAGGCACTCGTCGTGCTCGGATCGTCGCTCCAGGTCATGTCAGGGTTGCGGTTCGTCCGTGCTGCCCACAAGCGGGCGATCCCGATCGTCATCATCAACCGTGGCACGACCCGGGGCGACGACCTCGCCACCGTCAAGCTCGAGTCAGGCTGCGCCGAGACGCTGACCTCCCTCTCGTCCCCCACCTCGGCGGTGGGTTAGCGTCCCCACCCCTCCTCGGCGGTGGGGTCAGGAGAGCTGGCGGAGACGGACAGACTCAGGCAGCGCCGCAAGCTCCTGCAGCACCTCGGTGCCGACCTCGGCCGCGACGTCGGTGAGCACGTAGCCGATGTCACCGCGGGTCGACAGCGACTGCGCCTCGATGTTGACGCCGTGCTCGCCGAGCAAACCGTTGATCGTGGCCAGCACGCCGGGGGCGTTGCGGTGCACGAGGGCGAGCCGGTGCTTCGAGCTGTCGGACGGCAGGTTGATCTCCGGCATGTTGACGCTCAGCGACGTGCTGCCGAACGACGCATAGGCCCGCAGCTTGGACGCCACGAACCGGCCGATGTCCTGCTGGGCCTCCTCGGTGGACCCACCGACGTGCGGCGTGAGGATGACGTTCTTGAGTCCGCGAAGATCAGACTCGAAAGGGTCGCCCTGCCGCTTGGGCTCGACCGGGAAGACGTCGATGGCGGCGCCCGAGATGTGTCCGGACTCGAGGTGCTCGCGCAGTGCCGCGGTGTCGACCGCGATGCCACGCGACAGGTTGAGGAACATCGCCCGCGGCTTCATCTGGCTCATCTCGTCGGCGCCGAACAACCCAGCGTTGCCGGGGCGTCCGTCGACGTGCAGCGTCACGACGTCGGAGATCTGCAGCAGCTCCTCGATCGTCGAGCAGCGCTGGGCGTTGCCGAGGGCCAGCTTGTCGTCGATGTCGAAGAACACGACCTTGAACCCGAGGGCCTCGGCGATGACCGACAGCTGGCTGCCGATGTTGCCGTAACCGACGATGCCGAGTGTGCGGCCGCGCACCTCGTGGCTTCCGGCTGCCGACTTGTTCCAGATGCCGGCATGCATGTCGGTGGACTTTTCATGCAGGCGGCGCGCGAGTGAGATGATCTCGGCGATCGCCAGCTCGACGACGCTGCGGGTGTTGGAGTACGGCGCGTTGAAGACCGCGATGCCACGACTCGTGGTGGCGGCCAGGTCGATCTGGTTGGTGCCGATGCAGAAGGCACCGATGGCGATCAGGTCGGGTGCGGCATCGAGGACTTTCTCGGTGATGTAGGTCGTCGACCGGATACCGAGCAGGTGGACGCCTGCAATGGCCTCGATCAGCTCGTTCTCGCTGAGCGCGCTGTCGCGGGTCTCGACCTGGAAACCTTTGCCCCGCAGGAACTCGACCCCGTTCGGGTGGATGTTTTCCAGCAGCAGGACGCGGACATTGCTGTCCTCGAGCCGTTCGGCCGGGAAGGGCGTGGTGGGTGTCATGGTCATCATCATTCTCGGTTGCCTCCAGTCAGCAAACATCGGCTGACGTGGGGCCCAGGCGAACGGTCCCGATGTCGTGGTTGCAGCCGCTCCCCGGTGGTATCCACCTCAACGCCAGTCGCGGCCAGCTTCGCTCATCGTAACGGCTCCCGCCGGGCGGCGCCGCACCATCGTTCAGCGTGGGTCGATCCCGGTGAACTGCGCAAGCAGCTCGGCGGGCACCTGCTGGTCGAGGTTCGCCAGGCGTACCTGCCCTTGAGAGATGAGCTTGCCCTCTTGGTTGACCGAGTCGAGGTGCCACAGCTGCTGCGACCTGCCGCGGTGGATCGGCGTCGCGGTGACCGTGATCGTGTCGCCGACCTTGGCCTGGCGGATGAAGTCGGTCGAGTTGTTCGTGCCGACCACGATGCCCCTGTCACCCAGCCAGATCTGCCCGGCCATGCTCGCTGTCGACTCGTGCACCGCGCAGTAGACGCCGCCGTGCGGAATGCCGAAGGGTTGGAGGTGGTGATCGCCTATCGTGAAACGCACGACCACCTTGTCTGCGGAGGCCTCGACGTGCTCGACGCCGAGCATGCCGTCCAGTCCGGGGATGTCAGTCACCCCCCGACTCTAGGTTCGGGCTTGTGACTCATACCCCTAGGGGGTATCATTGGCGTATGAGACGACTCGTGAGCCTCCTCGCCCTCCTTCCATTCTTCGCGCTCGCCGCATGCGGCGGGTCCTCGGACCACAACGACGCCGACGTCACCTTTGCCCGGGACATGGTTCCCCACCACCAGCAGGCCGTGCAGATGGCTGACATGGTCGCTGGCGCCGGCGCATCGCCGGACGTCGAAGCACTCGCCAAGCAGATCAAGGCAGCGCAGGCCCCGGAGATCGACCAGATGAAGGGATGGCTCGACGACTGGGACGTCAAGACTGGCGGCATGGGCAACATGGACATGGGTTCAGACGGGATGATGGGCGGCTCGGAGATGAGCCGCCTCGGTCAGGCGACCGGAGCTGGCTTCGACCGGCTCTGGCTGCAGCTCATGACGAGGCACCACGAAGGTGCCATCACGATGGCGAAGACAGAGATCAAGGACGGCTCGTCGAGCGACGCCAAGGCACTCGCCAAGAAGATCATCGCCGCGCAGGAGAAGGAGATCGCCACGATGAAGGGGCTGCTCGGATGACTGCCACCGTCGTGCCCGGCTACTCCGACGACAAGGTCGCCGTGCTCAAGCGGCTGCGACGGATCGAGGGCCAGGTGCGTGGCCTGATACGCATGGTCGAGGACGACACGTACTGCATCGACGTCCTCACCCAGGTGTCCGCGACGACCAAGGCGCTGGAGGCGGTCGCGCTCAAGCTTCTCGACGAGCACCTGGCGCACTGCGTCGTTGACGCCGCCCGGGCTGGCGGCGAGGAAGCCGACATCAAGGTCAGAGAAGCGTCGCAGGCAATCGCCCGCCTCGTCCGTTCGTGAGAGGACCATCATGACCACCGAGACCTACCGCATCGTCGGCATGACCTGCGAGCACTGTGTCGCCGCCGTCACCGAAGAGATCCGTGCGCTCGACGGTGTCACCCGTGTCGACATCGACCTGGTTGTCGGCGAGACGTCGACCGCCACCGTCGACAGCAGCACTCCCCTCGACGCAGCACGGGTGAGCGGAGCGATCGAGGAGGCGGGCTACGCCATGGCGACCGCCGCCGACCTGCCACCAGTGTGAGCACGCTCAGGCTCGACATCGGCGGCATGACCTGCACGTCGTGCGCCATGCGGGTCGAGAAGAAGCTGAACAAGCTGGATGGCGTCTCGGCCACCGTCAACTACGCCACCGGCAAGGCCACCGTCGAGACCGATGAGGGGGTGGAGGCGCAGACCCTGCTCGACACCGTGGCGAAGACCGGCTACACCGCCTCCGTCCGCCCGCCTGCCGGACAGCCAGCTGTCGCGGCTGGCGACTCGCACGCAGAGCACGACGATCTGCACAGCACCGCCTCGCTGCTTCGCCGGCTCAGAGTGTCGGCTGCACTCGCGTTGCCCGTGGTCGTGCTGTCGATGATTCCCGCGCTGCAGTTCGACAACTGGCAGTGGCTTGCCCTCACTCTCGCCTCGCCGGTCGTGGTGTGGGGTGCCTACCCGTTCCACCGGGCAGCCCTCGTCAACGCCAGGCACGGCGCCGCCACGATGGACACGCTCGTCAGCGTCGGTGTCGGCGCGGCCTTCCTGTGGTCGCTCTGGGCCCTCTTCCTCGGCGACGCTGGCATGGTCGGCATGACGATGCAGATCACCTGGTTCGCCGGCGCCGGCGGTCACGACGAGATCTACCTCGAGGTGGCCAGTGCGGTCACCGTGTTCATCCTGGCCGGCCACTACCTCGAGGCCAACGCCAAGATGCAGTCGAGCGCCGCACTGCGGGCCCTGCTCGATCTCGGGGTACGCGATGTCACTGTCCTGCGTGGCGACCGGGAATCGACGATCCCCCTGGCAGACCTGCTCGAGGGCGACCGATTCGTCGTCCGGCCCGGCGAGAAGATCGCCACCGACGGGCAGGTCGAGCAAGGTTCCTCCGCCGTCGACGAAGCGATGCTCACCGGGGAGTCGGTCCCCGTCGAGGTCGCCCCGGGCAGCGCAGTCACCGGGGCGACGATCAACCAGGGCGGACGACTCGTGGTGCGCGCGACCGCCGTCGGCGCTGACACGCGGCTTGCCCAGATGGCCAGGCTCGTCGAGGAGGCGCAGGAGGGCAAGGCGGATGTGCAGCGCCTCGCCGACCGCATCTCGGCGTGGTTCGTCCCCGCCGTCATCGTGCTGTCGCTGGGGACGCTCGCGGCGTGGCTGCTGCTCGGCAGCTCCGTCACGTCCGCCTTCACCGCGGCGGTGGCCGTGCTGATCATCGCGTGCCCCTGCGCCCTCGGGCTCGCCACCCCGACCGCGCTGATGGTCGGCACGGGCCGCGGCGCGCAGCTCGGCATCCTGATCAAGGGCCCCCAGGTACTCGAGTCGACCCGGGCGATCGACACGATCATGCTCGACAAGACCGGCACCATCACCACGGGTCGCATGAGTGTCGTGTCGGTCGACCCCGCACCCGGCGTCGATGCCGCAGAGCTGCGTCTCGTGGCTGCCTCGCTCGAGAGTGGCTCCGAGCACCCCATCGCCCGCGCCGTCGCCTCGTTGGCCGAGCCCGACCCCCTGACGGAGTTCGAGAACTACGCAGGCTTTGGGGTCACCGGCAGCGTCGGTGGCCGCGCGGTGGTCGTCGGACGTCCGACCTGGCTGCGGTCCATGGGGCTGGACGTCGCCGAGCCGCCTACCGGCACGACCGTCGCGGTCGCGTGGGACGGCGCAGTCCGAGGCACCATCACGGTGACCGACACGATCAAGCCGTCGTCTGCCGACGCCGTCCGCGACCTACGGGCCCTGGGCCTCGAGCCGGTGCTGCTCACGGGCGACAACCGTGCAGTGGCCGAGGCCGTGGGGGCGCAGGTCGGCATCGACAGGATCATCGCGGAGGTCACGCCCGAGGACAAGCTGCGCGCGGTCAACGAGCTCCAGGCCGAGGGGCGGGTCGTCGCGATGGTCGGCGACGGGGTCAACGATGCCGCCGCCCTGGCCGGTTCAGACCTCGGCATCGCCATGGGAACCGGAACCGACGTGGCGATCCAGGCGTCCGACCTGACCCTCGTCAAGGGCGATCTTGCGACCGCGGTGGACGCCGTCCGTCTCTCGCGGGCAACCTTGCGGACCACCAAGGGCAACCTGTTCTGGGCCTTCGCCTACAACGTCGCCGCCATCCCGTTGGCCGCCGCCGGGTTGCTCAACCCCCTGCTGGCCGGGCTCACGATGGCCTTCAGCAGCGTGTTCGTCGTGACCAACAGCCTTCGCCTGCGCCGATTCGCACCGCTCGGACCGCGCTGATCAGGACTGCGCTGATCAGGACTGCGCTGACCAGGACTGCGCTGATCAGGACTGCGCTGATCAGGACTGCGCTGATCAGGACTGCGCTGATCAGGACTGCGCTGATCAGGACTGCGCTGATCAGGACTGGCGGGAGCTCGTG
>NZ_JACMOM010000062.1 GCF_014378035.1 Aeromicrobium sp. | reverse complement strand
GGCTGACGGGCCGACGGCCTCGGCGATAGCGGCCGTCGCCATGCCGATCGCCTCCAGGGTGCCGCCGGGATGCGCGTGGGCGCCTGCGAAGTACACGCCACCTCTCGGCGCGACGCCGGGCAGCTCGAGCGCCGTCGTCCACCCCGTCCACGCCCAGCCCCAGTGCCCGAGGCCGACCAGGTCGCTCGGGGTGAGAGTGGCTTGCTGGACCACGAAGGGCCGCAGGTCGATGCCGAACCGCACGAGAGCCCTCAGCGGGTCCTCGCCGCTGCGGTGCTCGATGGTCCACCGACCTCCACCACCGGACCACAGCCTGATCGGGGGGTTGGCATGCACCAGGATCTCGTCGGGCATCGTCGGAGCCTCGGCACCGAGGGTCATCAGCGTGCGAGACGCGGGAATCACGGGCATGCCCCGCGGCCGGGGGAGCGGTGCGGGCCAGGTCGGCGCGCACCACACCACGATGTCGGCCGGCACGGTGCGTCGATCGGTCACGACGCCGCAAACAGAACCATTCTCGAGCACGAGCTCGTGGGCCGACTCGCCAAGCTCGACGGTGACCCCGCGCTCGCTCAGCCGCGACTCGAGGGCGACGGCCAGTGCCGGCAGGCCACCGGCGAAGGCCCAGCGTCCAAAGCTGCGCTCGACGTGGTGGCTGACGGCGACGAAACCGGGAGTCACCTGCCGTTCATGACCGGCGAGCCGGACGGGGTCGAGCACCAGCTTGCGGAGGCGCTCGTCATCGATGTCCTTGTCGGCAAGGGTCGCGAGGCTGCGGCGGGGCCGGAGCGCCTTGCGTGTGCTGCGATCGACCGCCGGTCGGCCAGCGAACACCTGGTCGAGGGCGAGCCGTCTGACGACCTCCCAGGTGTCGGCGAACGTGTCGACCCAGGGTGACCACTCATCGGTACCGAAGGCAGCCGTCACGGCCTCGTGCTGGTCGCCCCGGTTGCCGAGCGGAAGGTCGAGCACCGACTTGTCCTTGAAGACGTGCCGTCGACCCTCCGTCTTGGTGAGCTCGAGAACGCGCTCCAACGGTCGTCCGGACTTGCGGAAGAGGTCACGGAAGACGCCGGGGAGTGTCACCGTGTCGAGGTCGGTCTGCCACGTCGCCCCGTCGATGGTCGTCCCGTTGAGGCGTCCGCCGAGTCGGTCGGTCGACTCCAGCAGCGTGACGTCGTGGCGCAGCTTCGCGAGCCTGGCCGCTGCCGAGAGGCCGGCAAATCCGCCGCCCACGACCACCACTCTCGCCATGCGCGCAGACTACGGGGTGATGACACGTCCTCGACGCCACGCGCGCTGGATGACACGCCACAGCACGGCGACGCGAGGAACCAGCCCCAGCACCGTGATCGTGGCTAGGCATTGATGCCGTTGGCCCAGCCGCTCGAGAAGACCAGCGCGGCAGGATCCATGGCCAGACGCTGTCGGGGATCGGGTGCGACCCCTGTGGCACGATGTCTGACATGGGTCCGGTCCGCACCGAGTTGATGTGGCAGGCCGTGGTCGATGCTGTTGAGGTCGCCAGCGACGCTGTCCCGGGCGAAGGGCTCAACGTCCTTGATCTGGGCGGAGGCACCGGCAGCGACGCCGTGCGACTCGCGCACCTCGGCCACCGCGTCACTGTCGTCGACCCGAGTCCTGATGCCCTCGCGTCGCTGCACCGTCGAGGTGTCGAAGCCGGGCTCGAGCACACGGTGCGCGGCATTCAGGGTGACGCGGCCGATCTCCTCGACCACGTCGAGCAGTCTTCGATCGATCTGGTGATCTGTCACGGTGTGCTGGAGCACGTCGACGATCCCGGTCAGGCGCTCGCCACGGTCGCGACTGTCCTGCGACCCGGTGGCCACGCCAGTGTCGTCGTCTCCGGCCGCAACGCTGCAGTCACTGCACGGGCGCTGGCCGGTGACTTCATCGCCGCGCAGACGCTGCTCGGGACAACCTCGACGACGTGGGACACCCAGACGATGGGGCCTCGGCGATTCGTCCTGGAGGAGGTGCAGGAGCTCCTGGGAGCCCACGGATTCGTCACTGTGGCCACCAACGGATTGCGTGTCTTCGCCGATCTGGTGCCCAGTGCCATCGTCGACACAGAGCCTGGCGCACGTGATGCCCTGTACGCCCTGGAGCGTCTTGTTCGCACGTCATCGGACTTCACTTCGCTTTCCGCTGGTCTGCAATCAATAGCGCGTTTAGACTTGAATTCAGCACCATCCGATACAGGAGGCAAACATGCCGCTCTCTGACGAAGAGGCCAGGCTGCTGCACCAGCTCGAGCAGTCGCTGGCCGCAGAAGACCCGGACTTCGCCTCGACTCTGCGCGGGTCGAAGTTCCTGGCCCGCAACCGTAGGGTCGCCATTCTTGCGGTCCTTGGCTTCCTCGGCGGCATCGTGCTGCTGTTCGCCGGCGCAGTGTCCGCCATGACCTGGCTCGGCGTGTTCGGCTTCGTCACCATGCTGGCGAGCGCGTACCTGTTCATGAATGCCTGGAAGCGTGGCATCGGCGGCCGGGACGAGCCGCAGTCCGCATCACCGCCCCGGCCCAGCGGCAACTTCGTCGATCGTATGGAGGAGCGCTGGCAGCGTCGCCGCGACAGCGACGAGCGCTAAAACGCCCCACTTCACTCCACTTCTTGGACAGCCGCCCCCTCGGGGGCGGTTTTTCTTTGCCCTGACGGCCTTTTCCATTGAGCCCAGCACGTGGGGCAAAACCCCGGAAACATTCTTTTCATCCTGAAAACGCCCCACGATGTGGGGAGTGGTGGGGTATGGTGGGGGGAAATGGAGCAGTTGTTCGGCGGCGAGGAGGAGAGAGGTGAACCCGGATGCGTCAAATTTTTTCGGCACGTACAACCCTCGACTCGACGACAAGAGCAGGCTCTTTCTTCCGGCGAAGTTTCGTCCTCGGCTCGAGCACGGCATCGTCCTCACCCGCGGTCAGGAGAACTGCATCTACGGGTGGACGACCGAGAGCTTCAACGCCTTCACCGACCGTGTCAGGGACACGCCGTTCACCAACCAGGCGGCGCGCAACTTCACCCGGATGTTCTTCTCTGGGGCCTCATCGGAGGTTCCGGACAAGCAGGGCCGCATCTCAGTCCCTCCCGTGCTCCGCGAATGGGCTCATCTCGATCGCGACTGCACGGTCGTCGGAGCGATGGACCGCATCGAGATCTGGGACGCCGGCCGCTGGACGGACTTCTCGAACGCCCAGGAAGGTCCCTTCGCGGACATGTCCGAGGAAGTGATGCCCGGCATCTTCTGACCATCGCCGCGCGGCGAGATCTGTGCCCGCGTGGTTCTGACATCACTTCCCCGGTGTCAGACCCGCACGGACGCAGATCTGGCCACACGACGACAGCAACGTCAAAACACACGATCGAACAGCATCCGGATGAACACAACACCTCGATGGACGGAATGGGATGAGGATGAACATGGGCAAGAGGCGCGTACGGCACGACGTCGCCGATGGCATCGTGCTCATGGGCTTCTCCCTCGGGGCGTCCGTCACGATCGCCGCCGTCATCGCCCTCGTGCTGGGGTTGCTGTGAGCGAGGCGCGTCACGTCCCCGTCCTGCTTGAGCGCGTCCTCGACCTGCTTGCCCCGGCCATCGCCGTCGATCACCCGGTCGTCGTCGACGCCACCCTTGGACTCGGTGGCCACACCGAGGCCATGCTCGAGCGTTTCGCCGACCTGCACGTCATCGGTGTCGACCGCGATCCCGAGGCCCTGACCCGGGCCGAGGCGCGGCTCGAGCGATTCGGCGATCGGGTGACCTACGCGCACGCGGTGTACGACGAGATTGCCGACGTGATCCGTGAGGCAGGCCTCTCCACCGTCTCGGGAGTCCTCTTCGATCTCGGCGTCTCCTCGATGCAGCTGGATCTCGCCGATCGGGGCTTCGCCTATTCGCAGGACGCGCCGCTCGACATGCGCATGAACCCGGAGGACCCGATGACAGCGGCGGATGTTCTGAATACCTACACGTCGCGCGAGCTGTCGAAGGTCCTGCGGGAGTACGGCGAGGAGAAGTTCGCCAAGCGCATCGCCGATGCCGTCGTGGCCGACCGCGACCGGGAGCCTTTCACGACCAGCGCCCGTCTCGTCGACCTCATCCGCACCTCCATCCCTGCGGCAGCGCGTCGTACGGGCGGGAATCCGGCCAAGAGGACCTTCCAGGCGTTGCGCATCGAGGTCAACGACGAGCTGGGCGTCTACCGCCGAGCCCTTCCTGACGCACTCGAGATGTTGGCTCCGGGCGGTCGGGCCGTCGTGCTGGCCTTCCATTCGCTCGAGGACCGCATCACGAAGCGGGCCTTCACGGCAGTCACCACGACCGATGTGCCGCGTGACCTGCCCTTCGTGCCCGAGGGGCACGAGGCCAGGTTCCGCCTCGTCACCCGCGGGGCCGAGATGGCGACGGACGCCGAGATCGTCGAAAACCCCCGGGCGAGATCTGTTCGTTTGAGGGTCGCCGAGCGGATTGCCGCATGAGCCCGCAGGTCGCGCGGGCCGCCGTCCCCAACCGCACACCCGCCTCCCGTCAGCTGCCCGATGTCAAGGCCGCCGGACTGCGACTGGTCCGCCCGGTCCGCAGTCGCGCGCGCAAAGCGCCTTTTGTGGTCGTCGTCCTCACGCTGCTGTCCGCGGGCCTGGTCGGTCTGATCATCATGAGCACCGTGTTGCAGGGTCAGTCCTTCGAGGTCGAGAGACTCAACCGTCAGGCGGCGGAGCTCCAGACACAGCAGCAGGCGCTCGCTCGCGACGTCGGCCGGCTGCAGAGCCCTGCCCATGTCGCACGGGAGGCCATCGCGATCGGCATGGTCCCGAACGTCAACCCGGCCTTCCTCCGGCTCTCCGATGGCAAGGTGCTCGGCAAGCCAGAACCCGCCCTGCCGGGCAGCAACATCAGGAGAGTGACGCGATGACCGCCGACAAGCCCGCACACCATCGGCGACTTCGGGTGTGCCTGGCGATGGTCATCGGCATCTTCGCCGTCTTCGGCGTACGGCTGTTCCAGATCCAGGGCCTCGACGCCAGCGCCTACGCCGCGATGGCGGTCGAGGCCGGCACCGCGAAGAGCACCCTTCCAGCGCCGCGGGGGTCGATACTGGACCGCAACGGCGTAGAGCTCGCGACCAACGTCGACGGACTGACCCTCACCGCCGACCCCAGCATGACGTCGGCCAACGCCCCACAGATCGCCCGCATCCTGCGTCAGAAGCTCGGTGGCCGGGTCAACTACTTCGACATGATCGACAAGCTGCGGACCTCTGACTCCAAGTTCGTCTACCTCGTCCGCGACGTGCCTTCCTGGACCGCCCGCAAGGCCCTCAAGGCGATCACCGCGGCCGAGCTGCCAGGCGTGTTCAGCGAGAAGGAGACGCTACGGACCTATCCGGGCGGCAGCCTCGCAGCCAATCTCCTGGGCTTCGTCAACCGTGCCGGCAAGGGTGCTGCCGGGCTCGAGGAGGCGTACAACAAGACCCTCACCGGAGTTGACGGCTCCAGCACGTATGAGATCGCACCCTCGTCAGGTGCGCGCATCCCGATGGCCGACAGCACCGTGAAGAAGATGGTGCCCGGGGACAACGTCAGGACGACGATCGACCGCGACCTGCAGTGGTACGGCGACCAGCGTCACGCCGATGCGGTACGGGAGTCGACCTCCGACTGGGGCGTCGCCATCACGATGGATGTCAAGACCTGTCAGATCGTGCAGATGTCCCAGGCGCCGACGTTCAACGCCGACGAGGAGAGCGGCATGACGCTCACCAACACCACGTCTCGCGGTGTGCAGAACGTCTACGAGCCGGGCAGCGTCATGAAACCCGTCACGATGGCCGCGCTCGCCGACCAGGGCAAGATCGCTGTCGACACCCCGATCGTGGTGCCGGCTGGCATGACGATCGACCAGTTCAAGATCGGCGACTACTGGAAGCACGGCACACTGCACCTGACGGCAGCCGGCGTCATCGCGAAGTCGTCCAACCTCGGCACGATCGTGGCGTCGCAGCAGATGAGCGACGACACGATGTACCGCTACTTCCACAAGTTCGGTTTCGGCCAGAAGTCGGGGGCCAACCTCCCGGGCGAGTCCGCCGGCCTCCTGAAGAACGGCTCCGAATGGACCAAGGCCAATCACGCGACCATCGCCTTCGGTCAGGGCATCTCCGTGACGGCGCTGCAGATGGTGCGAGCCATCGGCGCCATCGCGAATGCCGGCACGATGTGCAGTCCGTCCGTCGTCAGCGGAACGGAAGACGCGGACGGCACGAAGAAGGCCGTCCCCACTGATCCCGGCCGACGAGTCGTCTCCAAGGACGCCGCGTCAACCGTGACCAGGATGATGGAAGCGGTCACTGCGCCCGACGGCACTGCCCCGGCGGCAGCCATCAAGGGCTATCGGGTCGCGGGCAAGACTGGCACCGCGTGGCGCGTCAACCCCGTCACGGGCCGCTACATCCGCGGTCAGAACACGGTGTCGTTCATCGGCTTCGCGCCCGCCGACAAGCCGCGGTTCCTGACCTACGTCGTGCTGGACAAGCCCTATGCCAGCGCGGGCGGCGGCTCGACTGCCGGGCCGGTCTTCCACGACATCATGTCGATGGCGCTCGAGCGGTTCGGCGTCGCGCCCACCGGCTCCAAGCCCCCCAAGGTCGCCCAGACCTGGTGATCGACGACGGCACGACGGCGTACGGATAGGGTCTAGCTGTGGCTGAGGAGATGCGCTTACGACCGCTGGAGACGCCTCGGTGGACCCTTGACGAGCTGGCTGCAGAGCTCGGCTCGACAGCGTCCGCCGAGGCCGTCGTGACGGGCATCGCCCTGCACACGTCGCACGTTCGTCCCGGCGACCTCTACGCGGCACTGCCCGGCGCCAGCGCACACGGTGCCGCCTTCGTCAGCGTCGCCCAGGAGCACGGAGCCGTCGCGGTGCTGACCGACGTCGAGGGTGCTGCGTTGGTCACGGAGCTGCCCGTGGTTGTCGTCGACGACCCGCGCGCCGAGCTCGCCTCGTTGAGCAGCACCTTCTACGGCCACCCGACCGAAGCTTTCACGACCGTCGGCATCACCGGGACGCAGGGCAAGACCACTGCGACGTACCTTGCCGAGGCTGCGCTCGGCGATCGGGTGTCGGCGGTCGTCGGCACGATCGGCACCCGCATCGGCGGCGTCCCCGCTGCCTCCACGCTGACGACTCCCGAGGCGCCACAGCTGCAGGCACTCTTCGCCGTGATGCGCGAGGAGTCCGTCGAGCTCTGTGCCATGGAGGTCTCGAGCCACTCGCTCGTGCAGGGGCGCGTCGACGGCTTCCTCTTCGACGTCGCGGTCTTCCTGAACCTCGGGCGGGACCACCTCGACTTCCACAAGGACCTGGAGGACTACTTCCTGGCCAAGGCATCGCTGTTCACCCCCGCGCACTCGCGCCACGCCGTCATCAACGTCGACGACGCCCACGGAAGGCGACTTCGTGAGCTCACCCCGCTGCCGGTCACGACCTTCTCGACAGCGGGCAGCCCGGCCGACTGGCGTGCTGTCAACATCCGACCCCACAGGCTCGGTACCGACCTCGACCTGCTCGGGCCCGACGGGTTCGTTGGCGAGCTGGCAGTCCCGCTGGCGGGCGTCTTCAACGTCTCCAACGCCCTGGCCGTCATGGCGGCCCTCACCTCCGCCGGGTACGACCCCACCGAGCTGGCCAGTGGCATCGCCGCGAGCACGGGCGTCCCAGGGCGCATGGAGCGGGTCGAGGTGGGGCAGTCCTTCACCGCGATCGTGGACTACGCGCACAAGCCCGACGCCGTGACGGCTGTCCTGTCGGCACTGCGGCCGGTCACCGCAGGCCGTCTCATCATGGTGCTCGGCGCAGGGGGCGACCGCGACCACGGCAAGCGTCCGTTGATGGGAGCGGCGGCGGCCCGTCACGCCGACGTGCTCATCGTCACCGACGACAACCCCCGCACCGAGCGCGCAGGCTCCATCCGGGCTGCCGTGCTCGAGGGAGCAGGGGTGGGGCCGGGGCTGGCCGTCGAGGTGCCGGGCCGTCGTGAAGCCATCGCCCACGCCGTCGCGATGGCTCATCTCGGCGACACCGTCGTCATCGCCGGCAAGGGACACGAGCGGGGCCAGGAGGTCGACGGCGTGGTTCATCCGTTCGACGACCGGGAGGTCCTCATCGAGCTCATCGGCGAGCACACATGATCGCGTTGTCGCTGCGTGACGTGGCGGACGTCGTCGGTGGCGAGCTGCACGGTGACGGCTCGGCACTGGTCGATGCCGTGACGATCGACTCACGCGGAGCAGTAGCAGGGGCAGGAATTGGGACGCTGTTCGCAGCCCTGGCGGGGGAGCACGTCGACGGACACGACTATGCCGGTGCGGCAGTGGCCGGCGGAGCCGTCGGCGTGCTCGGCAGCCGCGCTGTCGAGGCTGACTGCGTCGTCGTCCCG